>DAOUPA010000083.1 GCA_030626405.1 Planctomicrobium sp.
GGAAACCCTAAACCGGGTCTCTGAGTAGGATTCTGCGGATAGGCCGCCTGATTCGCTGGTGTATCTGGCATGGTGACGGTTGTTCCATCGTAAACGAAAACTCGCCGATTTTTCCAAAGCCATTGAGCCTCACATTGGGCCTGCAAAGCGGCACCAGTCCTGCGAGCAATACCAGAAAAGAACTTCTCCGGAAGTCGCTTCCTGGCCTGGCAGTAGGCACCGGTTTCCGCAGAGCATGCACTTTGTCCACGTGAAAGACGATGTGCGATCAAGCGAGCGACCGCTGCCCGGCACGAATGATCTGCACTCAACACTTGACCTAGAAAGACCGATAGCGTGACTAACGGTGAGTAGATCCGATCCTTCCAGCAACCTTCAATCGACTGCAATGCTTGTGAGACGCTTTCTTCGGATAGCACATTCGCCAACGGTAGTTCTCCGTCTTGAAGAAATTGACGTTTGAGATCGCTCAAGTGTTGACGGAAACTCGATCGCCGAGAATAAGACATTTCGGAGGCCTCCTTGCCATTGATGGATTGTTGCCAACACCCATCTACGCAAACGAGGCCTCTTGACATAGACCAATTCCTGCTCAGCACTTACGAATAACTACGTGCCATTCGTCCTGCACGCCGGATGGAGTATTTGACTCAGAAGCCACTTGGTCGTAACTCAACTCGGTGGCTTCCACCGAAGTGGCAAACGGCATAAATGACTGCAAGCATTCATGCCCGAGTTCGCCTCGATTTGGGTGAACTCATGTGAATGAACCATTCGTGGACCCGTAGTTCATAGTGACGCCCCTTGATTCACTCGGTCTTGATCTGTTTGATGTTGTTGTATCGATACCGCAAGCGCGGCAAGCACATCCTGCTGTGGCGGGACAAAGTCATCGAAATTGTTTTTAACACGAAAGAATGGAAATGAAATCAAACGAAACAGGCATTCGAACACCCATTGGAAACCGCGTCATCATTTACACGCGCGGCAAAAAGAAAACCTGGACCGCCGAGTTCTGGCACGACGGCGATCACCGTCGCAAGAGTCTAAAAACACAGAATAAAAAAGTTGCAATTGAACGAGCGGCCAATCTGGAGCATCAACTACAGGAAGGGGAGTACCAAGCTATAAACGGCAATGCACTGATCGAAGACGCGATCGAAAGCGACCTTAGTTATCTGCAGACTGAAAACCGAGCGCGCAAAACGATAGTGCGATACCGAGGTGAGTTGCGCACCTTCCGAGATTTTTGCCACGGACAGCGAGTGCGTCACCTGCAGCGAATCACACCAACTCTTTTCGTTGCATACCGAGCTTTTCGAAAAGTTGTCGTGAAACCACGCACGCTCTACCACGAGAGCATGGTGATCAAGCAGTTGCTCAAATGGTCCACGACCCGCAAGCTTTTACGATCCAATCCGCTACGGGAGATCCAGCTGAGTAAACCGGTCACGGAATCGAAACCGGCCCCAAATCTGGAAAAAGTCCAGAAAACCTACGGCGCAGCTTCCGAACGCGACCGGTTTCTGATTGCGATTTTGGCATCCACTGGCATGCGGAGTGGTGAGTTACGGCAAATGCGTACGGAAGACGTCGACCTCGAAGAAGGTTGGTTTAAAATTGTTTCTCGCGAAGAGACACCGACCAAAACTCGCACGTCACGGAAAGTCCCAATACATTCAACTTTAATACCAATGATGAAGAAGCACATGGAGCAGTCCGTTGATGGCTGGCTATTTACGGCTGAACCTAGTGGAAAATATCCTGCCGGCGACCATTGGATCGACACGAAGAAGCTCAACGAACGTTTTGTGCGACGGGTACGAAAACTGGGACTTCCAGCGGGTCGTGAGACGAATGGGTATACCATTCATTCGCTAAGACATTTTTTCGAAACTTTTTGCGTAAAAGCAGGCGTGCCGCAACGAGTGGTCGACGCCTGGTTAGGTCACAGCTCCGACAAGTCGATGGCAGCGGTTTACTATTCCTTGAGCGACGAAGAGTCGCAACGGTTCATGCACGGCTTGAACCTCTCCTTCTCAACACCAACCAAAGGTGAAGACGATGTGTAGCAATAATAGAACTCTGAATGGGAAGATAGCGCGCCGTGTACGGCTCGCGCCAGTTGTGGCATTGATCTTAATGTCAGGACTAACTCCCGCTTTGGCCCACAATCAAGACCGGGACAAGTGGTCTAAAAAAGTGACACAGGCCCGCAGACACTGGAAAAACAGTGGTCTGCGGGCCTGTGTCAATGGGAGCGGAGAGGGGGGGATTCTCTGCAAGGTTGACTGCGTGATCTTCCTGTTTGTTGTAAAGCATTGGATACTAACGACTTCCAACTGTCGGTCAATGCATTGATTTTAACACCAAAGAGAAACTGAGAATTTACGACTGCCACAAAAATGCCACAACGAAACACTCTTGTCAGAACATATCGAATCGTCCCCTGCGCCGGAAAAGGGAGAGTCTTCGAAAGTGGCATCTGAGTCTGCACCCGTAAGCTGTTGCAACAACTCGCGATAGAACGCAAAAAGCCGAGACAGATTGTCTCGGCTTTTGTCTTAACAAGCGGGTCAGTTTTTGGTTCGCTGACCGGCGAAGAGTGGTGTGAACCCAACCCTCTTAGAAATTCAATGAGAGACATTTCGAAAACGGAATATCCAGGGCGGTCCGGAAGGTGACGTTCCGATTCGAAGTAGATAGCCGGTCGTGCGGGTTTTGTGGTGATCGTTGTGGCGCACGCAAGACATCACTTCCCCGCAGAGTTATAGTACGTTCCATGAGTGACGTCTCCAGAATCCTGGCAGCCATCGAATCAGGCAACAAGAACGCGACTGCCGAGTTGCTGCCTCTGGTGTATGAGGAACTCCGCAAGCTGGTCAGCGTTCGACTTGTCTGTCCAGCCCCCGGTGTGGTACCAGTGTTAGGGTCGTAGTTAGTGAGCAGGTCAGCTGCGTTCAGAACACCTGTTTCTTCAGGAGATTTCGGAGCATGATGCAGGCGAAAAATAACCGTATGTTCAATAGCACGTTGAGTAATGGTGACTGTGATATTCCGTAGAGTGTGCTCAGTGTCGTTTATACAAACACACAGCACGCCACCAATGACGTGCTGTGTTAAAAATCAGAAAGGAATTGCATAGCCTACCTTATTGCTTCAGCTTATCTTTCGGAGCTTTTCCGATTGGCCACAATTCGTAACGTCTGACGAACATTTCAGCCTGTTCGGTTTGCAGAAGCAGTTTTCCGAAATCGGGCTTGGCATCGAAAGCTTCGTTTACGACAACACCATTGACCTTATAAAGTAAGTGTCCGCCATCTGCGATAACTTCCATCCGAGTCCATTCGCCGAATGGACTCTCGACGTCATCTTTTCCTCGGAAGTTGATCTTATCAACCCAGTCCACATCCCGTCCAAACCAGTTGATACGTCCACTGGAGAGTGTGATTCGCTCTCCGCCTTTCTTCCAGACTTTTTCGCCATCTCGGTCCTTCGTGATTTCTGCCGTCAATGAAGTCGGAAGAACCTGACCTGTGATTGGATCAGAGCCCGTCAACACAAGAATGTCACCGACTCCACCTTCAATGATCTGAGCTTCAACTGATGCCATCCAAGTTTTTCCATAACCACCATTCGGCCCCCAACAATGGACCAAGAGGCCAGAGTCACGTGTACGATCGACTCGATTTCCCCAAGTTTTCTCGCCCCACTTGAATTCAAGAATGAGATGGTAGTCACGATAAGATTCATTCGTGATCAGTCCGCCGTAACCATCACCTGAAATATGGATCATGCCATCATGAACCGTGAAAATCTTTTTGGGATCGGAGTATTGTGAATCACGAATCCATGTATACATCCCTTCCATGTTGCGACCGTTAAAGAGTTCAATCGGGCCATCGGTCGGGCTGATCGCGGTGTCACGTGACGGAGGAACTGCTGGATCGCCAGGTAATTCGCGGATCGAAATATTACGAAATTCGACCGGATCACGGTGTCCCGCCAATCCAAAGTGACCACTTTTTCGCTTCGAACCGGGAGGAACTTCACCATCTTTTGATTCTTTGACTTCGGACAAGTCAGCGTCGAGAATCGTGGTGCCATTCAGTTCAACTTTAACATTGGAACCACGCATCGTGACTTTCTGGAAGTTCCATTCTCCAGTTGGGCGTAAATAGCCACGATGGGCTGGCACAAGTCCATACACAGAGCCATGGTATTGACGCGGATCGAGCTTGGCATATTTCGGATCTTCCGAATCTAGAACTTGCAGTTCAAGTCCTTCGATATGTGGCTGACCTTCACCGGCGTATCGAAGAATGAGCCCGTTATTGCCGGCTTGCGGAAGTTTGAACTCCAAAGTTGCAACGAAGTTAGAGTATTCTTTATTCGTGAAGAGCGAACCAACTTCCCCTTCCTTGCAGATGAGTTTTCCATCGACAACTTCGTAACTGTCGACTGCCCCGGTCCAACCAGTGAGATCTTTCCCATTGAAAATTTTCTCGAAGCCACTGTTGTTAGCTTGAGCTTGGAGAATTTCATTGGCTTCACTCGCTGGGATTTCACGAACGTGAATTTCGCGAAAATAGAGCGTGTTGCCATGATTTTGCAATTCGATCTGTCCATTGCGATAAATTGGCAAGTTACGTTCCCAGAGATTTTCCATGACAACATTGTCGACGACGAGTTCATCATTCAACTTAATCGTCACTCGCTCGCCAATCATACGAATGTAAAATGTGTTCCACTCCCCAACCGGATTATCTGCTTTCACAAGCGGAAATCGCTGATGGTCTTTATTATTCCACAGCGATCCGGAACCGTTCTCAGCTCCGTGACGGAAATATGGTTCGTGCTCGGTATCCCAGATTTGAACCTGAGGACTGCCTCGCAAATAAATACCGCTGTCGCCGGCTTCGAGAATTTTCCAGTCGACGTAGAGTTCAAAATCTCCATAGTCTTTCTCGGTACAAAGGCTTTTCCCTTTTCCGTCAAAGACTAGGACACCATCTTCTACTCTCCAGTGTGCTCGCATGAGTTCGTCCGCTTCCTTCTGTGCAGCTGCTAGCTCTTCTGCGGACATGGCTGCGCGAGTCTTTGGATTTCCGACGAGTCCTTTCCAACCGGACAAATCTTTTCCGTTGAAAATAGGCGAGAACCCTTTGGGTGCTTCCGCCTGAACCGATGTCGAAAGTTGGTTGAGCCCTACGAGCGTTAATAGAGCTATAAGCATCGCTGATGTGCGACGTCGAGTTCGTAACATCTTTTTTCTCCGCGGGGTGATTGTCTCTGCAATTGTGCAAAAACCAAAGCCAACCTCTGTTCGCAAAGAAAGAAGCAAAGCAGGATTTGGAAATTCAGTTGAGCAAAAGACCTGGAAGATGGGAGGGTTGATTACCACGAGCTTTGTGAAAATTCAAAGTGCGGTGACAAATTTGGAAGGCCATATCTGAAAACGTGGACACGAACTCACATCGAGAACAGTGCCGATCTTTCAGTTCGCCATATTATCTCGTCCCTTCAAACGTAGCAACTGCCGAGACGAAGGTTTGTTCGCATACTGAGTATCAACTATGTTCCTTCGATTCTTATTTCAGGAGTAATGCAATGAATATAGTTCTTGGACTTTTCGCCTTGGCAGTTGTCACCGTCAGTGATGTCGACCAAACGAAAATTGACGACGTCAAGTCGGGTAGGATTACTGAAGCCCACGCATCGTGGTGGGGCTTTGATCCGGCAGACTCCACCAAGAGTATGCAAAACGCGATCGACTCGGGGGCGAAACGTGTCATCATCGAAGACATGGGTCAGCCCTGGATTGTTACTCCTCTAAATGCAGCCAGCGATCAGGAACTGGTTTTCGAAAAAGGTGCAGTGCTCCAAGCGAAGAAAGGAGAATTCAAAGGCTCCACCGATTCTCTCTTGAATATCTCGAACAAGAAAAACGTCACGATCACCGGATACGAGGCGACCTTCAGTATGCACCGGGATGATTACGCGAAGGCCCCTTACAAGAAAGCTGAGTGGAGAAACACATTACTGATCCGAGGGAGTTCGAACGTCAAAGTCTCTGGACTAACGATGGTGGAAAGCGGGGGAGACGGAATCTATCTCGGCGTCGGAAGTGGCGGCAAAACAAACAAAGACATTCACATCGTCGATGTCGTTCTCGACAAACATTATCGTCAGGGAATCAGCGTGATCACCGCTGAAAACTTTTTGATCGAAAATACGATCATGAAGAACACAGGCGGGACGAATCCGATGGCTGGCATCGATTTTGAGCCGAATCATCCCAATGAACGACTCGTCAACTGCGTGATGCGAAACTGTGTTGCAGAAAACAATGAAGGCGTCGGTTATGCTTTCTATCTCCCCAACATGACAGCCGAATCGAAACCGATTTCGATTCGGCTTGAGAACTGCGTGGCCCGCGGTTCAAATCGAGCCCCGATTTCCTTCACCAATGGCGAAGGTGGTAACCAAGGCCCAATGACCGGGACAGTAGAGTTCATCGACAGTGACTTCTCCGGTGGGAACAGCCCGGTTGCCACTCTAAGAAGTAAACCCATTGAAGGTGCAAAAATCAGTTTCGTGAACTGCAAATTGAAACCGGGCGAAGGAGACCCGAAAACTCCCATTATTCAGTTCATGTCGAGAGCGGGTGATCAGCGAGACGTCGGTGGGATTCACTTTGAGGACTGTGTCATTGAAGATCCACTTGGTCGCCCTGTGATGAGCTTTCACGATGGAGCTGGCGGACTGCGACTGGTCGACATCACCGGAACTGTGACAATTCGGACTGGTGACAAAGAGACACAACTAAAAATCACTCCGGAATTACTCGCTAAATTGCACCACGGAAACACTTTCAAACGGTTCCCGAAATACGACACCGAAAATCTTAATTTTGTTCCAGTCAATCAAAGCAAGATCGATCAAACGTTCCCGCAAAAACCGTTCAGCCAACGCAAGTGGGGAACGTATCTTATTTATGCCAAACGCGACACCGAAGTCAAAATGACCTTAAAACACATGAAGGTTGGAAATTTCTCCGGTCAGCCAATTCGGGTCAACGCGATCCCCCCCAGCGGGAAACAATTGAACGTTGGGGAAGTTCCATTTCAATCGACCGCGTCACTGAGTTTTGTTGCACCAGAAACCGGCATCTACAGAATCCAGATCCAAAGCGGTTCAAATAAATTTCAATTGACGTCGACGAATTGTCCGACTGTGATATCAGGTGAAAAAGCACGTGTCTGGTTGATTTCTTCGGTTGGCGATTTGTACTTCTACGTCCCCGCCGACACCAAAGAATTTGGCGTTAAAATTTTCGGTGAAGGCATTGGTGCAGCGATTTTGAATCCTAAGGGAAAATCAGTTTGGGAGAAACCAACGATTGCCATGCCAGACCAATTCGTCGGTGTTCCCGAATCCGACCAAGGAGAAATCTGGACGCTGCGACTTTCGCGACCTACCACGGGAGCAATGGAAGACTACTTCATCGAGCTTCAGGGTATCCCGCCGTTCTTGGCGACGAACCGAGACTGCCTGTTGAAGCCCGTGAAGTACTGATGCCAGCAGCCACCGTTCCATACTTATCTTCAAACAGATCGCTATTGAATGATGAAAACAATTATTGCGTGCTTGCTGTTACCACTTGCTACGAGTGCTTCGGCTGAGGACTTTCGTCCCAACATTGGTCCGGACTTGCCGTCGATTACTGTGAAATGTGGAGAGGTGACAATCCTCTTGCGACAATCGACACAATGGACTCCGGGGCGAATTGATTTTCGCGGAACACCGATGACAACAGAACGAAGTGCGTATGGAACCGTCTTCCGTTATCCTGAAACCGGCTTCATTGGAACTGCACATCTTGAAAACGAACCTGAAGACTTGCAGTCTCTCTCCTTCTTCTTGGACGGCAAAGAACTCACCACCCTGGAAGCGACTCTCAACGGGAAATCATTCCGCTTCGTGCGAGAATCAAAGATTCGTCGCTTCATATTAACGAACATCATCGAGATCAAAAACAATCGCCTTTACGAAACGGCTACTATCAAAGCTGAAGTTGAGACTCCCCTCAGTCTCGTCTATCACTTCATGCATGCATGGACGCCAACGGCTTCAGAATTAATCGCAGGAAACGATGACAAACCTGACGACGACATTCATCAGCCACTTCTTGATGACGAAAACGTTTCTCGTCTTTTCTACATTAACCGATCGGTTGACTGGCTCTCGATTTATGAACCAAACAGTAGCCAATTCGCGGTTTCCCGGATACTTGAAGTCCCAAAGAATACAGAAAGCATCTCAACAATATGGAACGTCCCGAACACATACCGCAAGTATTATTTGAGAGGATTCCAGAACCAGACAGTCCCAAAGGATTTCAACGGAACCTGGAGAATGGTGACCGCTTTCGGGCATGAAGATCCAGGCAAATGGCAACCAGCTGCGAAAGATCTGGCAGAGAAACTCCGCGAATAGGAATGGGATACAACCGCTGCGATGAGACACAAGCCAGCACAACGTTCGACTAGAATTCTCAGGACTTTGAAGCTAAAGAGAAAAGAACAGCTTATTTTGAATCCTTCTGGCGAATGTATTCGGTAACGTCGGCGAAGTCTTGCGGCTTCATAGTTTTCTCGAGGCCCTCTGGCATGAGTGATTTTCCAGTGCTGCGGATTTCTTCCAACTGGTTACGGAGAATCACTCGTTGTTTCTTTTCCATCGACGGCGGCACTCGGATCGAGAATTGACGTCAGCAGGCTGCTTGGCTTCAGATCGGTGAGTGATCGCAGGTTTGGTCCAATGTTGTCCAGCTTGTGGCAAGTCGAGCACTGCTTCTTGAAAATTTCATTGCCGCGAACAGCTGAACCTGTCAGACTGAGTACGTTTTGATGATCCTGAATGACCTGGCGTCGGTTCTCACTTCCAGACTCAGGGAGCAACTTCGCGACGCGTTCGTGCTGCGCTGATGGAAAAACAGCCAACAAAAGCGGGCCAATTGCGTTCACACAGCGCACAAAAACCGGCACTCCACCGACAATTTGTGGCATGACTTCTTCAATTCCAGGTTGCCAAAGATCAAGGTTTGTCACAGTTTACTGGATGACAGAGTTTTTGCTCAGCACGCTCTCTGACAAGCTTAAGAACATACTGAACAGAATGACCTTCTCGGATAAAAACGTTGAAGACTCATGAACGAGAGACTGTTCGCTTGTCACTCGTGGAGAAGGCTGAGACGTTGACGGACGAAAGAAGTGACCAGGGTTGTCGACGACTCGTGCGGAAAGTTGTGTGTATTTGGAAACAATGTCGACAGGGCCTACGTGGTCGTCCTAAAATGACGTGAACGATTCGATGCCTTGCGGAAGAGAGTGTTCCCATGAAATCAATGAATGTCCTTTTTTTTGTCTCCCTTCCGCTTGTTGCGTCTGCTGTTTACGGAGAGGTCCGATTCGATCGCGACATTCGTCCGATTCTCGCAGATCGCTGTTTTCAGTGTCATGGTCCAGCTGACGCTGATCGAGAAGCCGATTTACGTCTCGATCAAGCGGAAGGTACTGACGGAGCGTATCGCGAATCCGCGGGGACCATTGCCATTCAGCCAGGTTCTTTGGAGCAGAGTGAAGTTTGGACACGAATTACTTCTCGTGATCCCGATTTAGTGATGCCTCCTCTCCAGGGAAGCAAACCGCCGCTGAGTGCCTCCGAAATCGCGATGCTGAAAAAGTGGATTGAACAGGGCGCCCCCTATGAGGACTTCTGGGCTTTCGTTCCACCAACAGCACCGAAATTTCCACAGGACGTTCAAGGAACTCCGATTGATCGGTTTGTTCTGCGGAAATTGAAAGCTGAAGGTCTGGATCCCTCGCCACGTGCCGACAAGCGGACATTGATTCGCCGTGTCACTTTTGACCTGACAGGACTTCCACCGACCCGTGAGGAAATTCATGCATTCATCGAAGACGATTCCTTAGAGGCCTACGAGAACGTCGTTGACCGCTTGTTGCAGAGTCCGCATTTCGGAGAGCACCTGGCAAAATTCTGGCTGGATCTGGTTCGTTTCGCGGATACGAACGGGATTCATCATGACCATTATCGTGATCTGTCATCGTACCGTGACTGGGTGATTCGGTCTTTTAACGCCAATTTGCCGTACGACGATTTCACGCGCTACCAACTGGCAGGAGATCTCTATCCCGAGCCAACGCGTGATCAGTTGATTGCTTCCGGATTTCACCGACTGCATTTGATTATCGATCGGGGTACGGCATTACCAGAGGAAAGTTTCACTCGAAATGTTCTCGACCGCGTCACTTCAGTCGGAACAGCTTTTCTGGGAATCACGGTGCAGTGTGTGGTCTGTCACGATCACAAATACGACCCGATGACCATGAAGGATTTTTATTCCTTGTCAGCGTTTTTTAACAACATTGATGCCGCTCCGGAAACAGGTGGTCGTAACGGTTCCGATTTTCTCCGCGGATTGCAAACACCATATATCAACCTGACTGACCAACGGCAGGAAGCACGCCTTGCTGAACTTGATGCCCAAGTCGACGGAGCGACTGTCGAACTCGAACGGTTGAAAAAATCGCGACAGGAAGTTGGAGAAGACGAAGAGAAGAAAGCGGAGATGGAGACGCTGCTCAAAGACGGAGAGAAACATTTGAATGAGGCAACACAGGCTCGTAACGATTATCTCATCACGATTCCAGCTGCGATGGTGATGAAGGAACGGTCAGACCAGCGTCCAGCACATGTCTTGATTCGAGGGGCCTACGATCATCCTGGAGAACAGGTCAGTCGCGACACTCCGAAGTTTCTGCCGCCGATGAAGAATGTTCAAGGTGAAAAAAATCGCATGGATCTCGCGAACTGGTTCGTCGATCCAGAACATCCTCTGACCGCTCGCGTCACAGTGAACCGGTTTTGGCAGCAGCTATTTGGTGTGGGCATCGTGAAGACGTCCGAGGACTTTGGAGCACAAGGAGAGTGGCCGACACACCCCGATCTCCTCGATTATCTTGCAGTTCGTTTTGTGGACTCGGGATGGGATGTGAAAGGGCTAATGAGAGAGATTGTGCTATCAGACACTTACCAACAATCCTCGTATGCAACACCGAAAGTCTTTCAGCAAGATCCGCAGAATCGGTTGCTCGCCCGTGGATCGCGATTTCGAATGGACTCCGAAATGATCCGCGATCAAATTCTCTCCAGCAGCGGACTATTGAACCCCGAACTGTTTGGAAAAAGTGTCAAGCCGCCACAACCGGATGGTCTTTGGAAAGCCGTTGGTATGCCGAGTTCATATCCTGCTGTCTTTGTTGCAGACGAGGGAGACAAAATTCTTCGTCGCAGTATTTATACATTTTGGAAACGGGGAATGCCTCCGCCACAGATGACGATCCTCAACGCGCCGTCACGAGAAGTATGCACCACTCGCCGCGAACGGACGAACACTCCGCTCCAGGCGCTGTTGTTGTTGAATGAGCCAGAATACCTCAGAGCCGCGCGGCAACTCGCCTTCAACGTTCTTGCCGCTCCAGAAAGTTCATCGCCTGGACAAATTGATGTGATTGTTGAGACCGTGACGTCACACCTACCGACTCCGTCGGAACGACAGAATTATCTCAAGCTCGTCACCGATTTGAGCGCCCTTTACCTGAGCGCACCAGAACTTGCCGAGGAACTGTGTGAAAACGAAACACCTCCAGAGGGGGTGACGATGCCTGAGTGGGCAGCCTGGACGATGCTGACCAGCACTATTTACAACCTTGATGTGACCAAAACCAGACAGTAAGCCATGAACGAATCAATCATCAATGAAAACTGGAGGCTGGCGCGACGGCAGTTCCTGAAGACTTCCGGAATGGGACTTGGCGCATCAGTTCTCGGATCGTTAATGCAACAAAGCTCTGCTGCGGAAGAGGCAGTGCTCGATGTTCCACATCGACCTCAGCGCGCGAAACGAGTGATTTTCCTGTTCATGGCTGGTGCCCCGAGTCAGGTTGATCTCTTCGACTACAAGCCAGAACTCGACAAACAGTTTCGCAAGCCGCTTCCTCCAAGCGTGAGCATGGGACAGCGTGTGACTGCCATGACTCAAGGGAGAGAGCAACTCGTCGCGCCTTCGATGTACAAGTTTCATCCACAAGGGGAAAGCGGCAATTATATGTGCGAGCTGTTTCCTTTCCTGTCACAAACGGCAGATGACTTGTGCATTGTCAACTCGCTGAACACGAATGCGATTAATCACGATCCGGCAAAAACGTTCGTCTGTACGGGCGCAGAGATTCCCGGACGTCCAAGCATGGGAGCCTGGCTGAGTTATGGCCTTGGATCTATGAACCGCGATTTGCCCGATTTCGTTGTACTCAATTCAGCTTTCTGGACCGGGGGGATGCGAAACACTCAGGCTCTCTATAGTCGGCTTTGGGGGAGCGGGCCACTCCCGTCGAAACATCAGGGTGTGAAATTCCAGACAGCAGGAGATCCAGTCCTATTCCTGTCCAATCCGAAGGGGATCGATTCGGGGATTCGCCGCCGCATGCTCGATACCGCCCGTGCTGTCAATCAGCAGCACTTCTCGACAATTGGTGATCCTGAGATCGAGACGACCATCGCTCAACAAGAAATGGCTTTTCGAATGCAATCTTCGGTTCCCGAACTGACGGATCTTGCTGGGGAGCCGAAACATATCCTTGACCTTTACGGCCCTGAAGTCACGAAGCAGGGATCGTTCGCCAGGAACTGCCTGCTGGCCCGAAGAATGGTTGAGCGAGGCGTGCGTTTCATTCAGCTATTTCACCGTGGATGGGATCACCACACAATTCTTCCAAAGCAGATGCCAGGGCAATGTTATGACATCGATCAGCCATGCGCTGCTTTGATTGACGATCTCAAACAGCGAGGACTATTTGAAGACACGCTGATTGTCTGTGCTGGTGAATTTGGCAGAACGGTCTACGGTCAGGGAACTCTGAAACGCGACGACTACGGTCGCGACCACCACCCTCGATGCTTCTCTGGTTGGCTTGCCGGTGGTGGAATCAAAGGAGGCCTCACGTACGGCGAAACAGATGATTTCAGCTATAACGTCGTCAAAGATCCAGTCACAGTTCGTGATTTGCATGCCACGATGCTTCATCAACTCGGCATCGACCACGAGCGTTTGTCGATTCCCTACCAGGGATTGGACTTACGTCTGACCGGTGTTGAGCCAACGCGAGTCATTCACGAAATTCTGAGTTAAGACTCGTACTCACTCTCCGGTCTTTATGTTGGTGACCCTCTTTTTGTTGATCACCGTGTCAGGCATATGATTTGGAAGGTTGATCCAAATTAACGGACGAAAAAACGGAGCCGTTTTTTGAAAGAGAAGACGCCATTGTGCAATCAAAATCTCAGAAGATAACGAATCATAAATGTCCATCTGAATTCGTTCGGAGAAAGCAACGAACTCCTCATTTTTTATTCGCGACGAACATCGGAGATCCTTGCGGCTTTAATTTGGTGGTGCTTTGATCAGTTTCCGGTACAATGGCAAAAGTGATCACCTGATTACCCCCGCCCAACTTTCCCACCTTCTGTTGAATAGAATAATGTTCTCTGCTCGACGCTGCTTTATTGTTGCTTGTGTCTGCCTGGCCCAGTCTGCTGTTGTGGCTGATGACATCAAACAACAAGACCTGGAATTTTACAATTCAAAAGTGTTGCCGCTTTTGAAGACGCATTGCTACGAATGCCACAGTCATAGTACGGGAAAAGCTCGTGGTGGGCTTGTGCTGGATTCGAAAGCCAGCCTGCTGAAAGGTGGAGACTCTGGTCCTGCGATCGAATTGGGAAAAGTGGATGCCAGCTTGTTGGTCAAGGCAATCCGATTTGAATCTCTTGAAATGGAAATGCCTCCAGAGGGCAAACTTGACGACAAGGTTATCGAGACGCTTGTCGAATGGGTGCGACGCGGGGCACCAGCACCGGAAACGACTCCATTGCCAAACCACGGAAATGGAATCGCAGAGCGCGATCAATCGAAGAACGCAGTTCAAGAACATTGGGCGTTTTCAACGTTGTCGACACCGCATCTCCCGCCGGCAATCAGTGAAGGGACTGATGTCATTGATTATTTGGTCGAAAAGTCACGAGAATCTGCCAATGTTACTGCTGTTCCATTGGCAGATGAGCGAACGGTTCTGCAACGTCTCTACTCAGATTTAATCGGTCTCCCACCCACTGTTGAGGAGCTCGATGTTTTAGTCGGTGACCAGTCGCTGTCCCTGGAAATGATGGTCAATCACATCTTGGAAAAACTTGAGTTTGGCGAACGCTGGGGGCGCCATTGGCTCGACGTTGCTCGTTACGCCGACTCGAACGGATGCAGCATTGAATCGAACAATACTTACGACAATGCATGGCGTTATCGAGATTATGTCATTGCGGCGCTCAATGAAGACAAAGCATACGATCAATTCGTTGTTGAACAAATTGCAGGCGACTTACTTGATCACGTATCCGATACTCAACGCTGCGAGCAACTCATCGCGACAGGGTTTCTTCTGCTTGGACCAAAAGCGTTTGGGACCGGCTTCGCACAACTGGAGATGGACGTCATCGACGAACAAATCGATACGGTTGGCAAGGCGATGCTTGGGATGTCGTTAGGCTGTGCCCGTTGTCACGATCACAAGTTCGATCCAGTTTCAACGCAAGACTACTATGCACTGGCCGGCATTTTCGGCAGCACGCAAAGTGTCGCCCCCACCAAAGGGTGGCGACAGGGCAAGAGTTGGAATCGCGTCGAATTACCGATTTTGACGGATGATGCAACTTCGACTTTGAAGAAAGCCTACGAACAAACAAAAGCCGCTGCCGAGAGTGGAGATCTCATTAAAGATGCTGAGGCAAAAGTTGCGGAAGCCAAAAAACAACTGCAGCAAAAACGCACAGAATCGAGCGATGACGTTGACGCGATTGCTAAGATGGAACAACTCCTGAAATCAGCGAAGTTAGAACTTGCGAATGCTCGGAATATGAAGAAAGTGCTGCCGGTCATCAGCCCAGTACCTGTCGCCATGGCAGTGAGCGAGAAAGAAAAGATTCTTGATCAGGCAGTGCGTATCCGAGGTGAAATTGGGAACCAAGGCGATGTTGTTCCACGTCGCCTGATCCCATTGTTCGAAGATTCTAATCTCGAATTGTTTACCGTTCCGCAAAACCAGTCTGGTCGAATGCAACTGGCTCGTTGGCTGGTCGATCCTGAGAACGGTGCAGGTAGACTTTTGGCACGTGTCGCGGTCAACCGAATCTGGGGACACCTCTTTTCACGTCCGTTGGTCGATTCCGCTGACAACTTCGGAATGACCGGGGCGAAGCCATCTCACCCCGAATTACTTGATTACCTGGCAATCCGTTACATTCATTCTGGCTGGTCAACCAAGTCACTCATTCGCGATATCGTGCTGACAAAAACGTACCGGTTGGCAGCTCAAGAACATATTGCTAACTCTGCCATTGACCCGGAAAATCAATTGTTGTGGAGATGGCAACCAAAACGAATCGATGTTGAAGTGCTGCGAGATTCGATGCTGGCTCTTAGCGGCAAGTTAGATCGTCGTCGTGGCGGAAAGACATTGCAGCATCTTGGCCTCGTCTCGCTTGGTGGCGACCACCTCGTTCTCGATGTTCCATCGCCATATCAGCGGCGTTCTGTGTACACCCCCATTTACCGTGACACAGTTGGTCTGACCGACAGTGTTGATGCTTCAATGGGAATGTTATCGACCTTTGACTTTGCTGATCCCAACCTGATGGCTGGGGCTCGGTCGCAAACTGTTGTCCCTGCACAGGCTCTTTTTTTAATGAATTCCGAATTTGTGCACGAGCAAGCATCCGCTCTTGCCGAAACAATTCTAAGGGAAGAGTCAATCATTGAAGGCCGCCTCCAACAGCTCTACAAAACAGTCTACGGTCGAGCCCCATCGACTGCGGAAGTTGAGCAGTTGAAACAATACATCACCAGCTTCGCTGCCGAGACAACAACTGCCTCCAACGCTGATCAACAGAGCAACAGTGACTCAGAATTGCTGGCCTGGACCAGCCTGTGTCAGTCGTTATTTGGAAGCAATGAATTTCTGTTTTTGGATTGAGACAGACCGCAGAATCAACAGACAATTCAGAATTAGAGGAAGAAACTCATGACCGATTCATCGGATTACGGAATGCTCTCAAATCTCTCGTCCCGACGAGAATGGTTGAAGAATACGGCTTCAGGATTTGGTGCCGTTGCTCTGGCAGGCCTAGCAACTCAGGAAGCTCAAGCGGGACCACTCTCTGTTCAGCCAACGCATTTTGCTCCCCGCGCAAAACGAGTCATTTTTCTTTTTATGCAGGGTGGTCAAAGCCAGATGGACCTGTTTGACCCCAAGCCTGATCTCAACCAGCGAGAAGGAGAAAAACAAGGAAATCGCAAGCTCAAAGGGGCTTCTTACCCTTTCCAGAACTATGGCGAGAGTGGGATGGAAATGAGCAGCTTGCTTCCCAATCTCGGCCAGCATGCCGATCAGATGTGCCAGATTCGATCGATGTACACCGACTCTAGCAATCACTCAAACGCGATGCTCTGTTTTCACACGGGTTCGCAAAATTTTGTCCGGCCAAGCGTGGGTTCCTGGGTCGTCTATGGTCTCGGGTCAGAGAATGATTCGCTGCCGGGCTTCATTACGATTCGTCCCACAAGCGGTCACGGTTCGCGCGTTTATTCGAATGCGTTTCTGCCAGCGATTTATCAGGGGTCTGCGTTAGGAAACAGCGGAGTCAGGACTCGTGATGTCACTTTTCGCGACCTGAGCAATCCGCACTTAACGGTCGCTCAACAGCGACGACAACTCGATTTGACTCGCCTTCTCAATGAACGACACCAACAACAGACTGCGTCCATCCCGGAAATGGAAGGCTTGATTCAATCGTACGAATTGGCTTTCCGGATGCAAGTGGAATGCCCCAAGCTCTTCGATCTCTCTGACGAACCTCAACATATTTTGGACGCCTATGGTGTGGATCAAAATTCGACCGACGAAGCAGGGCGAATGTGTTTGTTAGCAAGACGTTTTGCTGAAGCAGGCGTACGCTACATTCAAGTCAATCACGGTGGGTGGGACCACCATGGTTCGATCACAAGCGGCCTCCAGAAAAGCTGTCAGGCAGTCGACCAACCCATTGGTGCCCTGCTGTCGGACTTGGAACAACGCGGACTTCTTGAAGACACGCTCATTGTGTCCGGTGGAGAGTTTGGACGTTCAGCAACAGCAGAAGGGGAAGGAGACTCGGCTGGCCGTGGTCATAACGCAGCAGGCTTTACAGTCTGGATGGCAGGAGCAGGTGTGCGGGGCGGTATGTCCTATGGTGCCACCGATGAATTGGGCGTGAAAGCGGTCGAGAATCGCGCGCACATCCATGATCTCAACGCGACGATGTTGCATTTACTCGGATTAGATCATGAACGCCTTACCTACCGATATGCCGGCCGTGACTTCCGTCTGACTGACCTGTACGGAAAAGTGTTAGACGGAATCTTGGCGTAGGCAGGTCCGCAACAGACAAGGCAATGACAGACGGCAACCGCGCCGAAGAAATAATAGGTTGTTGATGCAGAACCCCAATAGTAATCGCTCGAGGGATTCGTCTTTTCATGGATTGGGGTTTTCGCGAAACTCTAAGGGATGTGCAAGGAATCTTTACAAAATCCGCGATGGTGCCCACGCTTCGGCGGTGGCCAAGGGCGCGCAGGGTGATGGCGAACCGAGCCATGACCTTTTGCTGCTCGGTCGCGTTGTTTTTGTCGATTCCCTGGTTTCGCTGGTCGTGTTCACTGCCCGCGACAACGGTCCAGCAACCAGAGCGCCCCAGCGGTGAACATCTTCGCGCGTGAGAGTGGAGGTTTCTCGCTCAGCCTACAAATCAGTCCAACGATTCTGAAGAGCGTTCGGTTCGGAGTAGTAGTATTTGAGGGGTTCAGTTCCCTATAGAGGTCCGGACGAGAGCGTGAACACCGACTGGGAGGTTATAGCCAGACATTGAGACTAATGGTCGAAACTGACACCAGTGATGGTCTGCAGGTACTTATTTCGTACCGACATGAACATGCAGATGACCAATTGCTGGGACACCATATTCGTTCGTCCGTTCAACTCGAACCACGAATTCTCCCGGTTCTTTGTAACGACGAGTTGTGACCGCATAACCGTTCGGAGATAGCTTGATGGCATTTCCGTCTGACTGCACGGTCACGTTCGGACTTCCATCACCGAAGTCCCACACTTCCTTGCCGTGAATGGTGTGAAAAGTGCGAACTTTGAACGTAATCGTATCTCCCGGTTTGATTCCGGTGGTCGGGTAATAATTCGCGTGAATTGAGGGCGTCTTTCGATCCGGGTGATCGGGGTCTGCTACAATGACCGGAGCAAAGTCGTACGCCACGTTACCAGCTTTGTCGGTGACCTTCAAAATCTCGCTGTAACGTCCCGGGCTCGGATAATTCCGTTGGACCTGGACACCCTCTGCGGTTGAACCATCCTCAAATGTCCACTCAAACTTTGCGATCTCTCCCGATCGACCCCACGATTTCGAGGCATCGAGAGTCACCGTATCTCCAGCCCAAATCGAATGGTGTGGCCGGGCGACAGCGATCAGTTTCGGTTGATGCTGTTCGACATACGCATTCCAGAGAAAGGCGTACCCTTCCTGGGTCCCCCACTTGCCGGATGGCTGACGACTTTTGATTTCAAAGTGCAAATGAGACCAGCCACCGCTTCCACCTTCCTTGCCCAGCAGGCCGACTCGGTCTCCCTGTTGAATAAGCC
>DAOUPA010000225.1 GCA_030626405.1 Planctomicrobium sp.
AACCTTCGAGTTTACAATCTGAAGGTGTCCTGGCTCCGTATTCTGCTCAATGGCTGACCTGCTCTGTCTGGAAAAAACAGAATCCAGAGCATGGCTGGGTAATTGCTGCGAGAGAATGGCAATCCCTGACGCAGATGCAATCAAAAGAAAACGGGTGTCCTTGATCAGGTTTTGGTAAAGACTCATAGTGTCCTCTGATTCCAACTCGTTCAAATTCATGAAAACCGATGACCACGGATGGATTGTTGTCGCAAGCTAGTTGCGGGTACTATGACGCCTGCGGATGTCTCTGACAAAAATCACTCAACACAAAAGTTGTTGATGAGAATCTGTCATTTTCAACCAAAAGCAGAATAGACCGCCAACAATCAAGGCAGTGGACGTTCAATTGATACGGATAATCGCCACAGTCGATACGACTGGTGGATGACAAACGTATCGACCTCGTCCCAGCAACAGTTTGACTGCACTCACAACAATATCATTCGTTTCGACTGGAACATCGAAACAAAGTCGCACAAGACAGACGACCGCCACCTTCCCCCTAACCCGTATATTTTAACATGAGCCAAAAAATCCTGACCCAAGGCGCCCTTGGGGCACCCACAATTATCATTCAGCAACCAGGGCGTCGGTTGTTGCTGATGCTTCTCCTCTTCGCACTTGCGTTTTCAGTCATGCTGAATCTTGGTCTCCTCGCCAGCCTTGAGGAGTACGCCACAGAAGGTGAGGGCGCAGACGAACAATTTCACTCTGGAGATAAACTAGCGGAAGACAAAATCGCCCGGATCGTAGTGAACTTCATGATCACAAATCCGTACACCAATCGGATTATCAAAGTGATCGACCAAGCTGCCGCAGACGAGTCGGTCAAAGGAGTCTTGCTGGTGATCGATAGTCCTGGCGGACTCGTTTCAGACTCCCACGAGATTTACCACAAAATTCAACAGTTGGCGGAGAAGAAGCCAGTCCATGTTCAAATGAAAGGCATCGCGGCATCAGGGGGCTACTACATTGCCATGGGTGCTGGTCCCGACGCTCCGGTTTATGCTGAACCGACAACGTGGACCGGTTCCATTGGCGTCATCGTGCCTAGATATGACGCGTCGGAACTGGCTGCAAAAATCGGTGTGAAGTCTGATTCTCTCGCAACAGGACCACTCAAAGACACTCTCAATCCTTTCAAACAAATGTCGGCACAGGAACGCGAAGTCTGGGACGAGATTATCGAAGACTCTTTCGTTCGTTTTCTCACAGTGATCGATGAAGGTCGTCCGAAACTCAGCATGGAACAAATTCGAGAACTGGCAACAGGTCAGGTCTATACAGCCAATCAAGCCCTGAAAAATGGACTCGTCGACGAAATTTCGTTCGAAGAAGATTCGTTGAAAAAATTCCAGGAATCGCTGGGGCTAAAAAAAGTTCGCGTTGTGACTTACAAATCACACAGTTCCTTCATTGAAACGCTCCTTGGTGCCTCATCGAAGACACCGGAAATCAACATTGATCCGATGAGTAGTATCATTGATGCGAGCACACCGCGAGCCATGTACATGTTCGGTTGGCAACAAGGTCTGAAGTCAGGTTCATTCTAACATCTCTTCTGCGAAAAATGTTGTAGGACCGATTCACCGAACACTTCAAGTGTACGGCTAAACAACTTGTTCGAATCATGACAACGATGCTTGGAATTCTGAATATCAATAAGCCACCGGACTGGACCTCGCGCGATGTTGTCAATCGTGTGAGCCGTCTCGTTGGTCGAAAAGTGAAATGCGGACACGCCGGAACGCTTGATCCATTAGCGACAGGCGTGCTGCTGGTCTGTCTAGGAAAGGCAACAAAGCTCGTTCCTTTTATTCACGAACATTCGAAAAGCTACGAAGGAACGTTTCTAATTGGAACGAAAAGCGCGACCGACGATATCGAAGGCGAAATGGAAACTATTGCAGTTCCAAAGGATCTTAACGAGAAACTGATTCAATCCCTGCTTCCACAATTCACAGGCGAAATCGAACAGGTTCCACCAGCGTACTCAGCGATTAAAATTAACGGCGAACGCGCCTACAAAGCTGCTCGACGTGGCGAAGATGTCGAAATGCCGACTCGGCGCGTTCTCGTGGATCGGTTGGAATTAAAGAAATTTGATGGAGCAACGATGCTGCTTTCAATGACTTGCGGGACGGGAACCTACGTTCGTTCTATCGGTCGCGACATCGCACGAAAGGCCGGAACTGAAGCGGTGATGTCCGCTTTAGTTCGCACATCAATCGGCCCATTCGCCGTTGATGACGCCGTCTCACTGGATGATCTGACGAAAGAAACCATCGGCGAACACCTTCATTCTCCACTGGAAGCACTGCACCATCTCCCGAGATACTGTGCCACAAAAAAGGATGCCATCAGCCTCCACTTCGGTCAACGCATCGACTTTCATTCTGATCAACTGACAGGAGATGCCGATGCAAAAGCAATTGCTGTTACAGACAGCGATAACCAATTGATTGCGATTGTTGAAACGGAGGCAAGCCGACTCGCTCCACAAATCGTCTTCCCATCGTCAGAATAGAACATCTTCAACTTCACCGTACATTTGAAACGTACGGCGAGACGCGCAGACCCTAGTTAAACCTGTTGTAGAACTTCACAATCCTTTTTGAGTCTTTAGAAATCCACGGGTGGCTCATGCCGGCAAACATTGACTCCGAAACGCTTGCCGCGATTCAACTCAATCTCATTCAAGGACTCGGACCGCGATTACAGTCGCTACTCTTCAGTCGGTTCGGAACAGCCGAAGCAATCTTTCAGGCCAGTGGTCAAGACTTGTTGTCAGTGCAAGGGATCGGTCCCAAAGTTTCAGCGGCGATTACAACGCATCGTAATTTCGAGCAAGCTGAAAGTGAATTCAAAAAAGCTCATCAACATGGAATTTCGATTCTCCCGATCAGTTCAGAAGCCTATCCGCGTTCGCTGCAGGAAATCTGTGATGCACCACCTGTGCTCTATGTGAACGGAACTCTTCAGACCTCCGATTCACTTGCTGTGGCGATTGTCGGCTCGCGTCACTGCACACACTACGGTCGAACTCAAGCCGCGCGTCTGGCAAGCGCGCTGGCACGGGCAGGCATTGTTGTTGTCAGCGGTCTCGCCCGAGGAATCGATGCCGCCGCTCATCGAGGAACATTAGAAGCCGGTGGAAGAACGCTTGCAGTATGTGCTCCTGGTTTGCTGAAAATGTACCCGCCAGAACATAAAGATCTCGCACGAGAGATTTCCAATCAAGGGGCGCTGCTTTCGGAATCTCCGCTGGATCGTGCTCCTCAAAGAGGATTGTTTCCACAACGCAATCGCATTATCGCAGGCTTATCACTGGGTGTCGTCATCATTGAAGCTGGCAGGAAGAGCGGCGCATTACACACCGCACGGCATTCAATGGAACAAGGACGCGACGTCTTCGCAGTACCTGGGAGAATTGACTGTTCCGCCAGCGAAGGCTGCCACGATCTCATCCGCGATGGAGCAATGCTCGTCCGAGATGCCAACGACATTCTTGAAGCACTTGGTCCACTTGTCGAACCAGTCAAAACGAGCGACGAAAAAACCGTTCACACGCCGCGAGAACTCAATTTAAACGAGCAGGAACAAACCGTTTTGAACCTCGTCGAAACCTCTCCGACATCCATCGACCATGTTCTTGTGAAAGCAGAAATGCCTCCATCGCGAGTGCTTTCAACGCTAACGGTTCTGGAAATGAAACGATTAGTGCGGCGACTACCTGGCAGCTTCGTCGAAAGAATTTACGGTTGAATTACGTTGCTTCTGAAAGAGAAGCAACGTTTTCACCGAACACTTAAAGTGTGCGACTAAACGCTAGCAGACGAAATGCTCAAACGAGAAGAATCATGACAACTGAAGAATCGACCTCACCTTCACCTCAAAAGCAGCGAAGCCGCTTCGGAATTTTCCTGAAGTGGATGCTGATCGTCTTCGCCGTCATGCAACTCCTGATGCGAACGGTCTGGGAGCCGACTTGGGGAGATGCCATTGAAAATTTGATTACCCTCGCTCAGACAATTCTTTCCGTCATTTGTATCGTGATCTGGTGGTTCTTTTTCACCCACTTCAGTCGAAAAACTGTCCTCAGAGTTGGGCTTCCAGCCTTACTGGTGCTGTTTGTCTGGATGGGTTCGATCCGCGCGATTGACTTTGACGGGGACATGAAAATCAGTTTTCAATATCGCTGGGAAACGACTGCTGCCCAGCGACTCGCCGAGTATCGACAATCTTCGGAAACGGCATCGACCAAGCAAATTGAGGTTGCCAAGCAATTCGTACCGGAAGACATGCCTGCCTATCGTGGGATCAATCGCGACGGAGTCGTCTTTGGTCCGAAACTGCGCACAAACTGGGAAAACAACCCACCCACCGAATTGTGGAGGCACCCCATCGGCGGCGGGTATTCATCGTTCTCAGTCGTCGATCCCGTCGTCATTACTATGGAACAGCGTGGAGAAGACGAAGCGGTCGTCTGTTACGACATTGAAACTGGGCAAGAGTTTTGGGAGCACCGATACCCGGCGAAGTTCAACGCCCTCGGCGGCCCTGGTCCACGTTCGACCCCCACAATTCACAACAATGCTGTTTATTCATTTGGCTGCTATGGTGATCTCTTTTGTTTAGATTTAAAAAGCGGAGAGCCGAAGTGGCATGTGAATGTACTTCAAAAGTTTGGACTGCCGACAACACATTGGGGGATGACATCGTCACCACTGATTCATGCAGACAACGTGATTGTGAACATCGGTGGTCTCAACAACAACGGCGTCAGCGGCAACGGACTTGTTGCTTTCAAATTTGAAACGGGCGAGCTTGCATGGCAGGGCGAAGGGTTGCCGGAACCAAAGCACGATGACAATTACAAGAACTACAAGACCGGAGCGGCAGCCATTGAAGGCATCGAAGGAAAAACACTGCCTGGTTACTCTTCACCAATGCTCGCAGAACTCGCTGGACAACAAGTCGTTCTGAATTTTGACGGCACCGCATTTCGAGGAAACGATCCGGAATCAGGGAAAGAGCTTTGGAAGTTCCCCTACAAAGCTGGCGACTACATCAACGTCGCGCAACCACTTTTATTGAGTAGCGACCGCGTTCTCATTTCTTCCGGATATGGGATCGGAAGCGCAATGCTTCAGATTTCACAAGAAGGCACGAAATGGGAAGTAAAATCGATTTGGCCAGA
Source organism: Planctomicrobium sp. (assembly GCA_030626405.1). Taxonomy (GTDB): domain Bacteria; phylum Planctomycetota; class Planctomycetia; order Planctomycetales; family Planctomycetaceae; genus Thalassoglobus. The sequence continues at coordinate 5,243 of DAOUPA010000225.1, forward strand.
GAAAAATTCAATGCGTTTGCGCTGCAAATTTTCAAGTCCACTGCTACACGACGGATACATCTACGGCCTCGACGAAGGCATCATGGTTTGCATTGACCCCAAAGATGGTAAAAGACTCTGGAAAGGCCGACGAAAAGGCCTCCGCGGCCGCTACGGTCACGGTCAAATCCTCTTTGCGGATGGTCACTTCATCGTGCTCACAGAGAAAGGTGACCTCGTGATGATTCAGCCAAGCCCGGAAGAATTAAAAGTCGTCGGCATTCACAAAGTTCTCTCAGCCGACGTCAAAACCTGGAACCCCCTCACCATCGCCTACGGCAAGGCCTTCGTCCGGAATGCCACGGAAATTGCCTGCTTTGACCTGCGTGCCAGTCCAGAATCATCAACGGATTCTGTTGAGCAAGTCACCAACATTGATGTTGGTTCAGTTGATTAACGCGAAGTCGCCAGGGCGCAAAGAAAAGTTATTCTTGTAGCCGTTTTCCTCTGCGTCTTCGTGTCTTGGCGTTTCAACTTCCAGTTCATTGACGACATCACGTCCAAGACGTTCGACTCCACAGTCACCTCGCCAAGAATCTCTTCCAAGCCTACCTCCCTACAACTGGCTTTCATCGTATTGCCGGGCCAAAAGCAAGCCTAACAGTCGGACGAATCCTTCCTCAAATTGCACCCGAACGCGCCCTCCGGTTTCGGTGGAGCGGATGTCGATGCGGACGGCGTCTTTTCCGGAATCCATTGCATCTTGAGCCAGTTCGCGCCCATCGGCGTTTCCATTTTCTTTTTCTGGCAAATCGAGCCAGGGAAGCATGCGAAAGACAATTTGCAGCGGAGCCGAACTTCCCTTTAAAGTTCCCGGCGGTGTTTCGAGCATCAGATCAATCGCAAAATCGAGTTCCGACAACACAGCATCGCCTCCAAGTCCGAACCAAAAAATTCCGTTGCCGGAGCCGAGGTAGACACTGGGATGACCACCGTAAATCCGCATGTCCTCTTTGGAAGCATCCTTTCCAACGAGCCGATGAAAGATCACATTTTGATGTTGATGCACACCAAGTTCGACGGAATCGATCCCATCGAGGTCACCGACAGCCGTTAGAAGTTCCTGTAAAGCTGTTCCGAATGTTTGCGAACCGACCAATTTGAGTGCGCCGATGAGAGCAAACTCGTTGCGGTCGATCGGTGCGAATTGGAAAATTCCATTGACATGTTCTTGCTCGGCGGTCGCGCGTAACGAATCTGCCATACGTGAAATTGAGGTTGCAGTCGTCTCAGGAAGTTGCTCCGTCAGTGCAATCTCCAACCCATCGACCATTCCGATCACCATTTCTTTTTCTCGGCGATCCATTTTCCAGGAGAGTGAAACTGAGAGCGGATTCAGATCGGAATCGAGCGGTTCGAAAACACTTTTACGACCACCGATGTTTTTCATGAACTTGGAAAACTCACTTTCCGGCTTGGCGTCAATCATCAACTCCAGCGCCGCGATTTTCTCTTCCGGATTCGCTTCCAGTCCGATCGTCAGCTGTTCCCCATCGCGGAGCACCTGCGTCATCAACTCCAGAACACTTTGACCGCTCGCCTTCCGCATCTTATGAGCTGCTTCGGATTCGTCATCGCGCTGTTGCAGTTCCGCCTGTGAACTCCCTTGCAAGGTTGCGATAAAGAAGTCCTTAAGCAACGGAGGAATGTTCATCAACAAAGCGGAAGCACTGACGTCATAGCGGGAAGCCATGCCCCCGACCAGTTTTTCGGGATCTGGCAATTCATCTTCCAGCACTGTTTCGTTAGGCGTTACGAATGCGTATCCATCGCGAATCACCATATTCAAACCACTATTTCTCCTCCCACCGAAAGGAAACTTGTAGGAATCTTCTTTCCCTTCAATTTTCTCCGGTTTGGCTGGTCCAAGCGAAGCTGTTTTCACGAACGCATTGATATCACCGACAGGAATGTAAGCCATCGGGAAAGGTTGAGGGGGCAGCGAATCGCTGAGGAAAAACATGACTCCGAACGGCTTTGTGCGATCAATTCCGTCAAGGTTTCCGGCTTTGTCGTTCAGAAAGCCTTCGATCATTTCCATCATATCTTCGCGACCAGAGACTTCAAACATTTTTCCAATGTTCGAAAGCGACTGATCAATGTTCCGCACCGTCACGACCGCAAACGGCAACCGAGGACCAAAGTCTTCTTCATCCAAGTCATTTTGCGAGAAAGCCGAAGAGGCTGGCAAGAGCAACAGAGTTGCCAATAACGTCAAGAATGCGAAAAAACGCAATGCGATCTTCATAGCGAGCCTAAGCGAAAAAGAGGAATTCAAATGGAAACAACCACTCAAAATAAAACGCTGTTCTTCGCAATATGTTCCGGCGAAGACCTCGAAATTTCAAGTGAATCCTAAAAAGCAACAAAGTCAGGACGTGCCCCCAAGCGAAAGTACCTTGTTTGAACCACATTGGTGTCGAGAAATAACTGCTATGGCCAAGTTTCACGAGAATCTGGAAAACCAGAATGTTTTCTGGAATTGAAAGCATCCCCATTTAGCACTCGGTGATTTACACCGGGGGAAACCGCAATATGCAGCGTCAACTCTATTGCTTAATGAAGCCATTGAGTCTGTTCTGATTTCCTTAATCAAGCGCGCAATACGGGGCTGATGGTTGAGAAAGAACCTCGGGTGAACAGTCTCCTTGCAATTGTTTGATTCGATCTCGAACGGCATTCACTTCATCAGGCGAAGAATGAACAGCCAAAGTCAGTTTGGTTTTGTAAGTTGCTCCCGCTTCGAGAACAACGACGCGCCCGTGGCGTCTCTCGAAAGTCTTGAAATTTGGATAATTCGTACCTGGTTCAAGACCGGTCACATAGCCATCTTTGAGCGGTTGCGTACACTTCCATTGTGTAAAACAGGGAAGCTGGTCCTTGCGGAACGACAAACTGAGACCGCGCGAGCCGTCACGGCTTTCCAGTAAGGCAACCGATCGCCCCTCTGCATCGGCCAACGTTTCGAAGAAGTATGCCTGCTCCGAGTATCCAGCGGTCGGGGCGAGGTATGCCTGATAGTCTTCCACATCTTTGGCAGCATGTGCATCTCGCGGGATCACACGTGATGCTGGCACCGAAAACTTGCCACCTTCCTCCAGAAACGGGTCGCCGAAATTTGTGTGGTACAAAAGCTGCAACTCGGTCGATGTGGAACCAAGATTGGTAATTTCGTCTCGCACGGTGAAGGCATTCTCTCCCAGCCGTGTCGTGATGCTCGATTTCAATCGTAGTTGCGGGCCAAACAATGTCGACTCATCAACGATCCCAGAGACGCCAATCTCGCCATTTTCTCTATCAATGATCTCAATGGAATGGGCCGCGATATTTGCCACTTTCCCATGCAAGGTAATGTTCGATTCAATCGGGCTGCCGACAGCTTCATCCTGACCAGGTGGTCCGTTGAACGACAATCCGCAGCGGCAGATCAATTCATTAAAACCATCAAGCCAGCCCAGACCGTTTCGACTCTGCAAATTCACAAACGCAGGATGAACTGGCATTCGAACCGGTGAGTTCCAACCGATCCGTTGATCTCCCAGTGACGCGTACCAAATTCCCATCCCACGAGTCGGCAGAACAGTGAATGTAAAGTCCCCGTGACTGACGTTGATCACATCAATGCCTGCCGAGAGGCCCTCTTCAAAACGACCGCGCCGAATCGTCCACGTCTCATCACCATCTTTAAATGATCCGGAAGAAACGACTTTCAACTCGACACCTGCCAACTCTTGCATCGCAACTTTCCTCACTTCGACAACCGAGACAACCAGCAACATCTGAGATCATCGTTACAATTGACTCAACTTGCAACAAGCAGTTACACAAGGGGGTTTCATAAGAGATCAGTCGCTTTCATTCATCGATATTGGGGTAAGATTCAAGCCGATTCATCTGGTAAATGTCTGTGAATTCAATTCATATTCTTGCTAAACTACTCATCTTCATTTCTTCTGTATTCCCATTTTCATTCTCATTAACATTCGCTTAAATCAACATGGAAAATTCATCTCCCATTCAAGTCGATGCACCTGAGTACTCTCAGGAATGGTACGCAATTCTTAAAGGGATTCTCGGCGAAGCGGGCTGCCGTCAACTCGGAATCTATGCGCTGCCGGATGACTTCGTCCTTTCGGTTGTGATCCCTGTCTTTAACGAACGTAATACTCTCCCCGACCTACTCGATAAGGTTCGCGAAGTTCCGATTCGCAAAGAAATCGTTCTGATCGACGATTGCAGCACCGACGGAACTACGGAACTGCTTAAAGAGTACGGCGAGCGAGACTGGAACGATCCACTCAACACAATTTCCGTCCACTTTCACGATGTCAACAAAGGCAAAGGCGCCGCCATCACGACTGGCTTTTCGAAGACAACCGGCGACGCCGTTATCATTCAGGATGCCGACCTTGAATACGATCCATCGGAAATCCCGCGACTGTTGCAACCGATCATCGATGGTCGAGCAGACGTCGTCTTCGGAAGTCGTTTCCTCGGTGACCAGCCTCACCGCGTCCTCTATTTCTGGCACTACGTTGGCAACCGGTTCCTGACGATGCTCTCGAACTGCTTCACCAATCTCAACCTGACAGATATGGAAACCTGCTACAAAGTTTTCAGCAAGGATGTCATTCACAAACTGTGGCCGATGTTGCAACAGCAACGTTTCGGGATCGAACCAGAAATGACTGCCAAAGTTGCCAAAATGGGCTGCCGAGTTTTCGAGATGTCGTGCAGCTACAACGGTCGAACTTACGAGCAAGGCAAGAAAATCGGCGTACGCGACGGCTTCAAAGCGCTGTACTGCATCGTTCGCTACGGCCTGTTTTAGTGACATTCCTTTAACCGTACACTTGAAGTGTACGGCTAATGGTACTCCCTCCAGGGCATTCTCGATTCACCGCACGACCTTCCCGCGCGACCACTCGACATACAGGTAACGGACTTACGTTTCCTTGTCGTGTCGGTCGCTACCAATGACGTTTCAACCTGGTGATATTGCTGCCTGCTACGGTGCCGACTGGACCGGACGATTGATTTCACTCGGGACGGCATCGCTCTTTGCACCTCAAAAGCTGCGAATCGGGCCGTCACACGTTGCGATTTTGTGTGAACTGGAAGGTGATCTCACCTGGGTTGAAAGCACGACGCTGTGCGAGTCTCCCTGTCTTGTTCGAGGAGAATCTGTCGCCGGCGCGCAGGCACATCGACCACGTGACCGCGTGAATGACTACGTCCGTTCCAATGGAAAAGTCGACGTCTACCGCCTGACTTCCATCAACGCGCTTTCCAATCCGGAATCGCAGCTTCTCTCGTCAATTCTCATCGATCACTTCGTCCGCCCTGGCAAACATTACGACATGCACGGAGCACTTCTCTCAGGAACGCGGGCGTTTCAACTCTCTCGGCTGTTCCCTGGTGC
>DAOUPA010000002.1 GCA_030626405.1 Planctomicrobium sp.
CTGATAACGTGTGGGAGTTTCTGGTCTCGCCGGTCAACTCAGCAAATCACCCGATAGGAACTTTAGGGCTGCCGCCTCTAGGAGGCTGGTTCGACAGCGAAGGCCGTACGATCAAAATCAAATGGCTCGGCGGCTACCCGGACAACGTCCATTACTTGCGGCAGCGGCACACGGTCTACTCGGTCATTTCGGTGAACAACGTCATCAAGGCGGGTCGCAAGGAAGGTTCAGGCTATCAGTTTCTGGCATACGACGCCCCGCAAGTCGTCGTCAGCTTCCACGACGGCTACACCGGCGAACTCCTCTACTCCGAAGGCATTTCAACACTCGACGCGATGCCACCTGGAAAGCCAGCGGACAAGAAGAATCGTTTTGGGCATTGGAATAAGTAGTTTCCGCTCACTTAACAAATTCAATGCCGTAGCGGTCGAGAAGTCGGTAGAGTTTTCTTCTGTGAATGCCGAGGGTTCGCGCGGTTTTGGCTTTGTTTCCTTTTTCCTGTGTCAATACGTTGAGGATATGGGCACGTTCCACCGAAGCTAAATCTTCGATGTTTTCTTCTGAGGCAAAAATTGAAGTGGAGATTCCTGGTTCTCTGACAATCTCAGCTGGTAAATCGTCGATGGTGATTGTCTGATCTTCAGCCATGATGGTTGCACGGTCAATGGCATTCATCAGTTGCCGGATGTTGCCGGGCCAGGGGTAGTTGGTCAATGCAGCGCGAGCATCATCTTCCAGTTCCCAACCGGTCTCTAAAAATTTGTTGACTAAGAGAGGGACATCACTCGCTCGCTCTCGAAGCGGAGGCAACACGAGAGAAAGTACGTTGATTCGATAATACAAGTCTTCCCGGAAGCGACCTTCTTCGACCTCTTTTTGCAAATCACGATTTGTCGCGGCGATGACACGAACATTAACGATTCGTTCCTGATGCGAACCGACCCTGCGTAGCGAACCATCTTCCAGAACTCTTAATAGCTTCGGTTGTAAAGACAACGGAAGTTCCCCGATTTCATCCACGAACAAAGTTCCACCATCAGCGACTTCAAACAGACCATGCTTGCGGCTGGTTGCTCCGGTGAAGGCTCCTTTTTCGTGCCCAAAGAGTTCGCTTTCAAAAAGTGTTTCCGGAAGTGCCGCACAATTGACCGTCACCAACGGGCGGTCTGCACGGAGACTCTGTTCCTGAATCGCCCGTGCGACCAGTTCTTTACCGGTGCCACTTTCACCTTGAATCAGAACAACTTTTTCGGTCGGTGCGACACGTTCGATGACTCGATACACTTCCTGCATCGCTGGCGATTGCCCAATCATATTCGATTGTGCATGTGATCGATTGAGCAAATCTCGGAGTTGCAGGTTCTCCCGCTGGAGTTGTCCACGTTCGGCAGCCAACTGGCAGCGACGCTCCAGATCTGCCAGGGGAAATGGTTTCGTCAGGTAATCACAGGCGCCGAGCTTCATCGCTTCGACCGCGTTTTCGACTGTTGCCTGTCCAGTGAGAATGATGACTTCTGTGTCTGGAGACTGTTTTCGTAAATGTTCCAAAACTTCCAATCCGGTCATGCCAGGCATGTTCATATCGACAATCGCAACGTCGAAATGCCTGCGGCTGGCGATTTGCAGAGCCTCTTGCCCATTCGCTGCCTGTTCAACAAAGTGCCCCTTCCGCGACATCCACCGTGCAGCGGTGTCTCGAAAACCTTCATCATCTTCAACAATCAACATGCCCATGGGAATCGCAGCCACCATGTAAAGTCTCCTCATACTCGCACAGCACAGCCGTGCGAATCCGCACAGAAATGTACTCAATATCTCAATCGGGGCATCCAATTGAGTTGAACGCTCCTCTCTCCATCCTGACAAGCAATTCGGATGCCTATCGAACACAATGATTCATCGGCATACCTGCGTCCTTTAGAAGTAATGCTCAAAATGCAATGACGGGCGTCCTTGAATAACAGCTTGAAACACAGGAAGATTTAAAAAAAGTACTCTTCAATTTGGTTGGGTGAAGATTCCCCAGGAAATTTCACATGAGCGATTCAACATCTGGAGACCAAAACAACGAGGATCTCGCAATTCTGCGAGCGATCCTCAAGACGGCTGTGGATGGAATCATCACCATTGATCACAAAGGTGTGATTCAACACGTGAATCCCGCAGCGTGTGACATGTTTGGCTATTCCAAGAACGAATTAATCTCGCAAAACATCTCGATGTTGATGCCGTCTCCACATCGTGAGGAACATGACGGTTTCATGAACAAATACTTGGAAACCGGTCAGGCACAGATTATTGGGATCGGTCGGGAAGTCGAAGCTGTTCGCAAGGATGGATCCCTGATCGATGTTGATCTTGCAGTGAGTGAAGTCCGAGTTGGCACGAGGCGGCTCTTTACCGGCATCCTTCGAGACATGACATCGCGAAATCTCACCGAAGATGCCCTGCGCCGCCAGCAAACTTTTTCGGACAATTTAATCGACACAGCAAACGCGATCGTTGTTGTACTCGACACGCAAGGGCGGATTGCGAGGATCAATCCGTACCTTGAAAAATTAAGCGGTTACAAATTTGAAGAGATTCAGGGCTGCGATTGGTTTGGCACAATGTTGCCAGAAGAAGACCAAGTGCGACATCGAAGGCTCTTTCAGAAGGTCTTGACTGGCACAACCGTACGTGGTCACGTTAATGCGATTGTCACGAAAAGCGGTGAGCACAGGATGATCGCCTGGTCCGCCCGCGTTTTGCATGATGCAGATGATATTCGCGAAGGCGTTCTTTCAATCGGCAACGACATCACTGAACTCAAACAAGCTGAAAACCAGTTGATCGCACAGGAACGATTGGCAGCAATCGGTCAAATGGTCACAGGTCTCGCTCACGAAAGTCGAAATGCTTTGCAACGCGCACGGGCTTGCCTGGATGTTTTGGGGCTTGACGCTGAGGACGAATCAAAAGAATTGATTCGTCGAACCGAAACGGCGCTTTTTGAATTGCAGAGACTGTACGAAGAAGTCCGCAATTATGCCGCTCCTTTGAAATTGGAACGATCAAAGTGCGACATGATAAAACTGTGCCGAGAAACATGGAAATTCATTGAAGACGTTCGGGCCAACAAGAGCGTACATCTTCGCATTGCCTGCGATGCTGACTCTGCCGTTTGCACATGCGACCGTGGACGCATGCAACAAGTCTTGCGGAACATCTTTGAAAATGCACTCGCCGTTGCTCCGGATGACAGCGAAGTGACAGTGAGATGTCGTCAAGCCATAGACGGTGGACGCCCGATGCTTCAATTGACCATTTGTGATGAAGGACCGGGATTCACCAAAGAACAGGCAGCACAAATTTTCACACCGTTTTACACCACTAAAACCAAAGGAACGGGTCTTGGAATGGCGATTACGCAACGAATTGTCGATGCTCATGGCGGGAAAATATCAGTCGGAGAGCAGAAGCAGCCGGGAGCTGAAATTGTGATCCTTCTTCCGAATGGTGAGAGTCCTGTGGTGTAGAGTGCTTTAGATGGCACTCGGCGTTTCCCTGACGATGATTCTCTGATAAAAACAGACTGAATTTCAACTTCTCTAAAATCACTCCTCTGGAAATTCCAGGGGACTCGATCTTTAATTGAGTCAACGACGAACTGATGAGTAAGACATTGCCGGACAAATACAGCAACACAGCATTGATCACCGGAATCACAGGACAGGATGGAGCCTATCTCGCGGAGCTTCTGCTGGGCAAAGGGTATGAAGTCTGGGGCGTTGTTCGGCGGTCTTCATCTCCGAATACCAGTCGTATCGATCACATTCTGCAAAGTCATGAGAATGGTGACTCCCGGCTTCATCTGGAATTTGGTGACTTGAGTGACACATCTTCGCTCAACCGCATTGTGGAATCTGCTCGCCCCGATGAAGTCTATAACCTCGCCGCTCAATCGGATGTTCACGCGTCGTTTGAGATCCCGGAGTACACAGGTGATGTCACAGGTCTCGGAGCAGTACGTCTTCTGGAAGCAACTCGCCGAGTCGTTCCCGATGCGAAGTTCTATCAGGCGTCATCGTCCGAACTTTACGGTCTCGCTCATGAAACACCGCAGTCCGAACAGACACGTTTTCACCCCCGTAGTCCCTACGCAGCAGCAAAGGCGTACGCGTTTGCGATTACGCGAAATTACCGAGAGTCGTACGGGATGTTCGCCGTCAACGGGATTCTGTTCAACCACGAGTCTCCTTTACGTGGCGAGAACTTCGTCACCAGAAAAATCACCCGCGCCTTGGGACGAATTCTCGCTGGCGAACAGGAGCATGTGTCGCTCGGGAATCTCGATGCAAAGCGTGACTGGGGTTTCGCTGGCGATTATGTGGAAGCGATGTGGCTGATGCTGCAAGCGGAAAAACCAGAGGACTACATCATCGCCACTGGAGAGACACACTCCGTGCGACAATTTTGTGAACACGCATTCGATTACGCTGGCTTACCGATTACCTGGAAAGGTGAAGGCGTCGATGAAGTCGGCGTTGGTCCAGAGAACCAGGAACTGATCCGCATTAACCCGCACTATTTCCGACCGGCGGAAGTGGATGTGCTCAAAGGTGACGCGACGAAAGCAAAGACACAACTTGGTTGGCAGCCGAAGGTGAACTTTCAACAACTCGTAGAGATGATGGTCGATGCTGATCGAGAAATTTGAGTCTCAGTCCGAGAAGTCTTTCCGAATCACAGAACTGATTTGCACGGATGACGCACAGGCTCTGAAGTCCTAAACTCTATTGGATGGAATCCTCCTTTCGAGGATCAATCAGCCGCAATGGAGATTCAGATGCAGAAGTTCGGTCGTTGGTTAGTTTGTTCTGTTTGTCTTGCCTTGCCGCTGATAGGGATGGGCATCACGGCGAAAGCGGCTGAATTGCGTGTAGCAACATTTGATGTTGATGCGTCGCCACCCATCGGGAGTCCGCTTGCGTACGATCCGGTTAAAGAAATTCAGATTCCACTCAGTTGTCGAGGCGTTGTGATCTTAAGTGACCAGAAACCGATTGTGCTTTGTGCAATCGATTGGATTGGCATCTCCAGCGGTGGTCAAACGCTGTTCAGAGAAGCCTTTGCAAAAGCCGCGGGTACCGATATCAGTCGTGTTGTTGTGCATACCCTGCACCAGCACGACGCTCCAAGATGTGATTTCACCGCTTCCGAATTATTGAAAGTCGAAGGTTTGGAAAACGTCGGTTTCGATGCTCGTCACGCACGGAGTGTGATCGTTGCAGCGTCGGCAGCGATTACTGAAGCCATTAAAGCTGCAACGCCTGTGACACACATCGGGGTGGGAGAAGGGATCGTCCAGAAAGTCGCTTCGAATCGTCGTATTCTTGGGCCAGATGGAAAAGTGAAACATACGCGATACACCGCAACAAGAGATCCGAAGATTCGCGCCTTTCCAGCTGGAACCATTGATCCGGCTCTCAAGTCTGTCAGCTTCTGGAACGATGAGCAGCCGGTCGCTGTTCTCACTTATTACGCGACTCATCCGCAGAGCTACTACCGTACCGGTCTCGCCAATCCGGATTTCCCAGGCATGGCGAGAAACAGTCGGCAGAAAAAACTGGGTGTGCCGCATATTCACTTCAATGGTGCTGGTGGAAACATTGGTGCAGGGAAGTGGAATGATGGAGCGAAAGAAAATCGACAAGTCCTGGCGGATCGAGTTGCAGCAGGTATGAAACTCGCCTGGAAAAACACAAAGAAAGTTCCCGTTCAAAGTAGTGATGTGACGTGGAAAACGACGGACGCTCTCCTCCCAGTCTCAGATCACATGGACGAAGAAAAACTCGTTGCCACGATCAAGAATTCCGAAGCAAAACCGACCGACCGCTGGTACGCCGCCAAGAATCTCACCTGGTTGCGACGTTGCCAGATGAAAGACCCGATTCAAATCAGTTGTCTCGGCATCGGCAATATTCGAATTCTACACATGCCAGGTGAGTTGTTTGTCGAGTACCAACTCGCGGCACAAAAAATAGCGCCGAACAAATTCGTCGGGATGGCAGCCTATGGAGATTACGCGCCTGGTTATATTGGAACTGAGATCTCCTACAGCCAAGGTGGCTACGAAGCCAGCCCCGGCGCGTCAAAGACCTCTCCGGCTGTTGAAGCCGTTCTCACAAAAGCAATGACGGAACTTTTACGAGATTGAACCGAAGACGACTCGAACGCGTCCCCAAGCAGCGCTTGGGAGCAAGAGAAACGAAAACAGATGACCCATCTTTTACAGACATTATTGCTTGCAGTCTCAGCTTTGAGCTTCGTTGCTTCAGCGCAAACTGCTGCTGCCGAAAATTTCCAGCGAGCATCTCACACGTTCTTTCAGGCTTACTGTTTTGATTGCCACGACTCTTCAACAAAAGAGGGAGGACTCGACCTCGTCGCGCATCTTCGACGTGACCTCAGTGATGAACAAACAATGGCAACTTGGGTGCGGATTCACGACCGCATCAAAAATGGAGAAATGCCTCCGAAGGATGCGGACGTTCCGTCGGACTTGACGCGTGGTCAATTTGTCAAACAGATTGCGCTACCAATCTCCGCAGCACATGCCAAACACAAAGGAACCGTGCTGCGACGTTTGAACCGCAAGGAATATGAAAACACGCTGAACGACATGTTCGGGACAAACCTGAAACTTGCTGAGATGCTTCCGCCGGATGGACGATCTCGCGAGTTCGAAAACGTGGGCGAAGCGCTCAATATGTCGATGATTCAATTGAGACAATACATCGCCGCGATGGACGCTGTTCTCGATGCATCCATTGCCCAGACTGTTGACGCGGTCGAGCCGACTCTCATCAAAGCCAGCTATGCCGATACTCGCGAAGGGAAACAGTTCATCGGAAAACAATGGCATCAGCTCGACGATGGAGCCGTTGTCTTTTACCAAACCATCAGCTATCCGACTGGGATGAATCGGGACGCAAATACTCGAAAGGCAGGTTGGTACAAAATTCGAGTCACTGGATACGCTCATCAATCGGACAATCCGGTTACGTTTTCAATTGGAGCGACAACATTTCAGCGCGGAGTCGAAAAGCCGACGTTTGGATATTTCGCAATGCCACCTGGGAAGCCAACAACATTCGAAGTGACCGCCTGGATCGAAGATCGTTACATGGTCGATGTCACTCCCTACGGTCTTCATGATGAGAAATACGAGATCAAAAACAAAGGGATCAAAAACTACAAAGGTCCTGGCTTGGCCATTAACTACGTCGACCTGGAAGGTCCGCTTGTTGATGAATTTCCAAGTCGCGGTCACAAAATGATCTTCACTGGTGTCAATCGTCGTGAAATTGAACCCTCGAATCCGACCACCAAAACGAAATCGTGGTACAAGCCGCAGTTTGAAATCATCAGTGAGAAACCCGTCGACGATGCAACTCAAGTTTTGCACCGCATTGCTGAACACGCTTTCAGACGACCTGTTCATCAACAAGACATTGCGTCTTACATTAGATTATTTTCTGCTGAAACAGAAACAGGCGCCACATTCGAAGAAGCATTGCGAACGGCAGTGACTGCAATTTTCTGCTCGCCACAATTTCTTTACCTCCAAGAGCCAGTTGGCAAGCTGGACGATTTCGCTCTCGCGAATCGGCTTTCCTATTTTCTCACTCGAACCCTGCCGGATGAGCAACTCAAGAAGGCTGCAAACGCCGGACAATTTCCCACAAATCCTGACTCACTTCGCCGAGAGACCGATAGATTACTGAAAAGCGAACACGTCCAGCGATTCATCGTGGATTTCAGCGATGCGTGGCTCAATTTGCGAGATATCGAATTTACCGCGCCAGACAAAAATCTCTTCCCGGAATACGATGCGTTTCTGCTCGACTCCATGATCAAAGAGACTCGATCCTATTTCGCTGAACAGGTCAAGGAGAACTTGTCTGTCGAATCAATTGTGAAGTCCGACTTCGTCATGATCAATAATCGCCTCGCAGATTTATATGGAATTGAAGGTGTGACCGATCCGCAAATCCGCAGAGTGAAACTGCCGAAGAATCACATTCGAGGCGGCTATTTGACTCATGCATCAATCCTGAAAGTCTCTGCGAACGGGACGAACACCTCTCCGGTGGTGCGCGGAGTTTGGGTCCTGGAAAGAATCATGGGCATCCACCCACCTCCTCCTCCTGCTGGGGTTCCCGGTGTCGAACCGGATATTCGAGGCGCATCAACACTGCGAGAAATCCTGGCGAAGCACCGCAACATCGACAGTTGCCGATCCTGTCATGTCATGATCGACCCACCCGGTTTCGCACTCGAAAGCTTCAACCCCATCGGTGGTTGGCGCGACAAGTACCGCAGCCTTGGCGAAGGTGAAAAAGTCAGCCTAATCGTGCATGGTCGAAAAGTTCAATACCGAATCGGTCCAGAAGTTGACTCAACCGGAATCACTGAAGATGGTCGCACCTTCGAAGGTTTTCAACAATTCAGGGAGTACCTTGCCGAAGATGATCAAATGTTGACACGAACACTCGTGTCCAAACTGCTGACCTTCGCAACCGGTCGAGAACTTGGTTTCTCCGACCGCAATGAGGTTGACCGCATTGTTGCATTGGCAACAAAAGAAAAACACGGAATCCGCGATCTCATCCACGATGTCGTACAAAGCAAGATATTCCGGTATAAATAACAAGCGTGACCCAAATCATTTCAACGGTCACTCTCTCTTCACGAGATCATTATGAAACGAATATTCTTTTCAACACGCAAGCCGCTAAGTCGTCGTCACTTTTTGAAAGGGACGGGAGCGGCTCTCATTTCTCTCCCGCTGCTTGATGCGATGGTTCCATGCTTCGGTCGAAAAACTTTTGCGGACGGAACCAAAGTTGACGGTTCACCGCACCGATTCGTCGCAGCGTGTGCAACGCTTGGCTTTCATACGCCGTTTCTCTTTCCTGAATCGGAAGGGAGCGAATACAAACTGACGCCTTACCTAGAAGCGTTGAAGGACCATCGTAATCAAATTTCTGTTCTCTCCGGTCTTTCACATCCAGATCAACAGGGAAACAACGGTCATGCCTCAGAGTTGACCTGGCTGACATCTGCACAACGTCCCGGTCTGGCTGGATTTAAGAATTCGATCTCCATCGATCAACTCATTGCCGAGAAAATCGGGATTCATACTCGTTATCCCTACTTGGCACTCTCGACGAGTGGGCGTTCGATGTCGTGGAATTCCAATGGTGTCGAAATCCCTGGCGAAACGCGTCCGTCGTACGTTTTCAAAGGTCTCTTCATCGATGGAACTGAAAAGGAAGTCGCCGCCGAACTTCGTGGGTTACAAAGAGGACGCAGTATCCTCGATACGGTCAACGGCGAAGCGAAGAAGCTGAATCGTCAACTTGGTAAACGCGATCAGGAAAAGCTTGATGAGTACCTGACTGCTGTTCGCGAACTCGAATTTCGTTTTCAACAATCCGAAGGCTGGGCGAAGAAACCAAAACCGACCACTGACGTCGAAAAACCGACCGACATCAACGACCGGCTCGAAGCGATTGCTCGACAGGACTTGATGTACGAGATGATTGTCCTTGCCCTTCAATCAGATTCCACGCGGACGGTGACGTTCCAAATTAGCGGTTTGAATGCCGTTCCGAAAATCTCAGGCGTCAAAAGCGACTGGCATGGACTCTCGCACCATGGGAAAGATCCTGCAAAGATTGACGAATTGAAACTGATCGAACAGGCAGAGTTCGGTTCATTCAGTCGTTTTCTGACCAAACTTAGCGAAGTCAAAGAAACCGGACATTCACTGCTGGACCATACGACAGTCATGTTCGGTTCAAACCTAGGCAATGCTAGCAGTCACAACTGGCGCAACCTTCCAATTATCGTAGCAGGTGGCGGTTTCAAACATGGTTCCTATACTGCCCACGACGAGAAGAACAACACGCCAATGGCAAACATGTTCGTCACCTTCGCCCAACAAATGGGTCTCGAAATCGACACTTTCGGCAGCAGCACCAACGCCGGTCTTCGCGGACTGGAACTGATTTAATAAGCACTGTAGGGTGGGTGAAGTCTGCGTGTTAGAGAGTTGGTGGGTTACGCAGACCAATGTGAAAGATCGTCCCGCTTTAATTACAGTTCAGTTCGCAGACACAACCCACCATTGATCAGGCTTCACCCACCATACAGTTAGAACTGTCATTCCATTCAAATATCATGAACAAAACAAAATCAGCAAACCAGCCTTCACCTTCCCCACCGTGTCTCCGTGCCTCCGTGGTAAAAAATGGATTCCAATGGACAAAGCATTCTCGTTCTTTTCGTCGCTTCCGTTCTTCATTCACTCTCTTGGTTTGCGTGACAATTCTCGGTTGCCAAAAAGATCCGCAAGCGGCGATTGACAGCTACCCAAGCAAAACGGTGACAGTCGTTTGTCCCTGGTCTGCAGGTGGCGGGACCGATCGGTGTTCGCGTTTTTGGGCGGAGCGATTGCAAACGAAGTTTGAGAACCCATTTGTCGTGATGAACCGCACCGGTGGCAGCGGTGCGATTGGTCACTCTGCAGTTGCTCGCGCTAAAGCGGACGGTTACACCATGGGAATGGTGACCGTTGAGCTGAGCATGATGAAGCAGATGGGGATTAGCGATCTCACTTTTCGTGATTACGAGTGCCTGATGCAAATCAATGCCGACTCCGCAGCAGTTGTCGTTCGCAAAGATGCTCCGTGGAAGAACCTTCAAGAACTGTTCGATGAGATCAAATCATCGAAAGAAAAATTGAAAATGTCCGGGACTGCCAGTGGAGGCATTTGGGATTTAGCGCGAGTGGGAATGCTCGATGCGGCGGGGCTTGATATTCATTCGGTGACCTGGGTGCCTTCGAAAGGTTCGGCGCCTGCACTCGTTCAACTCATGGGAGAACACATTGACGCCGTCGTTGTCAGCGTTCCGGAAGCGATGCCACAAATCGAAGCTGGCGAGTTACGCTTGCTGGCAGTGATGGACGATCAACGTCACCCGGATTTCCCGGACATCCCAACATTAAAGGAAGAAGGCTGTGACTGGTCGGCTGTCGGTTGGCGGGGACTCGCGCTTCCCAAAGGAACACCGCCAGAGATCGTCGCAAAAATTCTCGTTCAATGCGAAGAGATTGCCGCGTCGGAAGAATTCAAAGAGTTCATGGGCAAAAACGGTTTCGCCGTTGTTATACGTGGGCCGGAAGAGTTCACGAAGTTTCTCGAAGAGCAAGAGTCTCTCTGGACGCCGGTCATCGATCTTGCCGGATATGCTCAAAAATGAACGACATGGAAGCGGAACAACAAGAGAGTCACTTCAATTCAATTGGAACGGCCGCGTTTGGGCTGTTTCTGATTCTGCTTGGCGCTGGGATAGTTTACTTCGCAAAGGATATTCGCGTCTTTAGTTTCGGAAACAACGATCCAGGGCCGAAAGCGGTCCCGCTCGGGACCGGTGTGATTCTCTTCGTCGGCGGGGTTCTACAAATTGTGGTCGCGTTTGCCAGAGAAGGGTTGCTGGACAGGCTGCGCACAAAGTCAAAGAGTGAAAAGCAATCTGTCACGAAATTGAAACCGGCGACAGCCCGTATTCTGTGGATGCTGGGGACAATGGTTGCGTATGTTTTCCTGCTCAACACCATCGGATTCGCCGCTTCCACATCCCTGTTTTTAGTTGCGACTCTTAAGCTGTTCGGCAGTGGGTGGAAAGAAGCAGGCATGACCACAATCGTCATCGTTGCATTTGTGTATCTTCTGTTCGAAGTTGTTTTCAAAGTCTCTCTTCCGACGGGAAGTTTGTTCTAAGTTCCCTCATTTAACAAGACTTGTTTCGTGTTTGCTGAACTCCTGCAACCTTCGGTCCTGATTCCCTGGTTCTTGGCGATGTTGCTGGGAATTTTTGTGGGGGCGACGCCTGGTCTCACTGCAACGATGGCGGTCGCTCTGATTGTTCCGATCAGCTTTCATATGTCCCCCATGGCAGGGCTGGCAATGATTATCGGCGTCAGCTTTACCGCGATATTCGCAGGTGACATCCCGGCAACATGGTTGCGCATTCCGGGCACGCCGGCTTCGGCGGCGGCAACGCTGGATGGCTTTCAGATGGCAAAGAAGGGCAAAGGAAATTTCGCACTTGGTCTCGATTTAATTTGCAGTTCCATCGGCGGGATTATCGGAGTTGCCACACTCATTTTTGTAGCCCCGCAGCTTGCGCGTTTCGCGCTCAAATTCGGCAGTTACGAGTACTTCTGGCTCGGAGTGTTAGGTCTGTCGATGAGTGCCATGGTCACGATGGGGCAGACATCAAAGGCACTTCTCGCCGCGACGTTGGGCGTTTTCATTTCCACTGTCGGTCAAGATGTTGTCAGCAATTCGCAGCGTTATACGTTCGGAAGCATCGAAGCACTCGGCGGATTGCATTTCATTCCAGTGATGATCGGACTGTTCGGAGTCGCGGAGGTTCTTCGAAATATCGGACAGTCCGAAGCACTGGGAGAACCGACCGGTGAAGCCGATTCGTCATCACTCATTTCAGTTTTACCAGAAGTCTTGCGACATAAATGGTGCGTTGTTCGCTCAGCTCTTGTTGGAACTGTGATCGGCGCACTTCCGGGCGCTGGAGCGGATGTTGCAGCTTGGGGTTCGTATGGAATCGCAAAGTCCTCTTCTAAAACACCTGAAGAATTTGGTACCGGAACAATCGAAGGCGTCATCGCACCGACGAGCGCAAACAACGCCGCTGTCGCAGGTGCGTGGATTCCGGCTTTGGTCTTTGGGATTCCTGGTGATGCGGTCACTGCAATTGTCCTGGGCGTCATGCTGGTGCATGGGATCAAGCCTGGACCGATGCTGTTCGAAGATGGCGGAGATCAGGTCCGTTCAATTTTTGCCATCGCACTGGTCACTCAATTCATGCTCGTACCATGCGGATGGGCAGGGGTGAAAGCATTCGGACTCATCCAAAAACTCCCGAAACGAACCGTGCTGGCAGGTGTGCTCGTCTTTTCCACGGTTGGTGCCTTTGCCATCAATAACAGTATGTTTGACGTCTACGTCATGCTGGCGTTTGGACTGATCGGATTCTTCATGGAAGCCTGCGGCGTGCCGGTCGTTCCGATGATCCTCGGTCTAATTCTTGGTCCACTCGTCGAAAGAGAACTGCGAGCGGGACTGATTGCCAGCTCTGGAAGTTTCGAGCCCTTCTTCATGCGACCAATTTCAATGGCACTGGTCTTCCTGTTGTTTCTGGCATTTTTCGCGAAACCGATGTGGAAGTTAATCAGCCGACGATTATTCACCAAGTAGGGTGGGACTGGTCCCAGAAAGGGATACTCCACATCATGAGATAGGTACTGTTTGCACTGATCTGTGCAAAACAGCAAGTCAAATTTATGCATTGATCAGTGAGAACACTCGATTCGAAATGCTGGGTCGAAATTCAGCCTACGACTGAGATTGCTGCGGCAAGAATGATTTGAAGTGAACGACGAACCACAAACAGAACGACTCAAATTTCCGCGCTCACGCAGGCTGCGGAGTTCGCTTGATTTCCAGCGAGTCTATGCCCTTAAGCAACGGGCTGGTGACGGAACGATACTGATCTTTGCTGCGAAGAATGAGACTGGGATCACTCGAATCGGGCTGAGCGTGTCGAAGAAGAATGGCAACTCCGTCGTACGTCATCGAATCCGCAGGTTGCTCAAGGAAGCATATCGCCTTGAACAGCATCAGGTTCCTGAAGGGCTGGATCTCATTCTGATCCCGCGCCCGGGATCAGATGCAACAGTCGAAGACTATCGTAAATCGATCGTGATTTTAAGTCAGAGACTGTTGGAGAGAATTCGTTAGGACAACTGTTGGAAGTCCGATGATCCCGGTGTCTTAGAAGGCTCTCATCTGGGGAAACTGGTAACTTTTTGCCTGTGGATTACTGAAGATTCCGTCTGCGGTTGGACTCAATGATTCTCTATCGAGGAGGGGAGCAGGTTTCTGTTTTAAACCAGACCGCAGACGGGAATCTCCAGCGTCCCCACGAGCACCCGAGTGTGTCGAAGGATCTCGTTTTGCCTCGTTCACTGTAGCATCTGAGTGAGACTGACTGATATTGTGAACCTTAGGAGTCGTTCCTCCTGGATTGCTATTGGTTTGAACTCGCAATTGTCGCGGAATCATCGCGAGAGGTTCGCTGGATTCATCCGGGCTTTGAAATCGAATCACACGATCAGAAGCTGGCGGAGCAATCGCGGCAACAAGAGTTTCTGCATTTTCGGAACGTACATCTTCTGCCAACATAACACCATCAGGAAGCTGCAAGTCTGGGCTACCAGCAAGGACCCAATTCGTCCAATCTTTTTCGAGACCTTCAATATTCTCAAAGCCGTAATGCTTTTGAATGGCTTTTGACCAGTTCATTCGATTCGCATCTTCCAGGAATTCCAAGTAAACCGTTCGCCCCTTCTCGCCCTTCTGACCAACAAGAAAAGTCGCTAATGAAAAGCCTTCAGCGTAAAGCGTGAGTACATCCTGCATGTCACTCGGATATTCTCGTATGGTGAGGAGCTTTTTCAGGGGGATGCGACGTTGAGTTTTCACGACACGATCCAGAGTCTCTAGTTGTCGCGCCTGTTCCGAAGAATGCTCGAATAAAGTTGCTGCTCCTTCATCTGCCCAGCGTGGGAGCGGACGTCGAAAATGCGACGCAAAGATTGTGTGATTGACTTCGTGCGGAATGACGGAATCCAGAATTCGCTCAAGCGACCCTTGCACATTCATTCGCCATCCAAAGACTTGTCCTTTGTCGAAGGTGAAAGTTGTCGATCCGCCAGCTCCAATTTGACCGACCTTCACATCAATGGGACAAGGCTTGAACCAGTTTGGTAGTTTCTTTCCAAGCCAAATCAAAGCGAGGTCTTCTCGCCAGACTTCTGCACACTTGGCAACTTTTTGAGCGGTCTCACCGTCCGAAGCCGTGACTACGAAGTTCGCAGTTTTGAAGGTGGCACCAAGTCCGTTCTGGGAGAGTAGGCAGACTGTTAGACAGACTGCACTGCTGAGCAGTTTCGCATCCATGCGGTAGACCGTGTTTTATTGTGTTTGTCGGGAGGGGATGAGGAAGACCTCATCGTGTTTGACTTCACCGATTCGCGAGTTCCATGCGTTTCGATACCCTAGACCGGTAGCAACTGCCGGACCACTTGAATTTAAGAACCCAGAATCACTGACCGCCAAATCCCCTTAAAGCATTACCTGACAAATAGTTATAAAATTCACATGGCGTCAACTCAGAAAATCACTCTGGGAACGTTTTTGAATTGTTTTCAATTCGGCAGATTGCAGGATGAAGCATTTACACTCCGAATTCATCTCAAATCCCAATGAAATCAGGACTTTTTCTTTGGTCGGAAAACGACGATTCTCTCTGGATCTGTTGTCAGATACGGCCCCTCAATCAGGTCAATGCAGTAGGGAATGGCGGGCATCACTGCATCGAGACATTCTTTGATCGCCTTTGGTTGACCTGGGAGATTGATGATTAAAGAACCACCGCGAATACCTGCGGTTTGCCGTGACAGAATTGCGGTTGGAACTGCCTTGAGAGACTCCTGACGCATCAGTTCTCCGAAACCGGGCATCATCTTTTCGCAGACAGCTTCAGTCGCCTCAGGAGTGATGTCGCGTGGAGACGGACCGGTTCCGCCTGTCGTGACAATCAGGCAGCATTGTTTTTCATCTGCGAGTTGAATGAGTGTTTCTTCAACGAGAGGACGCTCATCGGGGATGATCACGCTCTCTGCTTCCCATGGCGAAGTAAGAACATCTTTGAAATAATCGAGCAGCGCTGGACCACCACGGTCTTCGTACTCACCACGGCTGGCACGGTCAGAAACAGTGACAATTCCAATACGAGCAATTGTAGACATTGAGTAATATTCGTTCACAAAATGACAAAACGGATTCAGGCGCGAGGAATTTTGTGCAAAAGTTTCTTTGCACGACTCTTCCAGAACAAGTGTTTCCTGGCAATCGCCTTGGGACTGGAGTCGATATCAATGACCAGGCTTTGAAGAGCTTCTCTCGCCTGATCAGGCCGTTGAAAACTCAGATAGAGATTCGCGAGCAAAAACATTGCCTCTGGTTGCCGCCATTTGCGGATGTGCTTTTCGAAATGAGCGAGTGCTTGCTCTTTATGCTGCATTGCTCCGAGAGTTTTCCCGTAAAGCAGCGAGACATCCCCGAATTTGTAGCCATATTCGATGTTCAGAATTTTTTCAAGCTTCTCTTTTGCCGAATCGAATTCATCAAGTTGAAACTCCATCGAAGCGGCACCCCATAACGCCGCAAGATTATCTGGTTCTTTCAAAAGAGCGCTGCGGTATGCTTTAAGAGCCTCTTCTTTTTTGCCGACATTTTTGAGGGCTTCACCGTATTGAACGTGCTGGTGTGCATTTCCAATTTGTAATGCTGCAGTTTCAAGCTGGCGGATTTCGCGGCCTTTTGTCCACCGATGAGTAAACGCAGGTAATTTTGTATTACTGCTCGGGAGCCAGCGAACGATGAAATAAATAAACGGGCCGAACGGCTGCGTTAGAAAAATGATCCACAGCCAGATATACCGTTCGGGGTCGTGTTTGACACAGTAAATCACCATCCAGATTAGGAGCGCGAAGTAAAGGAGGCTGAACCATCCGGACGAAGCAAACCACAACCAGTGCCAGTACGAAACCTCGACCGGATCGACTGGAGAATATTCTATTGAAGCAGAATTCTCGAGATTCACCGCATTTTGAAGATTCACAGTGGAAATCGACATTTGAGCGAGTTGCAGCCACATTGATTCGGAATCTCTGAAAGGGTCTCTCAATACCATTTTCGGTGACGTACATTGTTTCATACAGCCTCGAAGATTGCACCATCACAGCAACAATTTCTTTAATTCCACCTCGTTTGAGTGTCGTCAACTTCGATTCCAATATTCTTCTCACCGCAATCACCAGACTGTTCTATTCGCGAATACTACTGTTCACTATCCTTTTCAAGTCCGAACGAACCTGATTCATTGATGCGTCATTTGATTTTGCAATTACTGAATCCTCCGTGGATGCGACAAATGAAGTGCAGAAACTGCTAATTCGAAATACAATTCAATGCCTGACGAGGCACTGAATCAGATTGACACCAACGGAGTCACCAATGAGTGCGTATGAAAAAGCGGAACGATACTTCGACCATGCAGCCGAAGTGATGGGGTTGTCGGACAACATGCGAATACTTCTTAAAACTCCATTGAGAGAGGTGAAAGTTCAAATTGCCTTGGAAATGGATGACGGGCAGATTGGAACGTATATTGGCTATCGCATTCAGCACGATAATGCACGCGGCCCAATGAAAGGAGGTCTTCGCTTTCACCCCGCGGTTGATGCCGATGAAGTGCTCATGCTCGCATCGCTCATGACCTGGAAGACTGCGGTTGTCAATCTCCCCTATGGAGGTGCAAAGGGAGGGATTTCGATAGATGTTTCAAAACTTTCACATCGCGAGTTAGAGAGTATTACTCGAAAATTCGTGGACGAACTTCACGACGTCTTTGGTCCCGACACCGACATTCCTGCGCCAGACATGGGCACCAACGCACAGGTGATGGCTTGGATCATGAATCAATATGCGAAGTATCACGGTTACAGTCCTGCTTGCGTGACCGGGAAACCTGTGGAACTTCACGGTGCCTATGGACGAAATGAGGCGACCGGTCGCGGCGTGGCGATCATCACACGATCTGCTTTAGAAAAATTGAAGAAACCTGTGTCAGGTGCACGAGTCGCAATTCAAGGATTTGGAAATGTCGGTAGCTTTACCGCTGAAATTTTGCATGAAATGGGTGCCGAAATCATCGCCGTTTCAGATGCATTCGGAGCAATCAAAAATGAAGAGGGCCTCGATATTCCGGAATTACTCAAACATATGGAAGAGTACAAGAAAGTAGAAGGATTTGATGGCGCAGAGGAAATCGATAACTCGACACTATTAACGGCCGATGTCGATGTTCTAATTCCGGCGGCGATTGGCGGAGTACTTACGAAGGAGAATGCCGACGACATTCGTGCAAAATTGATCATCGAAGCTGCTAACAACCCCACCACTCCTGACGCAGACGAGATCTTCGAACGTAAAGAAATACTCGTGATTCCGGATATCCTTGCGAATGCTGGCGGAGTGACCGTGAGTTACTTTGAGTGGGTCCAAAACCGGCAACACTTCAAATGGGAGCTTGAAGAAGTTCGTAAAAGACTTGAGAAGATCATGGTGACAGGTTTTGACCGAGTTTGGAAAATTGCAGAGGAGAAAAAAATATCTCCTCGAATCGCTGCATACGTCCTTGGTATTGGACGTGTCGGCCGAGCGACGGTTCTCGGTGGAATTTAATATATTCCCAGCCTTGATTTGAGCGACGTTCGTAAGAACAATGCCACCGTCTGGACCAATGAATCACATTCAATCATCATCTTTCACGATTTTTTTCACAGGGAATCAAGATGTCTCCTGAAAAGATGCAAAAGTACCAACGGGAAATCAACGCCTGCCCACTCCTCGAAGATGTGACTCTTCAGGAGATCGAAGAGATGGGAGATCATGCTCGGGTGGAAGTCTTCCCGGAAGGTCAAGTGATCTTGAGTGAAGGAAAGATGTCCCAAGGGCTGTGGCTCATTCTCAGTGGGAAGTGCGACGTCATCAAGCATTGTGGAAAAGAGCCCAGTGTGCTGTCAACACTTGAACCTGGAAATGTTTTCGGTGAAATGTCGTTCTTCGAAATGGCGCCACACTCAGCAACCGTTCAGGCTATAGAAGAAGTGAAAGCCCTCTGTCTGGGACGCGAGGAATTTGAAGAATTGAGAGAAACGTGCCCTTCAATTTCGGAAAAAATTGCAGTGAATATCGTCAAGCTTCTTTCTGACCGTCTGCGGCGAATGGACGTATGGACGTGTGAATTAGTCGAGACGGAAAAGAACCCCCAGCGTCATCAGGAATGGCATGATTTTCGAGCCAGGCTCTACTCAAATATCTTCGACTAGAATCCGACGCGAGAATTCCCAATCACGCAACTTCGCCTTGCTGCCAGGAACGCAATCTCAGTTCGAAACCAGTTCTTCAATCAAGAAATGTTGATTGTTTGAATTGTTACCTATTCTGAGAGTATGGAACCCATCGCGTTGAACGTACTCATATCGCGAAATAGAATAGAGTTGTACTAGACGCACATTCTTGACCATCGGATTGCATGTTCGTGGCGTGAGAAGGGCGGGAAACGTCTCGGAATATTTCAGTTGACGATTTGGTTCCGAAATAATTGAGGAAACCGACTAACTGTCGTGCTCACAAAATAATTTCACGAGGCAAAATGTGTCACACTCTTTCGAGAGCAAACGACCAGGGAAGCACATGATTCTTATAGGCATCGACGATACCGACATCGAAGGCTCGAAGGGTACGAACCTATTAGCTCGGGCTATCGTTCATGAACTGGCAGACGATTGGAAATGCGAAAGGATCGTGCGACATCAATTACTGCAACACGACAGAATTCCCTGTACAACTCAAAACGGCTGTGCCTCGATTCTCCTCAAACCTCGCAACGGAGTTGAACCAAATTCCGACCAACTGCTGCTGCTCGTCCATGAAATACGAGAAATCATGAAGCAATGGTACGTGAAGGGGAGCGATCCCGGGCTCTGTGTTTGCCTTTGCGAGAAAGTTGATCAGAGCATCGTACAATTCGGTTATCGCTGTCAATTCGAGATCGTGACGCAAACAGACGCTCTGCAAATTGCCGATACTGCGGAGATTCACCTTGAAGGACTTGGTGGATCAAACGGAGGACTGATTGGTGCGCTTGCCGCAGTCGGGTTAGGCTCGAAAGGAAACGATGGTCGAGTCGTTCAAATCGGCGAATGGTCGGAAGATTTGATCGGTCGCCAATCGATAACTGCGATTCAGTCACGCGGAGTGAAAGTCAGAAATTTCGACACCGATGAACCGCTCAGCGATGGTGTCGTAGAACTGAACAAGAAGCTCAGTCCGAATCTCCGCAACAATCAAATTGTCCTCTTCGTACAAAAATTTGATTCCGATCCAGACGGGGTCACGTATCAGGCTATCAAATTACCATAGCGTGGAAGCTGCCCAGCAGCCGTACAATTGAAATGTACGGCAAAATTTCTTTGAATCGAAATCCGCGTTCTCCCGCGTGATTGACTTCTATCGACAGTCTCTACATCATCTGTAGCGGGACACCACGCAACGAGACATTCCACTTCTTCACTAATGAAACACACCACTATGACCGAAATTTCTCAAGACACACTCACAAACCTGGCAAAGTATGATACCCCGACTGTTTGCAATGTGATCGAACTCTTCGACGTTCGTCCTCGTAATGTTGGTTATATGGACGGCTCAATCATGGCCTGTTTCCCGAAGCTGCCACCGATGGTTGGATTTGCTTTAACATCAACTTTCCGCAGCATGGACCCTCCGAAATCTGGCGACGCTTACGGCAGCTTGACCGATCAGGTTGAGAAATTTGCAGACCTTCCCGGCCCGCCAGTATTGGTCTTTCAGGATGTTGACGAACCGACAACGTCTGCAACGTTCGGCGAAGTGATGTGTACGATGTACAAATCGTTCGATTCAGCAGGACTGATCACATCAGGCGCCGGACGTGATCTCGACCAAGTTGAAGTTCTTGATTACCCGGTCTTCACAAATGGAACAATTTGCTCGCACGGGTATTGCCATATCCCGCAGATCAATGTTCCGGTCACTGTCGGAGGAATTGCGATCCACCCAGCAGATTTGCTCCATGGCGACATCAATGGTGTGACAACAATTCCGCCAGAAATCGCCAGTGAAATCCCTGAGGCTTGTCGCGATCTGATGGCCGCCGAGCAAGTCATTCTCGATTATTGCAAAAGCGGAAGCATTCACCCTGCAGGCTTGGTGGAAGCTCGTGAAGAGTCGAATCGACTTATCGCCAAGCTGGCGGCACGATTGAACAAGTCCTGATTGACGCGGCCATCGTTCGAGAAGAATGCCGCTGCGCTTGACGAATGATATAGTTTCAACAAAGGTGAACTCGTTCAAAATGGAATGATAGTGATGCTTGTCGGCGTTCCCAAAGAAATAAAATCGGACGAGTATCGTGTTGCGATGCTTCCGGTCGGAGTTGAAGAATTAACCAAGGCAGGACACAACGTTCTTGTTGAAAAAGGGGCCGGACTTGGCTCCGGAATTCCGGACGAGCTTTACGCCATCCACGGCGCAGAGATTGTCGATGGCCCTGAAGATATTTATTCGCAAGCGGAATTAATCGTTAAGGTCAAGGAGCCGCAACCGGACGAGTGGCCTCTGCTTCGCGACGAGCAGATGCTCTTCACGTATTTCCACTTCGCTGCCGACGAAGAACTGACACGGGAAGTTTTGGATACCGGCATCACTGCCATTGCATACGAGACCTTGAGAGGAGCAAACGGCGGCCTGCCTTGCCTGACTCCGATGAGTGAAGTCGCTGGTCGAATGAGCATTCAAGAAGGTGCGAAATTTCTCGAACGACCGCATGAAGGGCGCGGAATTCTTCTCGGTGGTGTTCCCGGAGTTTCACCCGCACACATTGTTGTTCTCGGTGGGGGAATCGTTGGTAAGAACGCGGCTCAAATCGCAGCCGGATTTCAGGCAGATGTTGTCCTGATGGATATCAATGTCGACCGCTTGCGATATCTCGAAGACATCATGCCTGCGAATGTGAACACACTTTTCTCCGACCGGCACAATATTCAAGAACAACTGCGCCTGGCTGATTTGGTGATTGGTGCGGTATTGATTCCGGGAGCCAAAGCGCCGAATTTGATTGCCGCAGACGATTTGAAGTCAATGAAGCCTGGTGCTGTCATCATCGACGTTTGCATCGATCAAGGAGGCTGCGTAGAAACCAGTCGACCCACAACTCATGCCGATCCAACGTATGTTGTCGATGAAATCGTACATTACTGTGTGACGAACATGCCTGGAGCCGTCGGTCGCACGAGCACTTATGCCTTGTGCAATGTGACGTTCCCCTACGTTCAAAAAATCGCAAACCACGGTCTGATGACAGCCTGCCAACATGTTGCAGGCATGATCGATGCCGTCAATATCCACCACCGACACATTACGAATCGTGCAGTTGCCGACACATTTGAACTCGAATACTTCCCACTCAACTGGAGTTAATGGAATGAACTTTTTTCGATGCGCGTTACCGCTGTTCGCCGGTCTCCTCTTTTCTGTCGTAGCTTTAGGAGATGACTGGTCTGGGTTCCGTGGTCCGCATGGAAATGGCATCAGCTCGGAATCTGGATTTCCAAAAAGTTGGAGTCCCGACGAGAACATCAAATGGCGAACGCCGCTCCCTGAAAAAGGAAATGGAAGCCCCATCGTTGTGGGTGACAAGATTTTTCTTCTGTATGCAGAAGACGAAGGAAAGAAGCGATCGACACTTTGCTTCAGCCGTAAAGATGGTTCCCAGCTCTGGAAGCAAACGGTCGAGTACAATAAAGTTGAAGAGACGCACAAAACGAATCCTTATTGCCCATCAACGCCAGCTTCAGATGGAGAACACGTTTACGTCTGGCATCGCTCGGCAGGAATGTATTGCTACGACCTCGATGGAAAAGAGATTTGGCATCGCGATCTGGGTGACTTTCGGCACATCTGGGGTGGAGGCTCTTCGCCGCTGATTTATAAAGACCTTGTGATTCAGCTTTGTGGTCCCGGCGAAAAAACCTTTCTCGCTGCCTTCGACAAAAAGACCGGAGAAAATCGCTGGCAGTCTGAAATTGAACCGGGTGGCAGCGCCAGTGACAAGGGTCGCTACATCGGTAGTTGGGCAACACCGGTCATCATTAATATTGATGGTCAGGATCAAATTCTCTGTCCGTATCCGACCCGCGTTGTGAGTTACCACCCCAAAACCGGTGAAGTCATTTCCTACTGTACAGGGCTGGAACGAGAGAAGAGCGATCTCTGCTACACCAGCCCGATGGTTGGCGATGACATCGCCGTGATCCTCGGCGGTTTCAAGGGACCAGGTTTCGGTCTTCGACTTGGTGGAAAGGGTGACACCACAGAAACCCACCGACTCTGGCGAGTTCAACAACGGAACCCGCAGCGCATCGGCTCGGGCGTTGTCCTCGAAGGTTATCTTTATATGGCGAACGCCGATGGTCCCGGATCAATTGAGTGCATTAACATCAAAACCGGAGTCCCGACTTGGGTTCATAAGCGATCTGAAGATGGACCACACTGGGGATCAGTCGTTTTCGCAGATGGAGTTCTTTACGCCACTGGACAAAATGGAACAACGACGGTTTTCAAACCGAATCCCGAAAAGTTCGAAGTCCTCTCTATCAACAAACTCAATGAAGACTGCAACGCCACCCCGGCTCTCTCAAACGGCGAGATCTTCATCAGGACTTGGAAAGCACTGTATTGCGTTTCTGAAAAAGAGTGAGCAGATTCTTTTTTGAAATGCAATTGAGAGACAAGATAAATCCACTTCATGCTTTCACGAGTTTTGTCACTCGACCGCCGATGACCCATTCGACGCAGTAGATGTCGCCGTTTTCGTCGAAGCAGGCATCGTGAGGATGGATGAACTTGCCGGGCTGCCAGCGCTCGGGGCTGCGGCGCATCGCGAAGCCGTCTGCTAAAACCTGCTCTCTCCAGGCAGTGTCATCACCAAGTTGTGCGACGACTTTGTTCTCTTTGTTGAGCAAGGTAATTCGTGCATGCAGGTCAGGAACGAGCATGATGTCTCCGCGAACGTCGATGTCTGCCGGAAATAGAAAACCATCGAGCGTACTGACGTGATTGCCGTCAAGGTCGAACCATTGCAACCGCTTGTTCGCGCGGTCAGCGACAACTAACTTGGCGGTGCCGTCGCGTTCGTCGAGCCATTGCCCATGGGGCGTCGCAAATTTGCCTTCGTCTTTGCCTTTGCCGCCGAGGGCACGGACGAATTTGTCTTCCTTGTCATACTCAAACAAATAGTTGCTGCCGTAACCGTCACCCAAGTAGTAGCCGCCATCGGGACGAAAGCTGGTGTTCGTCGGTCGGTAGCCCGCCTTGGGACCGAGAACGCCGCTGTCTTTGTGGAGTTCTTTTCTTCCTCGGTTCCAGACGACTTCTCCATCGATTGTCATTTTGGTGAAGAAGAGAGAACTGTCACTCGGTGCCAGATAGATGAACTCTTCGCTCCCTTCTTTGCGAATATCAATCCCGTGTCCTTTGCCTCGATTCTTCACGCGATGGTCTTTGCCCATTGATTTAACGAACTTGCCGTCCGTATCGAAGACAAAAATCGAATCAGGTCCGCCCTGGTGTGTGATGTAAATCAACCCTTGCTCGTCAACGGCAACGCCATGTGAGGCTCCGCCGTATGCATGCCCGGACGGCAGCGAATCGTTCCCCCAATGATGAACGCATTCGTAGACAAAGTCTCCGGAACCAACGACTGGAGTTTTTGCACCTGCCTTATCGCTGGCATGCAGAAACATCGGAGCAGTCACCGCCACCGCTGCTGTCGTCGCGGAGGCTTTCAAAAAAGAGCGTCGAGTGATTTTTTGACTCATAAGAAGCAGTCCTCAATCAGATGGTATCGTTAGAAACAAAGGCAGTCGAAGTCTTCTCAAAGTTTCATATCAGATTCGAAAATCTCCCGGCAGTCCGGAAACGTCAGCGAATGGTTGAATCAAAAGCATACTGAATTCGCCACTCAAGCGCCAAACGGACTGGTTGTTAATGAGTAATATATTTTCACAGTAGAGCCATCTGGACTCTATTTCGCGCCTTTCGCCATCGCACGAAATTGTTTCCAGGTAATCAGTTCAATGCCTTCATCTTTGAGCAACTGTTCGATGGAAGGGTCGGTGAAGATGCGACGGTCGCCGTCGCGCCGCTCGGCACTGTTTGTGATTGCTCGCAATTCATCGTCAGCAAAACCGCAATGAATGATGAGTTGACTGACGCCGGGTGGAAGGTTCTTGAGTGTTTTGACATAGCTCTCGCGCCGCATCTCGTGTGTCTCGCCGCCGTAGAACTGAGCGAGGCCATCGAGCACAGGCAGCTTCTGTTTGTCGAGGGCGGCTAATGATGTCTTGCCGACATCTTTCAAAGCCGGATACGCGCGGATCGTTTGCTCGTCAATCGTCCGCATGAACAACACCGGCAGGTCGTATTCGATCCCCAGCATGACATACACTTCAATGATATCTGCCCGGCTCACCAAGGCACCCATGTGTGTGTCGAGGTGGCTGACTGGAATCTTCAATTGCTTGGCCCGTTCGATCTGTGCCCGCAATTCGGTCTCGACATCGCGAGCTGTCGCATTCGCAGCGACCTGAGCGACGTTGTCCCACAGGTAGCCATCCTCATCAACAAGGCTGGGCACCTGATCTTTCGGGGCGACGGGCCCCCAGCGGTAGTGAGTCCATTCAGAGTTGAGTGTCAGGTGCAGGCCGTAGTCGTACTGCGGATGTTTTTGGGCATACTCAGCGAACTCCGTCACCCAAGGGCAGGGGATCATGATGCTACACGAGGAGACAATCCCCCGCTCAAGCGCTTCGGCAGTCGCCCGATTGACGGAGTGCGACATCCCTGCATCATCGGCATGGATAATAACGTACCGCTTTGCGGACGCAGTCGTTTCATCGGCATTCACCAACGGGCAAATGGCAGGAAGGAGCAGGCTCAGCGCTAAGGCAGAGAATCGAGTCATTGTTGATTTCCAAGAATGTGTCTGCACTGAAAGAACGTCAATGGTTCCCCACAATACCTCTTGAGATGAATGGCTGTAAAGTGGTCGGGTGAAATCGCAAACCACGAGTGAGGTTCAATCGACGATCTCTTCGAGTTGCTTTCGAAGTTCATCCGAAAGCTGTTTATCGTCGTGACCGTTTTTATGGTTGAGGTCATCGAGAGAGAGGGCGAACTTGGCAACCGGAGCGGCGTCTTCCTGGGTATTCTTGAGAGCCAAGGCGTATTCCGCTTGTAAAGAGGCGAAGTTGGGGTAGAGGGCGACTGCCTGCTTGTAGGCGACGATGGCATTGGCGGCGTGTTCGGAATTTTGGCTGATGGCAAATCGCTGGTTCCAGATATATCCGAGTCGGCGGTAGCGGCCTGCGGCGAATGGATCGAGATCGATTGCTTCGTGAAGGTGATTGACCGCTTTGTCAAAGAGTCTGTCGTCACGTTTTCCGGACTTTTCCCACAGGCTGTAGTTCAACAGCGCGAGTTGCTGCTGAGGTTCCGGGGAGAGTGGGTCGGCGTCGGCAGCTCGCTGAAAAGACTGCCTCCCAATCTGAGTTCTACCTTCGACGATGACATGATATTTTCCGAGATTGATTTCCGTTTGCGCCAACCGAACTGGCACAAGCCCATAAGCAACAGATCCCAACATCGTCATAACACAAAGGCACACGACGCCAAATTGCCCCGATAGGGGAAGAGTTTTCTCTTGTTTGGAATCATCTGGAGAAGCTGGCAGGATTAACGCTGCAAGCAACAAGAGCAGCATCATGATAGCCGGCATTTCGATTCCACTCGCTCCCAGAAGATGAATCAGTATCGCGACGAAGGCAGCGAGCAATCCGATTGGAGAGACAGTGACTCTGCAAGAACAATATGAAAACAGCACCGACACGAGGATGGCGACGCCTGCGAGATAGAAGAGAATAGGGTCGGTTGTTCCTTCAATCACATTCAATACACCTATCACACAAATGAACGTCAGGAGTTGTGGTATCAACAACGAACTCAACTTCAAAGGCGATTTCACATCGACCGTTTGTTGTCCGGTCTGCGTCACCGAGACGCTCTGAGAGAGGACCGCACCGATGAATGCCAGTAAACCAATCAGAGCCAGCAAACCACCACTCGCCCAGATTCCTAGAAACAAATTGTGTGGATCGAGGACCTCCTCACTCGCTCCGGGAAGTTTATACCCCAGATAGTGTTGCCGGAAATTTCCGGGTCCTACGCCGAACACAAAGTGTTCTCCGAGCATGCGCGATGTGGAGGTCCAGTATTCGAGACGATATTGCAGGCTCTTAGGCGCTTCTGAAATAACCTGTGGATCAAGTCCGCCAGTGAGTGTTGTCCAGCCGATCATCAAGATGATCACGAGAATAAATACAGGGACAGCCCAGCGTGGAAGACCGACTTGGCCTTGAGAGTTTCTCCAGCCTGAGACAAACATGACGAGCAATCCAACTGCCGTTCCGACCCAGGCCGTACGAGATTTTGTTAAAAACAGGCACAGAAGAACGACCATGACGATCGCCGCGAGCCCTGCTTGTCGTCGCCGGTCTTGTCCTTTCAGCGCGATAATCTGCTCATAGAAAACGAGTAAAAATGCTATAATCAGTGGAGCCGCAAATGAATTCGCCAAAGCGAAACGACCGATCGGTTCGACGCTGTCTTGAACGCGCGACAAAAACGACATGCGCCCCGCCGCATCCAAACTGGCAAGATCGGTTCCCAGTTCGGCCATCAGCAACTTGTACTCTTGCTGCTCGTAGACCGCGAGTGAATCGTGGGCTTCCACTCGCTGCATGTAATGAATCAGTTTATCAAAGCGTTGCGCCTGCTGTGGGAACCAAAAATAATGCTGCCAAATTCCAAGAAGACTCAAACTTGTGACCGCGATCACCAGAGCGGAGACAATGATTCTTTTCGAATCGCGGCGTTTGAGGATGAGTCGGCAGAGAACCCAGAAGATTCCAATCGCCGCCCACTCCCACATGATATTGAGAGCGGAACGCCGGTTCCCCTGACCAGTGAGGATGATGAATCCTGACAGAAGATGACCGAGCACCATTGCCGCGACTGAATAGTCGACGAGAGTTAATCGAAACCGAATCGGTTCCGACCGGTGCCAGTAACTTCCGATGGTGACCGCTGCAAAACCGAACCCCAAGGCCGCCAGCCAAAGCGTATAACCTTGCTCAGTCGCTTCAGTGGGAATGAGAAATCGACAGAGAAACAACGCAGCGAACAACATCACCATCCAATCCAATGGCGATGGTTGTTGCTTCACTTTATTTTTTGACCGACTCACACACTGCTCGATTATTTCAAGTGATGAACACTGACAGTGAGAAGTTTGACATGACCTCTTCCGAGAATCAAATGCTGTCTTCTTCGATCGGCAACGAGACCACGAATTCGGTCATTCCGTTGTGAGAGTTTCCAAGAGAGATTGTCCCGTGATGACCAGTCACAATACGCCAGCACTTTGACAGACCGAAACCCAAACCACGTCCTGCCTGTCTTCCAGAGAAGAAGGGATCGAAGCAGTGTTCGCGTTCCAATTCCGTGAACCCACACCCATTGTCGGCAATTCGCAGGATCGCCCATTTCCCTGTGCGAGTTTCTTCTACGTAGCAATTGAGATCGATCTGCCCTCGGTCTTCAACGGCATTGAGGGAATTCTTGAGCAACTCGGAGATGACGACACATAATTGCGTCTCATCTCCAGAGATCGTGAGGTTCGGTTCCCGATTCCCATACAGCGAAATCTGTCGGTCACCGAATGTTTTAGCAAATTGATGAACGACCGTCTCTACGAGTTCAGCCAATTTCAGATCGCTTCGCTGCAGGGCAGGGGGGTGAGCGAACAGCATGCTGTCGCCGATCATATCTCGAATCCGATAAGTTTGTGCACCGATGGTTTCGAGTAATTGCCTGCGATGTAGATCCTCTTCCCCTTTGAGCAGTTGGGCCGCACGCCCATTGATTGCCGCCAGTGGATTATTAATTTCGTGACCGGCGCCAGCGGCATACTCCCCAAGAGCAGAGAGTTTCATTTCAGTGAGATTCCACTCCCACGTCAGCGCTGTCGCAAGAAGACGAGCTGATGTTGAAATCCACGCTGGCGGAATTTCCACTGTGACGTCTTTGTCGAACCCGACCAAACCGACCGGTGCGTCGTCAACAACCAGTG
Organism: Planctomicrobium sp.; assembly: GCA_030626405.1. GTDB lineage: Bacteria > Planctomycetota > Planctomycetia > Planctomycetales > Planctomycetaceae > Thalassoglobus. The sequence continues at coordinate 29,059 of DAOUPA010000002.1, forward strand.
TCACCCACTGCCAGTCGCTCCCTTCCGAATAGTAATCCTGAATGTTTTTTTGCGCGAATTCAATTGATGGGGCACTGGCGCAACTGGAGCGGCGAAACTCTTGCTGAGAGTTTCGATGGGCGAACTCGACAGATCGTGTGAACAGGTTCCGCCAGATGAGAACGCACTCATCTAGGCGTTGCACCTCAGACCAAACTAATGTCAGGTCTTCAACGAGTTCTTCCGCAGAGGAAAATGGGAGCGTCCCAGCAATGAGATATTCAACACTAGGAAACTTGAGTGTCTTCGACTCCTGCTTCACTGCATCGCCTCGATGTGACCACGCGGTTGTGGATGATCCGGCGTTAACGGCTGGCACCAACTTCCATATCCAGATGTTTGCAAACGCGTTCGAGAACTGTTTCCATCTCAAAAGGCTTTTGCAGGAAGTCGTCAGCGCCTGCTTCTCGCAGATCATCAATTTTGTCGGCTTCCACCATTCCAGAAATGCAAATAATCTTGACGTCGCTCATCGCCGGATCGTTACGGACGCGCTGACAAACTTCCTTGCCATTAATATCCGGAAGCATCACATCGAGAATGATGACGTCTGGTCGATACTCTTTCACCATCATCCCGGCATCAAAGCCATTGTTGACGGTTCGGACTTCAAAACGTCCGTCTGAATCAAGAACATCTTGTAGCAAATCAACGAGATCCTGGTCGTCATCCACAACAAGCGCTCTGCGTTTACCACTTTCCAAAGCATCTGTAGGAATTCCGTTGTCCTTCATAAACTTATAAAGGATCTCTCGGGGAATTCGACGAAAGCGAGAGCCCGGGACTCGAAAGCCCTTGAGTTGACCAGAATCAAAACAACGAATAATCGTTTGCTGGCTAACCTTACAGATTTTGGCAGCTTCGCCTGTCGTAAAAACTGTCTTCATTGTGCTCCCTCCATTGATTCAGTCTGAAATAACAGACTGGCACTAGAACATGATCTTGTTTTCCATGCTCGCGAATACGCTCTTAACCAGTAAAAACGCTGACTCCCACGAAGCAGACCGCATGCATCTTCGAAAACTGCTCCAGGCGTCCCCCGAATACATATCAGGATCCTTCATCATGAAGGTCCGCCAAGCTTGTATGGTCTACCGGTAGCATCGATCTTACCGACATCCCCACACAGACCGATTGTATCTATCTTATGGAATCGGTCAATAGGTGTTTAGCAACGCCAACTACCAACCTTTCGTGAATCACTCAAAGCCTGTTGATTCAACGTCTTGTGATAACGGGACTCTTTTACCATCTGATCAGATTGATTCGAGTTCAGAATATGCCTGATTCAGTACTTCCACGTGACACGAGATTCGTAACGTACTGAAAACGCCCGCCATGCCATGACGTATTTGCGCGATCGCCCGAGCAGCGAGCAAATGCTAACTGTACTTCGGAACAGACGGTTCTGGGACTTCTTCAAGTAATCGCAAGATAATCATGTCCGAATCGTAACCTTCAGCCTGAGCTTGGAAATTCGGAGAGATACGGTGTCTGAGAACCGGAATCGCGACCCTTCTCACATCTCCGAAGGAAATCGTTGGTCGACCATCCATCGCTGCAATCGCTCGTGCGCCATGAATCAGGTACTGACCGGCTCTTGGTCCAGCACCCCAGTCAATGAGTTCTCTGACAAATTTCGGAGCAGATCCATCTCCTGGTCGAGTTGCCCGTACGAGTCTTGCGACGTAAGAAATGATGATCGGGGCGACTTCAATTTGGTTGATTTGCCGCTGTAGGTATTGAATTGACTTCGCAGAGAGGACTTTGCGAACTTCAACCTTCTCGCCACGTGTTGTCGTCGCGAGAATTTGCTCTTCCTCTTCAATATTGGGATAGTCGACCTTGATATTGAACATAAAGCGGTCGAGTTGCGCCTCAGGAAGCGGATAAGTTCCTTCCTGTTCGATAGGATTTTGAGTGGCGATCACGAAGAATGGATCAGGAAGGTCATACGTTTCCTGACCGGAAGTGACTTCATGCTCCTGCATCGCTTGAAGTAAAGCTGCCTGAGTTTTTGGTGGTGTCCGGTTGATTTCATCGGCCAATAGAATATTTGTGAACACAGGGCCCTGAACGAAACGGAAGCTTCTTTTCCCCGTTTCCGACTCCTCCAAGACGTTTGTTCCGGTGATATCCGATGGCATCAGGTCTGGCGTGAACTGAATGCGGTGAAATTTCACGTCCAAAATTTTGGCAATTGTGCTGACAATTAAAGTTTTCGCCAGTCCAGGTACTCCCACAAGCAAACAGTGTCCACCGGTAAAAACCGCCGACAGGATCTGCTCAAGGACTTCATCTTGACCGATGATGACCTTGTGAAGTTCTTCCATCATCAAGTCGTGATGACGTTGGAATTTCTCAAGGAACTCATCAAAGTCTCGTTTTTCACTAGCCAACGCTCTTCCTACTCTTTTGGTTGGGACACAGCCGACGAACACGATGTTTGAACAGAACTACGCCCCAACTGCTCTTTTCGCTGGACCGTAATTCATGATCGATCACTCGACACATCGTAACGACAGAAAAAACATTTGGCGATGTTCAAGCAATTTTCATGCGAACGTCATGCGACGAGTTGGTTTCGGCAGTGCAGGGCGGAATGAGGCATCTTTAGATTGAGAGCACTCTTGCACAGACAGTACAGCAATTCTTGTTTCGCACGGCTCACAGAGTGTGGCACACAATATATTGATCTATTGGTCCACCTCAGTAGAGTGCTACGTTCGACGAAGTTTGTCGAGATCGGTAGACTGGAAGCATGGACCATATCGATCACTTCTCATCTATGTTCAAACGTGCGGAGAAAACCCCTTTCTCCTATCTTGCTCCGTCGCTTGAGCGAATCGTTCTCATCTCAGACGGGGACGCAGCTGCGGCGAGTCAACTTCAGAAGCAAATTACCCAGTTTCTTCCTATCCTCGAGTCTGAACAGCCTTGGAAGATTGTTACGGGCGATCAGTTCGAAACAGTAGATCAGTTGATCAGTATTATCGAGGAACACTCACCGGACCTGGTCATCACCAAGCGTTACTTGCACGAAAAGGGGATGGTTCCTCAACACAGTCTGGGTGTCTTTGTTGATGTCTTGACGCAAGTCCTGAAATCGCCAGTGCTGCTGTTGCCGGAAGCGAAGCAGGGGGAAACTTCAATTCCTCACCGTGAATCACGAAATGTGATGATTGTGACAGACCACGTCGCTGGTCAGTCACAACTGGTCAGCTTGGGGGCAACATTCGGGGCAGGGCAGGGCGATATCTGGATTTGTCACGTCGAAGACGATGCCGTTTGGGAACGATACATCCGAGCAATTGAACGAATCCCGGAAATTGACTCCGGGCAGGCTCGAACGTTGATTCAAAGGCAATTATTCCACGAAGCATCAGAGTTCATCGAATCGGCGATTTCCACACTCAAAACAGTATTCCCTGATCAGATGTTCCACACGAGTGTCTCGAAAGGCCATCTGTTAAAGCAATATCTCCATTTAATCGAAAGCCACGATGTGGAACTGCTGGTATTCAACACCAAGGACGAGGATCAACTGGCAATGCACGGAATGGCCTACGCTTTAAGTGTGGAAGTGGTTCAAATTCCACTACTTCTTCTCTAACTTACGCTCTGTGTAAGTACGGCTGGAATTGCCGGTACGACTGCTTCATTCGTAAAAATCGGCATGAGCAGCATAATCGGTACAGTTTCACAAATACTCGGTCCGATAAGAGCATCAGGTCTATCACTTCTGCGCGATCGTATCCGCTGATTACGAACATGCAGAGGTGGTAGTTCATAAAGGAAAAAAGAGTCTTCCTGGCTCGTCGACCAGTTCGCAATGCGAACAGCGGGGTCGGCCAACCTGTCAAGGATCTACTGATGCGGATTCAGCCCTGGATGACAATAGTTGCAAGCTTTTTCATGCTTGCTGCTGTTCAAACGGAAACATTCGGCCAACAGCCACTTCCCCCTGGAGGTTACCCTCCCGGTACGGTCAACATGCCATACCAAGGAAGTTCTGGGCCGGTTGTGCACCACCCCCCTTACGCAACGAATCATCCACAGGCGATGTATCCGCAGGGGACGCCACCGGGGTTCAACCCGTGGCCACAGATCAGTCCATACAATTCTCCGAATGTGGCAATGGACCAGCACTACAACCAGAATGGAACCTGGTTCCGAGATATTCTCTATCGCAGCCGTACCTATACCGGTTCGATTGAGTTGATGTCGGTCGCCTTCCGTGATGCTGGCAACACTCGTATTGGTTCACCATACGCCACATACACAGACTTCACCGATGGTGGCACTCAGGTCCCGGAAGGAGTGCCAATCACCCAACCATTTGGCACACTCCCATCTGTCCCCAACTTCGCACCGCCTGTTCTCGGATTCTTCTCCGTAGACACACGCATCTTGGGAATTCCAGCACTAGATGGCGGGAACCTATTCAATGGCCAGGCAAATGGCTACCTGTACCCGGTTCGGAATACCAATGAAACAAGGAATCTAGGTCGTCAACTTGGAACCCAAATTCGTTGGGGATTTGAAAACGAGGATGGCACCGGTCTGCAACTCAACGGCTGGTGGGCCTTTGATGACTCTGCAAGATTCAAACAAGGTGCAGACAGCATCAACGGAGTTCCAGTGAACCAGACTCTTACCCTGTTTTTAGGTGCACAGAATCTCTTCATTAACGGAGTCGTTCCCTACTTCACTGGAGAACCAATTGCCCCTGATTTCGGTCCAGGACGAACCGCAAAGTACGACATTCTGTTCGAGTTCGAACATTCAACGCGTGCTGCTGGTTCAAATATCAGTTTTTACACACAGCCGATTTACAAAAGTAAAGGGATCCGGATTCGTCGACTTTGGGGAGCACGGTACCACTACCTGGATGAAAACTTCCGCTTCCGTGGAATCGACAGTGGACTCACGTATGATCTTGATGCCGCTGCCGCAGGTGGCGGGGGTGGGGCTAATGCATCGACTTTTCGACCAACCGGAACCATCAGCATCGTCCACGATCAATACGAAGCAACGCTCAACAGTGAGGTTCGCAGCCACATGGCAGGACCTGAGTTTGGATTCCGATTCGACCTGGGAGACAGAAACGCTCCATTCAGAATGTGGGGAGAAACAATTTTCGGTATCCTCGCAAACCAGGAAAACATCAGTATCTCTGGCGACAATATCGGAGACCCATTGTTCGAAGGTCGATTCGAGAATATCGGCAACCCTCGAATGCTGGACCCAACCGTGCAGTCTGAGTTCTCAGACAAGAAAAGTACCACGCACGTTTCGCCTTCATTCCAGCAATCGATCTTTGCTGAAATCGACGCTTTCCGCAACTTGCCAATTATTCGAAACGCAGCAATGTTTGAGGACACTTCCTTCAGAGTTGGTTACACCTTCTTCTGGGTGGGTGAAGTGGCTCGTCCTGCCGAAGCAATCAAGTGGCAGGGATTCCCATTGTTCCCGGAAGCTCAGTCGAACCGAACTTCCTGGTGGATGCATCAGTTGAACTTTGCTGTGGACTGGACATTCTAAGAGTGTCTTGCTCCAAAACTCGGAAAGTAAATTCTACGGACCGAAGTCGAACTCCATGCCGGACCACGACCGAAGAGCGGGAAGTCAAACTTCCCGCTCTTTTTTTAAATTGATCCAGTGAGTCAAACAAATGAAAACTCTCGTACATTCGCTATTCGCTGTTGGCCTTTTCATTCTCGCAGGCTGCGGATCGGCAGAGCAGGGGGGGCAACAGGTCAGCTCTCAAACTGCTGTCGGACCGAAAATCGAACTCGATGGAACAGACTGGAACACGCCAGTGACGGAAAGGGACCTGGCAAACTTCCTTGCTGTCCTAGAACATCTTCCAGATCATGAGGTTCCATCGTTCGCGAAATTGGAGTTGAATCAACAATTCTCTGCTGGCTCTGATCCCAGGCAGGATGTCGAAAACCTTCGGGAAATTTTCCGGTCCGTTTTTGATCCACAATTACAAGGTGCGGAGTGGAAACATGATCGCAAATTGGTAGCCAGCTTCGAACAAATGCAAATCACCCCTGAGGAATTTGCAGCGCTCGTGACGAAAATCAGCCTGGCGTGGTCCGCGTCGGCGATTCGAGGTGAGATTCCTATTCTCGCAACACAACGTAAATTGCGAGAGCAAATCGCGAAATTGGAATTCGAGTTGCAACACCCGCTGCCGGGGCAGTCAGAACACGAACGAGAACATCGCGTTTCCTCAATTCGAGACACCGTGGCTCTCAGTGAACTTCTCGATCTCATTTCAGTGGTGCCTGAGCAAAGCATTCAGGTCATGAGAGCCAACGAAGACTTGCTGCACCGACATCTTCCTCCAGCGCGTCTGAAAGCAAAATTCGAGCAATGCATCGAAAGCTCACCCAAAGTCATTCAAGTAGGGCACTCTTCGCAATAAGCGAAAGATCTGCGAGGGTCGCCTCTTTGCAGAACGTGTTTTGAAATTCAATTTGCAAGGTCATTCACGTCAATACGACACGTAGGCTGGAACTCGCCCCGGCATTTCGAAAGCAGACGTGAAATGTGGTGCTGGGTTTCTGAAATGGCTCACCCAGCCTACATATCAATCCTCATGTATTGGAAAGTTTGTTTCTTCAATCACGATTGAACTGTCGGGAAATTGATTTCCAATGAGATTCTCAATTTCTTACTCACTCAGTGACCAATAACATCTTCCTACGGCCACTCCTCGCTCGTGACTGAGTTAGTCAGTATCTAAACACTTTTCCGGACTCTTCTTAGCAGAGAAGGGACGTGGCGTTTGTCTCTTTTTGCTCGCTTCGATATCGTCTGTGCGAGCTAACTCACAGACAATGTGAACTCGCACTGTTCATGATTCATCAACAGCCACCTTGGAGTGTGGTTTTATTTACTTATGGAGAACTTTGATATGCCAGAACAAGTTGTCATTATTGGCTCAGGGCCTGCGGGCTGGACTGCTGGAATATATGCTGCCAGAGCAAGCCTTGACCCCCTTTGCATTGAAGGTGAGAACACACAGGAAAACTGGGACCTGGGCCGACCACCGCAAGGGCAGCTTGCAATTACCACGGAAGTTGAAAACTTCCCCGGCTTTCCGCATGGTGATCTCGGTGGTTTTCTGAGTTCATCGATTGCCGACGACCGTCAGTACATGCTCAGTGAACATCAAAAAGCTGGCGTCAGCGGACCAGAGCTCATGGAACTGATGCGCCAACAGGCAATCAACTTCGGCACGCGCACGATTACGGAAGATGTGACAGAAGTCGATTTCTCACAGCGACCTTTCAAATTGAAAACATCCTCCGGCAAAGAGATCGAAACCAACAGTGTGATTATTGCCACTGGAGCCCGAGCAAACTATCTCGGTCTTGATTCAGAAAAGCAATTCAAGAATGCAGGCGTTTCAGCTTGTGCCGTTTGCGATGGAGCGCTCCCAAGATTCCGCGACAAACCATTGGTCGTTGTCGGAGGGGGGGATAGTGCCATGGAAGAGTCGGACTACCTTGCCAAGTTCGGTTCGAAAGTTTACATCATCCACCGACGAGACGAATTTCGTGCAAGCAAAGTGATGGCCGAACGCGCGATCAACAACCCAAAAATCGAAGTCAAATGGAATTCCACCATCGACCAGATTCTCGGCACTGATGAAGCAGGTGTCACTGCCGTTCGCATTCGAAGTACGAAAGACGACTCGCAAACTGAAGAAATTGAGGCATCTGGATACTTTGCGGCGATAGGTCACACTCCCAATACAGATTTCCTCAAAGGTCATCTCGACATGAATAGCAAAGGCTATCTCACCTGGACCGTTCCGTTCCGAACGAACACCAGTGTTGAGGGTGTCTTCGCTGCCGGAGATGTCGCTGACGATCACTACCGTCAAGCTGTCACTGCTGCAGGATCAGGCTGCATGGCTGCACTCGACAGCGAACGCTTCCTGGGATTGAACGGATAGAGTCATCGAGATGGCTTCCAAATTGGAAGAATTCTCGAAATTACCATTGCGGCAGCACATCTCTTCGGAGAAGTGCTGCCGCTTTTTTCGTTCTGCTTCGTGAGGGATTTTATCAATGGGTTTTCTCTAAATTCCACCCTCAGGCAAATGCATCGGTACGTATCATTATTAACCAATCGTCAAAACGTCGCAAAATAGAGCAGGGCGGTACACTTCTGAAATTGACATCCCTGCCTTGCAACATGAGTTCCTAAAACGGGAGATTCCTGCTACTTCACCTCAAACCCGAAACGGGCTTTACCTGAACTGCGTGTCCTCCATAAACTCCCGGTTGCAGGTCTTCTGAAAACGGAGTGAAGAGATCATGTGGTATGACATTTTGGTATTGGCCATTCTCATCTTTTTTACGGTGCGCGGTGCCGCACGGGGAATGGTTTGGCAGCTCGCTGGAATTGTGGGTATTGTTCTTTGCTTTGTTTTCGCAGATGCAATCTCAGCATTCGCAGGTCCCTACGTGCAACTGGAACCGCCACTCAATAATTGGGTAATCCTGTTCGGTGCGTACATTGCATTTACGTTTGTGGCTTTCATCCTGGCAGGGCGAATCGAAGAATATCTGACGCGCGTCAAACTCAAAGAATTTGATCGACATTTAGGTGCGGTTTTCGGATTTGTAAAAGGCGTTGTCCTTTGCTTGATCATGACTTTTTTGGTTGTCACCGTTTCTGAAGATGCGCGTGTTGCTCTCAAACAATCTCGCAGCGGAATTGCTGCCGCCAGAATTGTGAAAGTCGTGCATCCATATTTGCCAATTCTGCCTGACGACCTCATTATCGCGCTGGAAAAGTACATTCATCTTCTTGATGAAAATGGAGCAGAAGAGCATTACGCAGACGACCACAATCACGTTCACGATGGTCACAATCATGATGAGCATGGAAATGAAGTTTCATTAGGGAATGAAGGACAACTCGAATCCGGCTCCTTTTTGCCATCTGGAAATACGGCTTCGCCAGATTGGCTTAAACGATTGAGCGGTTTAGTCTCTCAGCAAACTCAACAATCGTTGATTTCAGCAATCAACCAAGAGTCTGATCCTCAAAAGCGAAATGCCATCATCAAAGGTCTTGTCGAAGGTCTGACATCTGTAGATCGAAATGAAAGAATTGAGCTTGAACAAGACTTCCAGAAAATAGGATCTCAGGGAGCACAGTTTCTCTTGAGCCATCTTTCGAAAACCCTGGAAATCTCGAATTCCAGCCCATCAACGATTCCAAATTCAGTTTCCACAATCCCATCTCAGACAAACGCTACGCAGGTGCAAATTGCAGCACTTCGAAAGCAAATCGTCTCTGCTTACACCTCTGATCCAGCGGGTCGGCTCGAATTTGAAAAGCAGATCGAACAGTTTCTGGGAACACTTCCAGAGCAAGTTTATCTGGGAGTCGTCAAGGACTGGAATGCAGACATTTGGTCGTTGCCGGATCCTGACCGCCAAACATCAGGGCAAAGCACGCTGGAGCAAAGAGTCCTTCGACAAGTCGAACTGAATGGTATCCGCTTCGAAGATCTCAAGCCTGCAATGCAGCAACAACTCAGAGCAGCCAACAACACGACGAATGGAACGCAGCGATAAGCGGATTTGTTTTCAACACATGCAAATAGATCCTTCAATCAAGAACAGATTTGAACCTGCGGATAAGAAGACGAATGCCCACTTGGAAGGCTGGCTTACCCGGGGTGACACCGCATCCCGCCTATAAAAGGACTAGACTGCAACGTCCGATAATGTCTGTTATGTTCGATTCGGGTACTTGTATTATAGGGTCAGATCAGTTTTGAGGGTTGTGCCCTCAGAGGGACATCACAGACCTTCTCGGACGATTGCCCAGATTTGATGAGTGCCGAACAGTGAAGAAGCCTGCCTATGGTGCAGTGTCATCCATCACAGATTCTTCGAACACACCGATGCGGCGGAACTTTTCGTAGCGGCGGTTGAGGAGATCTTCTTTGGGGATTTCTCCCAGAGTCTTGAGAGCATTACTCAGCGATGCAGAGAGGAAAGTCGCCATCTGACGGTGGTTGCGATGCCCTCCCCCGAGAGGTTCGTCGACCACTTCGTCCACAATGCCCATTTGCAGAAGATTGGAACTGGTGAACTTCAAAGCGTGAGCCGCTTTGTCAGCATGCTTGGCGTGCTTCCATAAAATCCCCGCACAGCCTTCCGGACTGATCACTGAATAGTAGGCAAACCGGAGAATCGCAATGTGATCGCCGATACCGATCCCCAATGCTCCGCCACTGCCCCCTTCTCCAATCACGACACAAACAATTGGAGTGTCGATCCGTGACATCTCGCGAAGATTGAGTGCGATTTGGTATGCCTGCCCGCGCTCTTCGGCTTCGATTCCAGGATAGGCTCCACAAGTATCGATAAGGCAAACAATCGGCAAGTTGAATTTCGCTGCCATTTGCATCTTTCCGAGCGCTTTACGATACCCTTCCGGGTGAGCCATCCCGTAATTATGCTCAAGGCGTTCTTTGAGGTTTCGACCTTTCTGCTGAGCGATCAACATCACCTTGCGATCACCGATTTTTGCGAAGCCGCTCAATATTGCCCGATCGTCACCAAATGCTTTGTCGCCGTGTAACTCGACGAATTCATCAAAGATGAGTTCGATAAAATCGAGTGCTTTCGGACGAGCGTCATGCCGAGCAACCTGAACAATTTGCCAGGGATCAAGTTGATCGTAGATCTCTCGCTTCAGCTTCAGTAATTCCGTTCGAATCTTTCGAGTCGACTCGCGCGTTGCGGAACTCGGGTTGGGCTGAGCCTCTAAACTTTCCAACTGCTTTTCGAGATCAAAAATCGGGCGTTCAAAGGGGAGGGGAATTGGTGCAGACATCGTGAGTCTAGTCATCCTTGATCGAATTACGAAACGGAAAAATTCATGAAGTGCAGAGAAGCCTGAGACCTATTCGATTTCAAGGTCATCAAACGTTGCCAAAGGAATGTCCTCGATCGGTTTTTTTTCTTTGGCTGGCGGTTGCTCACCGGCTGGAGCCTGCGGAGCAGATGGAACTGGCGCCGAAGGCTGTGGTGGTTGACCACCCTGCTGTGGGACGGGTGCTCCTGGCTGGGGAGCGCCTGGTTGAGGAACCATCGGCGGAATTGCTCCAGGCATTCCTGGATAACCAGGAGGGACTTGGCCTGGTTGTCCCGCTGGCATTTGTCCGGGTGGCATTTGTCCGGGTGGCATTTGTCCGGGCATCATCCCTGGAACCGGCATTCCAGGTTGCGGAGGGTAGCCTGGCATCGCTCCCGGAGGCATCATGCCTGGTTGCATTGGATATCCCGGTGGCATCTGTCCTGGAATTTGACCTGCTGGCATCTGATCGGGCATCATCCCAGGGTAGCCTGGGATCGGCATCCCCGGTTGTGGAGGGTAGCCTGGAATTTGTTGAGGAGGTTGCTGCTGTTGAGTTGGGGCGGCAGGTTTCTTTTCAAGATCGGGGGCAATTTTCGGTTTCGGCTTCGGCTTCGGCTTTCTTTTCACATCTTTAGTTCGATCTCGCGTCGCATCGCGGCGACTGTCTAGTCGATCTTCATTTGCCTGTGCATCTGAAAGAGCAATGACTTCCTGTCGTTCACGAGCAACTTTGACGGGGTCTTCTTTAAAGAAGTTCAATGACCGAACTTCGGCGAAGACTTCTTGCATGGAGCCAGGGCGATCTTTCGGTTTCTTCGCAAGCAATCTTAAGACGAGATCGTCTGCTTCAGGGCTGATATTCTCATCGAGTTCCGATGGCTTCACGGGCTTGTCCCGAACATGCATCATGAGCAGGTCATTGGGATTTGCGGTACGGAATGGTGGATCGCCCACCAGAGTTTCATACATCAAAACTCCCAGGCTATAGATATCGACCGAGAAGGTCGTTGCTTCGCGTCGAATGAGTTCGGGGGCCAGGTATGTACGCGTTCCCTGAATTGCGATACTGCTTTTTGTTGTGACCGCACGGAGAAATGCGTTCGATGGTTTACACGAAAGAGAAAAGTCAATGAGTCGAACTTCCCCAGCCTTACTGAGCAACACGTTATCTGGTTTGACATCGCGATGAACCCAGCCCTTTTCATGGAAATAAGCCAGCGCCTGAGCGAGTGACTCCATCAACTTCTTTAGCCGTCCTTGAGCCTGTGCATGGTCACTGCGAATCAAGGCTTTTAGATTCCCTGATCGAAAGTATTCCATTGTGTAGTAACCGATCTTTTTTGTCAGCTTGAGATCGTACACTTTGATAATACTGGGGTGCCCCATCGATTTCCCGATGGTCGCTTCATGCTTCAATGCCTTCCGATTTTCTGGATCTTCTAGAGCTTCATCCAGAAGTAATTTCATCGCCAACGGCTGATTGCTTCCACTCTTCTTCACTTCCCAAATCTGCGTAACACTTCCAGTTGCGATGCAGTTGACCAGTTCGAATTCGTCGATTTTGTCGGTATCTGACACGTACTCACCTCTTCTACGTTCTTGCAAAGCTGGAGATATCTACTTTTGTAAATTTTGTTCTGAGAGTCACTCTTGAGATTCTGTCCGTTGGCTCTAGAAAACGTAGGTCAACTAGAGTTATCTCGCGTCATTTTTTAAAATAACTCATGAATTTCACGCTTCCCAGAATCGACAAGTGTGAATGGTCGTCCAGCAGGACCAGGAAGATGGCTATTCAAATCGAAGCCCATGCTGTGAAAAATGGTCGCCACGATGTTTCCGGGATCAACGGGTCGGTCCGCAGGAACTCCCCCAATAGGATCGCTGGCACCGACAACTCGCCCCCCCTGCACTCCTCCACCTGCAAAATATGAAGTGAAGCACTGCGGCCAATGGTCGCGACCACCTGCTGGGTTCACGCGTGGTGTTCTCCCAAACTCGGCGATGTTACAGACCATTGTATCGTCAAGCATCCCGCGATCGCTCAAGTCCTGGATGAGAGACGAATACGCCTGATCGTACATCGGACAAACAATGTCCTTCATACCGGCAATGGAAGTAAAAGGTTTTGAGCCGTGGATATCCCAAGTCACTTCATTGAACACTGTCAAGAAAGTATTAATCGTAATGAATCGCACGCCTGCTTCGACGAGTCGTCTCGCCAACAAACAGCATTGTCCAAAACGATTCATCCCGTATCGCTGCCGCACTTTGTCTGGTTCTTTTGTGAGATCGAACGCATCCCGTGCCTGTGAGCTGGTCATCATCCTGAATGCAGCTTGAAAATTGTTATTCAGCAAGTCTGCACTTTCAGTTGCCTCGAAATTCTGTACTGCCGAGTCAACGATGTCCCGCATCTTGCGACGACGTTCGAGCCGAACTGTGCCCACTTCTGGGGGCGGAAGCAAATCGGGAACCTTAAAGTTCTTTTGTGAAGGGTCAGCATTGAGAGAAAAAGGATCTTGTGCCTTCCCCAGGAAACCTCCCGCCTGACCGTTGGGAAGGTTCCCCCCTCCCCTGCCCATCAGTTCAGGAAGAACAACAAACGGTGGCAAATCTGTCTTTCGACCACGCAAGTAACTGACAACAGCCCCTGCATGGGGTGTATTGATTCCACCGGTGAAGACACGACCTGTCTGCATCATTTGCCAGCCAGCATCGTGAACAGCTGCTCCAGTGTGGTGGCAGGAACGCACAAGCGAGAATTTATCGGCAATTTTTGCGTGTTCAGGGAGAATCTCAGAAATCTGAAGACCGTCTGCTGCGGTCGAAATTGGCTTGAACGGCCCCCGCACTTCAGCCGCGGCTTCTGGCTTCATGTCGAAGAGGTCGATATGACTCGGAGCCCCGAGATTGAAGATCATAATACAGGCTTTGTTGTCGTTTCCGGGGCGAATATTCCCGGCTTCTTTCGCCTGTATATAGTGTGGAAGAGAAAGTCCAACTGCTCCCAGCGTACCCACTTGCATAAAATCGCGGCGGGTTATGCCATTGCAAGTATGTGCTTTCCCTTTCCCTTCAAGACTTAACATCATTTATTCCCTTGTTTAGCGTCTGCCAAACTGTATCGTCCCGACTCAATATGAAGATTTGTAAACCTGCTTGGATTCTAACGTTTTATCAGTCCCGATTGCCAACCGAATTCATGAATCTCCTTCCACTTCAGCCTCTTGATATGGGAATTCTCTGTCCTGATGGTAGATTTTGTGTTTCGAAACCGTTCAATCTGCCCCTGATGTACCAAGTCAATCGTCCCGCTTTTCACGGCACACACCAGCCAACTCAGATGAAACACCATCACTCGAGCGGTCTTGACCGGTGAAAGCTGCCTCTCGTATTCTCCCGCTCCTCTCTCATCTCACTACTCACTTCATACTCATTCTCCTCACACAGAATTCAAATTCGAAGTTTCCTCAACCTGAGGAAACTTCACTCCCACTACTTCCCCCCCCTCATCTCAATCTCGTAAGACGGTTTGCGGCAGTTGATGTCGCGGCCCGGTATGGTGGTCTCATGCAGGCAAGACGCCCGGCGTGTTCGGTTCAGCACGATTCAAACGTTTCATCGCGTGAACAAGTTCAATCGCGTCGCAAATTCCTCAAGGCAACCGCTGCATCTCTTGCAGTTGGTGGTTTATTGAGTGGCTGCCACGAACTGAACCTCGCAAAGTTTTTTAATAGAGACGAAATGATGCGGGAGAACGTCCGCTCCGCAATCAAAGGCGAAGATGGACATTCCAGGTTGATCGGTGACTACATCAAGATCTCTGAATCGACACTCGGTTACATTAAGGTTCAGGGAGTTGGGTTCGTGCATGGGTTGCAAGGAACAGGAGAAGACCCACCTGCCTCACCATTGCGAAAAATCCTTTTGGACGACATGCGTCGCGAAGGAATTTCTGATCCCAATACACTTCTCCGTTCGGCAGACAGTTGTCTTGTCGTTGTGACGGCATACATCCCTCCCATCGTCAAGAAGGGAGATGAGATGGATATTGAAATCACTCTTCCAGATGGCAGTGAAGCCAAAAGTCTAGCGGGAGGGTGGTTATTACCCTGCCGACTGAGCGAACACGCTTTGCTCAATGGACGTGTTCGTGACGGGAAAGATATTGCGATTGCTCGTGGACCAATTCTCGTGAACAACCTCGCCAACTTCAAAAAGGGGTCCGCAGCTGGAGATCGACGAGGAATCATTCCTGGTGGAGGAAAATACACGAGTGATGATCGTCAACTGACAGTTGCTATTCGCAGCGACTACAGAACCGTGCGAATGTCAACAACCATCGCAGATCGCATTGGCAGAAGATTTTATGATTACAACAAAAGCGGAATTCAGCGACCGCTCTGTAGTGCAAAAAGCAATGCGCATCTCGAATTGATTGTTCATGAGCGTTATCGAGACAATTATCCTCGCTACTTGCAATGCATTCGTCACATGACATTGACCGAAGCACCTGTTGAAAAACACATGAGAATGCAGCAGCTTGAAACCGCAATCATGTTCGGCCCCACAGCAGAAAAAGGTGCTCTGCAATTGGAAGCTGTTGGTTCAGAGGGAATTCCAATTCTGAAAAAAGGGCTCACTTCAAAATCGCCTGAAGCGAGATTTCGTGCTGCCGAGGCGCTTGCCTATCTCGGAAACGGAGACGGAGCTTCGGTCTTAAGAGACTCCGCAGAACTAGAGCCAGCTTTTCGTATCTTTGCATTAGCCGCTCTGGCTGCCCTGCCAAATTTCGATTCCGCGGAAGCACTTCGGGAACTGATGAGCAGTGAAAGCCTGGAAACTCGGTATGGTGCGTTCCGCGCCCTTTCGACAATGGCGCCAAACGATCCGTTCCTGAAGGGAATCTCTATGGACGGAGACTTTTCGCTCCATTTGATCGACTCATCCAGCAAGCCTTTCATCCATTTAACACGTCATAAGAAGTCTGAAGTGGTTCTCTTCAATGTGGAGCAGGAATTCCAACTTCCAATGTTTGTGCGTGCGGGTTCGAAAATCCTCATACAAGGAAAACCCTCAGCAGATGGAATCATCATCAAGCGGATTGCTGTCGGTGAAGAAACGAAAATTCGGGAAGTCTCTCCGAGAGTTGCGGATGTCATCAAAGCGGCATCCGACTTCGGTGCCACATACCCCGACATCGTTCAAATGCTGATTCAGGCCGAGAATCAACACAACCTCCCAGGCGACATTGCCATCGACAAATTGCCAAAACCGGGACGAGTCTACCATCGTAAACCTGAAGATCTGGGCAGCGGTGGTGGAAGTGCATCGCCAGTTCCAATCGGCAGCGATGGCTTGATGCCGAACCTGTTCAGTGAACAACACAACAAGCCGATTATACCCGGTACAAGCCCGGAACCTTCGAGTGCCCCTGAAGGAATGAATGCAGCCCAAAGCCCAAATAGTTTTGAAGTGCAGTAACACTGCACTTTGCAAAGTGAAAACACATTGCCTGTTTGAAGTCATCGCCCTTCCCGTCTCATGTTGAAATCTTTAGAACTGTTCGGATTCAAAAGTTTTGCGGATCGAACGCTGTTCGAGTTTTCGTCGGGGATCACTTGCGTCGTTGGTCCAAACGGGAGCGGAAAAAGTAACGTCGTTGACGCCATTAAATGGATTCTTGGCGATCAGTCTGCGAAGTCACTTCGCGGAAAGGAGATGTCAGATGTCATCTTCAATGGATCGTCTGGAAGACGATCCAGTGGTTTTGCCGAAGCGATTCTGACTTTCGACAACTCTAAGAACTTTCTCCCTGTCGATACACGAGAAGTCGCAATCGGTCGCCGCCTCTACCAAAGCGGCGACTCCGAATACTTACTCAACGGTGCCGCTGTTCGCCTCAAAGACATTCGCGATGTCTTCATGGGAACGGGAGCCGGAACTGCGGCGTACAGTATTATCGAACAAGGACGAGTCGACCAGATTCTTCAGGCCAATCCGACAACACGTCGTCTCGTGTTTGAAGAAGCAGCTGGTGTCAGCAAGTTCAAATCTCGACGTATCGAGGCCGAACGACGTCTTGAACGAGTCGCACAAAACTTACTTCGTCTGACGGACATCGTTGACGAAGTGGAAACACAATTGAACTCAACGCGATCCCAAGCAAGTAAAGCAGCTCGATTTCGCGAAGTCTCCACCGAACTCAAAGACCTCTGGACCGGTCTTGCCGCTGACGAGTTCCGACACTTCACCGCAGAACTTGAAAATCAGGATCAGCAACTCGACACGTTGAAAGAGCAACAGGGCGCTGTTGGAAAACGGATCGAAGAAATTGAAAGTGAACGACACGAAACCGATCAGGTACTTTCTGAATTCGATGACAAGCTCATTGGGCATGAGCGATTGATTGCGAACAATCGTCAATCGATGGCGACACATGAATCAACGATTCACCATCAATCGACTCGACTGAACGAAATCGAACTGGAAATTCACCGACTTCGAGAACAACGAGCCAAGCTCCTTGCCCACCTCCGCGAACTTGATTCCGAGTTTCGTTCGGCTCAACAAGGTCTTCACGAATTCGCGAGAGGATTTGAACTTTCTCGTATCGCTCTGCAAGAACAAGAATCCAGAGTCAACACAATTCGCGGTCACCTTTCACAATGGCGCTCTGAGATTTCAAATACTCATGTTCGATTGAAAGAAGATGAGAACCAGAAGGCTGCCGCCATTGAACGTCTGGCGATCTTGAATTCTCAGTCCGAGTCAATGTCGGCAAACCAAATTGACCTGCAAGAGGAATTGCAAACCGCTGAACAACGTGTTCAGGTCGCCAATGCCAGCAAGATCAAATATCAACAACTCGTCAAGGAGGCGGAATTAGCGTACCACAAAGTACAGGAGTCCGTTCAAAATTTACAACTCAAGCGAACTGATCTCTCTGAGCAAAAAACTCTTGCAGAGCAGCAGTTGTTGGAACTTAAAGAGCGTCGCAGTGCCGACGCTGCGCGATTATCTGTCCTCGATGAGTTAGAGAAACGGCAGGAAGGGATCGCCATCGGCGTTCAGGAGATTCTGAAACGCGCCGTCACGTCGCACTTTCCACCCTGGAATCGAGTTCTCGGCCTGGTCCGGGATCTGATCGACGTTCCGATGGAACTTGCGCCGATCATCGATGCAGCATTGGGAGAACGCGCTCAGTACATCGCAACCTCGGACCTCGAATCGTTGCTTGATTATCTCGATCGAGGACCTGCACCAATTGATGGTCGCGTTGGCTTTGTCGATGTCTCCAAGGGAATCACAAAATCTTCTCCCCCCTACCCTGCCCTGGATTCAGAGACAGAAACAATAGAATTCACCGGCCAGCCTGGTGTTTACGGGCGCGCAGATCGTCTCATCGCTGATTCAGAAAAGTCACCCGGCGTTGCGGCAGCGGTTTTAAGCGACACCTGGATCGTGGAAAGCTTGCAAGATGCTCGCAAGTACGTTTCTGACCTGCCGGAAGGAAGTCACGTCCGCTTTGTGACGCTTCAGGGCGAAGTCCTCTCTCCAACCGGTGAATTGTTTGTCGGAGTTGTTCCACATGAAGCATCGATTGTTTCTCGAAAAAGCGAACTGCGACAACTTCGAAACAGAATTCACCAAAGCGACCGCAACATTAAAGCCCTCATCGAACGACAATCGGTCCTTGGAAACTTCATCTCTTCAAAACATGATGAATTGACTGACGAGCGACAGGAACTCGAATCCAAAACGAGCTACCTCTCAGAGTGCTCGACAAAACTCGCTGGTCAGGAAAAAGAACTCGACAGGCTGAACCTTGAGTATCAAGAGAAACTGCAACAAGTTGCGAAACTCAACAAACGCGTTCAACAGCTTGACGAAGAAGGGCAATTGCTCCACGAACGCGTGAAGTCTTCCGACTCCATTGCTGATTCCACTCGTGAATCATTGAGTGAACTCGAAGCGAAAGTCATTGACGCAGAAGAACAACTTCAAGAACTCTCGCAGACAATGAAGTCGCAGCAACTTGAAATGGCAAAACACGAAGCACAACTGAAAAGCTTGCAGGACAACCAAACCCACATTGAAAAAGAACACCGCCAGACGCTACGGCAATCAGAAGAAGTCAATCAACAATTCCATCAAGCCATGCAGGCACGCAAACGTGGGCAATTTGCAATTTTGAATGCCGAATCAAAAATTGCCACTCACGCCCTCGCTCTTGATATGATCGTTCGTGAAACGTGTGAGGTCTTCCTTGAGCGTGACCGTCTGCGTGTCCACCGCAAGGATCTTTCCAAGCAAGAAGAGGCCGAACATCGGCAACGTCGAGACTTGCAGGATGCTCAACATGAGTTGGAGATCTCCCGCCAAAACCTCCAGAACAAACTGACGAGCGGTGGCGAAAGAATTTTCGAAGAATTTCAAATCCCACTGGAACAATTAGTCTCCAGCAAAGCTTCGGCTTACCGTATCTACCTGACGGAACGTTACGGGGAAGATGTCTCCACTTCGGTCTGTGATGCTCCCCCTGCTCTTCACGAACTCACGGTCGTCACAGACGACTCAGAAGAAACTGAACGAGAAACTTCAGAAGAAATCGAGGATGCATCAGAAGAAGTTATTGTCCCGACATTCGAAGATGTCCGAGAAGAACTCGAAGCACGTGTTGATCGACTGCGTCGCAAGATCAAATCGATGGGGCATGTGAACACCGAAGCACTGGAAAGCCTCGAAGAGTTGGAAAATCGCTTCAACCTGATGAACCACCAACTTTTGGATTTGCAGCAAGCCAAAGGCTCGCTCGAAGACATCATTCGCAAAATCAACGTCGAGAGCGAACGCATCTTCCTCGAAACGTTCGAAACCATTCGCGGACACTTTCAGGAACTGTTCCGGAAACTCTTCGGTGGAGGCGATGGCGACATCATTTTGGAAGATCCGGAAGATGTCCTCGAATGTGGGATCGATATCGTCGCACGACCTCCGGGCAAAGAACTCCGCTCGATCTCGCTGCTCTCTGGTGGTGAGAAGACGATGACCGCCGTCGGTTTGCTCTTCGCAATGTTCAAAAGCAAGCCAAGCCCCTATTGCATTCTCGACGAAGTCGACGCCGCACTCGACGACGCCAATGTCGACCGCTACGTGACGGTCGTCAAAGAGTTTGTTGAAATGACACAATTTATTGTGATCACACACCGCAAACGAACAATGACAGCCGCAAATCTCTTATATGGCGTCACCATGGAGCAAGCAGGCGTTTCGAAGAAAATTTCTGTCAAGTTCGAAGACGTCAACGACAGCGGCGAAATCCGTACGGCTGCATAGAGCCTTGTCAGGCTTCATGTGATGGATCGTCAACACGAATACCGCACTCCGTTGTCGTGCTCGTCAAACTTTGTGATCCATCAAAACACGATTGACACGTCAATAGATTTCGTCGCACACTTGAAGTGTGAGGCAAACATTTCAACAATCCTCTCTCCGTATCAAACACACAACAGAGAGAATTGAAGAAATGTCTGCCAATCCTGAAGTAATTCTGAGTGCTTTTGCTGACGAAGCCGCTAATCGCAAGACCGCCGTCGAACAAATGGCCTCGCTCGCTGCCTTAGGCCTCAAATACTACAGCCCGCGATTCGTCGATGTCACCGGCTCTGGCGAAGTGAAGCACGTCATCGAATTGAGCGACGAAGAACTCGCACAACTCAAAGAGATTCACGCGGAGTACGGCATGTCCGTCGCCAGCATCGGTTCACGAATCGGGAAGATCAAACTTCTCGACCAGGAAGATGGCTCGCACAACAAGTTCGTCCCGTTTGATGAATACATGGCGACCGAAGTCGCCAACACGATTCGTGCAGCGCTCGCCTTGGATGCAAAACTGATTCGCGGCTTTTCCTTCTATCAGCCTCAAGGCGAAGCCCCGGAAGGTTATGTTGACCAGGCCGTTGAACTTGTCGCTCAAATTGCAGATGAGTTCGCCAAACATGGCATCGTTTACGGTCTCGAAGTCGAAGCGAACCTCATTGGTCAAAACGGTAAAATGCTGGCTGAACTCGCCACGAAGATCAACCGCGAAAACCTCGTCGTCATCTTTGATGGTGGGAATCTTTCTTCACAGAACATGAGTCCTGTGCAGTGCTTCGAAGAATACGAACTGATGCGTCCGCACATCGGCTGGATTCACATCAAGGATTACGAAATTGATTCTGCGATGGAGTGGAAAGGATTCGTGGACGAAGAGCGCCTGAAAAACTTCGTCCCTGCCAACGTCGGTGACAGTGGCCACGAAGCCATTCTCCGTGACTTCCGCAACCACATCCCTGCCCTCGACGAGCGCATGAAAAAACTCGGCGGCCCGGGTGTCTTCCTCGAACTCGAACCACACCTCAAAGGTGGCGGTCAATTCGGCGGCTTTAGCGGTCCTGATGGCATGGGTGTCGCCGTCCGAGCACTCTGCTCCGTCCTCGACTACGTCAACATCGACTACCGCTTGAGAAACATGGCTGATATCAAGGAACTACGTGGGTTTTAGAGTCAGTGCTGTAGTCTGAGGACGTTTCGGCTCCCACGGTAACTTGCTGTGGGAGCCGAAGTCATTTTGGGCACTCCTTCATATCGGGCACACCGTTGCTTCGCTCTTTTACGCCTGTTGTCTCCCGTTGTTTTTTTGCCACACGTATCAGGCTGTGTGGCGAAAACACAACGTCGTGAGGTCTCTTGCAACTTGTTAACGAACTGCATGAATCAACGTAAGTGCTGACCGGTTAGCGTCTGGGTACTCCTCCCGAATCTGGCTTGGTCGTCGTATGGCACGTGACATGCGTTCTTGCCGTATGTCTTATTCTTCTTCTCTGCGGGTGATAACCATGTGGGCTTTTTTTTTAAAAACTCGTCGACGACGCAATGTAAAAAATCGCATGGTCGTGGAGCCTCTTGAACAGCGAATTATGCTCTCGTCCACGGGCTTGGCGACGCCTACGGAAACCACCGATAATCTCGCTGGTTCGTCGTTGCTGGAAGATGAGAGCGGATCCTCTGCGGCAGATCAGATGTCCATAATGGCACCTGACCTGACATTCAACTCAGTTGAATTGTCGCCTGCCGACATGATCTCCTTAACACCGGTTTCAACCTCGGCGAATACAGGTGAAAAACCACAATCTAAAATTTGGCAGCACGCCGATCAATGGTGGGCGGTCTTCCCAGATAGTTCTGGATCATCTCTGTGGCGGCTGGACGGAACGGACTGGAGCCGTGTGCTGAATTTGTCTTCCAATACAGGTACGCATGCCGACGTCAAAGTTGACGGTAATCTTGCACACATTTTGTTGTATGACGGTACCAGTTCTCAACTGGTTTCACTGGAATTTTTGCCGGGCGTGCCAAACACTTATCAACCGTGGTCACTACAGCCAAACGTGGTTGATATTCAATTGAGCAGTGGTGTCGAGACTGCGACAATTGACATTGATTCCACTGGACGGATGTGGCTGGCATCAGATGCGTCGAGCACGGTTGAGGTTCGTTACAGTGACCTTCCGTACCTGGAATTCAGCGCTCCAATCACTGTTGCGACTGGAATTACCAGCGACGACATTTCAGCAGTCACTGCGCTCCCCAATGGAAGCATTGGAGTTTTATGGTCTGATCAGAGTGACGAGCGATTTGGATTTCGAACACACCTAGACGGCACAGATCCAACAAGCTGGTCGGCTAACGAAGTGCCAGCATCGCAATCTGCATTGAACATCGGCGATGGCATGGCCGACGACCATCTCAATATCGCTGTTGCTTCAGACGGTACTTTGTACGCCGCGATCAAGACTGGTTATGACAGTAGTGGACGAGTGAAAATCGGTTTACTCGTGCGGCGTCCATCTGGTCAATGGGATCCTCTCTACGAGGTCGACACAAGCGGAACACGCGCCATTGTCGTAGTGAATGAAGCAACCAACCGATTGATAGTCGCCTACACACGCTCGGACAGCGGTGGTGATATCTTATACAGAGAATCACAGCTCGACGTGATCTCACTCAGCGCGACCAAAACGTTGATTGCTGGCAGTCTCAATAATGTCTCCAGCACAAAACAAAGCCTCACGAGCGAAATTCTCTTCATCGCAGGCGGTGGTGGCAAGGTTCATGGAACGCTCATCAACCTGAATGTGGTTCCCGATCCAACACCTGAGCCGACCATCAATGCAATTGCAGATCGCTCGATCATCGAAAATTCCGGAACCACCACTGTGCTTTTGACTGGAATTTCAAGCGGCATCGGAGATCCACAACCGATTCGAATCACAGCAACCAGCAACCAGCCAGGACTCATTCCTGACCCTCTGGTCGTCTACCTGCAAGGATCGGACACGGCCGACCTGCTATTCACTCCTCTCCCCAATCAAACTGGACTCGTCACCATAACGGTCGTCGTCGAAGATGCCGGAATCGATTTGAATTTCTACACGCTCGAAGACAACCTGACGACAACTCGTACGTTCCTGGTCCAAGTGAACGAACTGAATGTCTCGCCGACGATCAATGATCAATCGTTCGGAGTGGTCCGTCGCAGCAGCACTGGAACGACAGTAGGATTCATTTCCGCATTAGATTCCAATAGCGGTCAATCTCTGACGTATTCAGTCGTCTCGGCGACCGATTCGCAGACATTCGACGTCGACTCTTCCACAGGTCGAATCACAGTTGGTCGACGACGTTCAATTCGCCAAACGGGAACTCACAAGGTCGTCGTGCGGGTCACTGACAACGGAAACCCGGCTCTCTCGTCAGATGCGACAATAACGATCCACGTCGTGAACTCGATTTCAGATTTGAATTTGCCCGCAACAGTTCAAATCCAACAAATCATCAACGGGATCGATGAAAATGTGAATCGCACAGAGCGGTTGCACGTCGCCAACCTCACCATCGTTGATGATGGAAAAGGGACAAACAATCTCGGGCTCTCCGGAACCGATGCAGCGTTCTTCGAAATCGAAGGTAACCAATTATACCTCAAAGCTGGCGCCGGTTTTGATTATGAATCGACTTCTAGCCTAGATGTGAACGTCACTGTTGATGACCCGACGATTCCTGGTGACATTGACAATTCAACAGCATTCAGCCTGAACATCCAAGATGTGAACGAGCCACCAAGTGGGCTTGAATTTCAGAATGCCGTTGCCTCAGTGAGCGAAACACTCAACACGTCAACGCGACAACTCATCGCTGACCTCGTTGTAATTGATGATGCCCTGGGCGACTATTTTTACAGCCTCACTGGGGATGACGCAGGTCTCTTCGAAGTGATCGGTCAACAACTCTTCCTGAAAGCGGGAACCGTCCTTAATGCCATAGCGAACCCAACGCTTGACGTGACGGTCTCAGTCGACGACTTGAACGTCGGCTCTGCAA
>DAOUPA010000696.1 GCA_030626405.1 Planctomicrobium sp.
ACATTGACGGCATGGAACCAACTCCCGGAGAAACACGAAGAGGGCAGAGGAGCTTGGCAGGGCCAATAATTTAAGTGAATGTTCTGTTTTCATTCAACGCATATGGTAAGACCTCTCGTCGCTACGCTACCCGGCCACAAAACCCGAGTGGCTGGCGTGGGCTACTCAGCCATACAAAAGCAGTCAGACCATCTCGCGAACTGAGCTGGTTAGCGTCATTCATTGTGATTGCCGAAGAGGGTCCTTGCGGCAGCGGGATCATCAACGATCACTCCCTTCACGCCACACGTATCCGCGGAATAATAGAGATCTCGTGGTTCGTCCGAGTCATAGCTCCAAACGTCGATTCCCTTGGACGAGGCTCTGGTCACAAATGTGGGGGTCACAAGAGTGAGCGGCATCACGACAAGTTCGCAGTTAAGGGTGTCGCAGCGGTCAAGTATTTTTGATGGTGCGAAGAGCACGCTTCGGTAGTTCTTCTTAAACAGCGTCGTGTAGCCCAACGTGTAACCAGAGTCCTTGCAATCTAGTAGCACGTCGTAACCTCCAAATAGAATGACCTGCTCTTTTGAAAGTCCTTTTTTCTTAATCCATTCAACGACCTGCTTGCCAATCCCTTCCTCTTTGATGTCAAGTATCCACCGTCGTTGGTTCGAATGAAACCTAGCAAAGACTTCATCGAGTGACAGAATCTTTTCGCGAGGTGCAACCAGGACTTCGCAGAGCTGCAGTTCCCTGAGAGTTAACTCAGAGATCTTTCCCTTGTGAGTGGTCTTCTCGTCAATGTCCGGGTCGTGGAAAACCACCAGTTGTTGATCTTTGGTAGACCGGATATCGATTTCGATCCAATCAGGGTTCGCGTCGATCGCAGTTTGGATTGCAGTTGCCGTGTTACCGATGAACTTATTCTCGGGTTTCGCATTCTGATCTGTGGATGGAAGTCCCACTCCACGGTGACCAATGATCAGAGGACAGGCACCACCGACTTCGGAGTTCGATTGGAATCGCGAAAGATAGGGAAACATCTTATGCGAGAAGTAGAAGCGATTGGTCACGAACACTGTCAGCATCATCGTTATCAGGAATAAGATGAAGGCAGTCCAACGCAGCCGCTTCTTCCATTGAATGTTCCTGACTCGCATCATTTGTCCAATGCTGTTCGCACAGTTATCAAAGAGAGAATTATGACCCGGAGGCCACTTTGAGCATAAATAGTTTCAGTGGAAGAATTCAATTGCGAAGGTAGCTGTGAGTCGATCCTTGCGTAAAGTAAAGGCTTCTACAACTCTAGCACTCTGATAGAATATCAACCAAGGACATTCAGAATGAAAGCGAACTTGTGACAACAGATGCAAGGTGGAAATCAGAATGAGAAGGTTGCGAAAAAACCTGTTCGCCGTTTGTGCTGGTGTTCTTGCGAACCTTTCTCTGGTGTGTACCAGCGCTGCTGCCGATTCGATTGTGAGAGTGAAGCGAGAAATCTACGTCGCCAATACTGTCCCGAAGGAGGCACATTGGGTCTATGTCTTTTCTGGTCCAGATGGATATCGTGAAGAGATTCATACGGTCTGGTCTCATGCAGATCAAGTCAGAGGCTATGGCGACTCACCGCAAGATCCGCGACAACGAATTTCGCACGACAGCGGCAAAACGTGGTCGCCGCTGACAGCGCAGCCAGCGTGGATGACGTACCTAGACAAGGTGACCGTTCTCGGTTGGAAGTTTTGCGGGATTCATGATCCGGTCTCAGATCGACTGGTTGCACTTTCGATTCATCACGTTCGAGATATGCGGCAGGGGCCGCCGCGAATGATTTACAACCATGCTCTCGTGCGAACTTCTGCCGATGGCGGCAAAACTTATGGACCTCCACAGACCTTGAAATACGAAGCAGGTGATGACCTTGATTCGGAGAATGTGTTGCAGCCGGCGTATCTCGAAAACAACACCGCTTACCCAGGTCAATCCATCTTTCGGCATAGCAATGGCAGTCTGATCATCCCGGCCACAAACACGAAAATTCCAGCCGAGGTTGAGGACGAAGCTTCCCCATGCGCCCGCTGGCCGAGTGCTGGAACGATTGGCAGTTTGTGCTTTGTCGGACGCTGGGGTGAGAAGGCTCAGCAGTACATTTGGAAATCAGGAAAGCCGGTTTGGCTGCCGCGTTCGGTTGCTTTTAACGGACTGCTTGAAGCGGACGTTACGGAACTCATGGACGGTCGCGTGCTGATGGTCTGGCGAATCACGAAGGTCAAAGGGGGCGCAGCACATAAATGGTTCAGTGTTTCCAGCCATGGAGGTTTGACATTCTCCGAGCCACAGATTTTCAAGTACACCGACTGAACTCTGTTCTATTCGACCAGCACGTTTCACCGACTTTACAGAAGCCGCAAGACGAACAAGCTCTACTGGATCGGAAACATCGCCCCACAGAATCCAACGAATCCTGGTCATCCACGGTATCCACTCATCATTGCAGAAGTCGATGAAAACGCGCTGGCTCTTAAAAAAGAAACAGTCACCGAAATTGATACCCGACGAGCCGGTGAAGGCAACATGCTACAGCTTTCAAATTTCTGGATCATCGAAAACTCCGAGACTCTGGAACTGGAAATCTATCTCACCCGACTGCAAGAAGTTCCGGAAGAAACATTCACCGCGAACGTTTACAAGTACACGTTGATGTTTGCGGAATGAGTTCAACGTTCGAATTCGATGAATGAAAACACCCCGTGTCACTTGTCGCTTCCGGCGGCGTCGATGAACGGGGTTGGGCAGCGCTTTGAGATTTGG
>DAOUPA010000152.1 GCA_030626405.1 Planctomicrobium sp.
ACCACCCTCTGAATCATAATGGTATTCAGTGCCGTCTTCTTTACTCGCGATCGGGAACAGTTTGCCTTTCCCGCATGCGCGGCAGCAAAACTTTTGCTTGCGGACGATGATGCTGGAGACGATCATGGCAAGTACTGCATGCTGACTTTGCTTCAAGGTCATGAATCTTAATTCTTCCCCCAAGGAGTACAACGTCTGTCCATCCATCTGATGACTTGATCGAAGGCAGAACAGCCAACACGTCGACGACTGAATTGACAACCTTGTTCAAGTCAACGTACGTTCGCCTACTGTTGCGATTCGAGTTTTTGAGAGAGCATTGCCACCATCCACTCGTGTGGCAGAATCAGCTTCCCAAGATGCTCCGAGTAAACGATTTTGCGGTGACTACAATTCAGTCCCGATTCCATTTCAACAGATAGATTCGCCAGCGGAGGTCGGACCATCCTGCGGGCTTCTGGTCACCGGAGGGGGCTGACGTCCCGGAATCAATCGCTGTGGCCACGTCCCGCATTCGATCAAGTTCACCATGATCCAGCCAGAATCCCTCACATGTGGGGCAGCGATCGACGATGACATCACCGAAATCCGCTGGTGAGACGGGATTGAGATCAATCGTGCATTTCGGGCATGATGTCTGCTTGTGATCATCTTCGCTGACATGAAACGGGTGCTCTTCAACATTCGCCCAGATACTTTCATCCATCCGATCCAATTCACCCTTGTCTAACCAGAGGCCGTGACATCTGGGGCAGACATCGAGCTTCACTTTTGAGGTCGCCCCCATTCCAACCTCGTGTAACTTCACGCTGCATCGTGGGCAGTGCATCTTCGTCACACCCGCCGATTCATTGTCGGAAAGTAGTTTGTTCAAGGTTTGAATCCAACTCATCATCAATCTCCTGTTTTCATTTGAAAATACCGACTGCAACACTGCCCCTTCAGAGACGCACATGTGTTTACAGCAATCGGCAATCACATGGAATGTTCAGTCCAATACGTAGAAAGAGTGGTTTCGGTTCATAACGAATCTCTCAAAAAGCAAATAAGTTGAGATCCGCGTTTGACAGCTTGTTGAAAAACGTGTTTCCACGGTCAGCTGAAGCAGCAACGACCCATGCGTGATTTGTCATCCAGTTTCCTTGAATCGGTGACCGACCATTGAAAGAGTCCTTCCACGTGATACGCTCGAGCCAGTCGTTTGTTGTGAGTCGCTCTTGTGGAGAGAACTAAAAATGTTCCCTCTATCAATGCGTATCTCAATCTCATTCAGGGCTGGGAATTTCACAAGAACGTTTAGTTTTTGGAAAACTAATTGACGAACGTCGCTGCCTCGTCTTGTCGGAAGTGTCTAGTCATCTTTTTGACGATCGCCCATCCCTCAACGACACGTTCCGACCCTTCAGCTTGAAAGTCGTCGTGGTTTTCTGGATGATCGGAAGTTTCGCAGGGAAGATTACGCTCGCTGTGTTGTTAGTCGCGTCGACTTTTTACTGAGTCGACGCAACGTCACTAAAATCTATCGAATCGTGCTCTTTCCGTGGAAATTATTTTTCGGATGATAACAGAGATGAAGACGATTCGAATTCGGTCCGTGCCTCGGCGAAGTACCGTTGCGCTGCGGGGTGATAATTCAAATCAGTCCAAGCTGACGCTTGGCGAAGAGAAAAGATATCTTTGAATTGACTGGTAATACCATTGTCTCGATAGAGCGCGCTTAAGCAGTTGAGGACAAGATCATTGGGAGTTGATTGACGAACTGCGAGAATGGCGAAAGTGGCTGGGACAAACATCCCCTCTCTTGGAATGATTCCAGAGGGTAGATCGCTCTGACGCAGAAGCATCGCACGAAATCCAGGAATATCGCGAATTTCAGGAAACGGCAACAATCGAAAATCGCCGGTCTCAAGTATTTGCCGAAGTGGTTGGTCATCAAGCTTAACGGTAATGATCGCACCCTGAAGATCTTCATCTGTAAGAAGATCCATATAACTACCATCAACGTCACGCATCTGATTCGCTTCAATTTGATAATACCTCAGGAGTCGCTCACTACTCAGCCGCATTCCGGAGCCAGATTCCCCAAGGGCGATATTCTTTCCTGCCAAGTCTGTGGTATTTTTTACTGGTGAATCATTGCGGACAATCGTGAGAACAACTTCACGGTAGAGTGGAGCCAACACCTTCAATTGATTCGATTCAAGCGTATTCTCTTGAAGGAATGCAATGTCGGCATCACCACTTAGCAAGCGTCCATGGCTTTGAACGGCACCTGCTGCAGGATGTGTCTGGACTTCCCGACCAGTCAATTCGTGTAATTCACGCGCAAAGGCCTCACCGATGCGTTCGTATGATCCAGATGAAACACCTGTTGAAAGATCAATGATAGAAACTCTGTTCGCCTCGATTGCAAGAGGAATCAATAAGCCTCCAACGATCAAGGAGATGAGCAGGGCAACTGCACTCCACTGAAATCGGACATGACCGATTGTGGGATTGATAGTCTTTCGCCCTAGCACCGCAGCAATGAAAGGGACATTTCGAAGCCAATGCCATGCTCGCTTATACCATCGACTACGACCTGCAAGGACACGATCACCGTGGAGAAACCGACCGAGATCTTCGCTCAAACGGTTCGCCGTTTCGTATCTTTTCAATGGTGACTTTTGCAGACACTTCAGGCAAATTGCTTCGAGATCACGTGGGCAGTGCGGATTTGTATCTCGAGGGGGACGAGGCTCATCGTGAATGACAAGGGTGAGTATTTGGAGTAGTGAACCGGCACGAAATGGAGGCTTGCCGGTGATCAGCTCATACAGAATTGCACCAAGCGAATACACATCACTCCGGCATGTGATTTCGTCTCGACTCGCCTGAGCCTGCTCGGGCGGCATGTAGCTTGGCGTACCAACTGCAGAACCGCTCGAAGTTAAATGGTCTTTGGACTCCATGTTCTTCGCTAACCCGAAGTCTAAAATCTTCGGGCGACCATCATTGCCAATGATGATATTCGATGGCTTGAGATCACGATGCAAAACACCATGTTGATGAGCGAAGTCGGCAGCTTCTGCGATCTCCTTCATCAACGACGCGATTTGCTCCGAAGAAAGTTCTTGACTCTTACAGACCGTAGACAGGCTCTTTCCTTCAATGTGCTCCATGGAAAAGAAGTGGTGACCCCCGATTTCCCCCACCTGGTAGACTTGGACAATTGAGGGATGTTTCAGTCGTCCGGCTGCCTGGGCTTCAATATAGAAACGCTGAATGTCATTTTCCGATGCCAGGCATCCACTGCGGATCATTTTCAGTGCGACTTTCCTTCCCATTGAAACTTGCTCTGCAAGGTAAACGACCCCCATTCCTCCACGCCCGAGTTCTTGAAGTATCCGATAGTCTCCGAGTTGTTTTCCAATGACTGAATATTCAGCGTCTGTTGCATCTTGACTCAGAGACAAGCTGTCGCCTGAAAAGATGAGTGTTTCCTGATTTGACTCATCGACTTTTGGTTGACTCTTGCCTGGAATCAGACTCTTCGGACCAGCCATGTTCTTGATATGCCTGGCGGTCTCTATTAAGTCTCTTAATTCGTTGGCGATCTCGGAGTGCTCTTGCAGAAATTTGTCGACATCGATTGTCCCCTGCTCGTCCAACAGGCGTAGGTATCTTGCAAATGCTTCATTCAGGTCAATTCGATTTACAGGCTGGTCAGACATTTGATTCTCCCTTCATGGCCCTCAAGCTGACTCGTAGTTTCTGAAGACCACGTTTGATCAAACTCGCGACTGCAGAATCGGATTGGCCAGTACGTCTTGCGATGTCTGCAAGTGACCAACCTTCGATGTATCTTAATCGGACCACCTCGAATTGGTTTTCTGGTAGGATTGCCATCGCGTTAGCAAGGGCAATCGCTCGCTCTCCTCGCATTGCCCGAGAACTGGGGGACGATTGATTAATCGATATTTGATGATGACCTTCGCCCGCTGCATTTGAGTCGTCACGAGATTGTTCACGGTACACGGAGCGTTTTTGAGCAACGATGTGGACTTGAGTTGCTTCCTGGACGTTGTGAGTCAAAATTCCGTTCAACCACGCTGCAAATTCCTCAATCGAATGGCCACGAAACTTGTCGAAATCGCGAATGGCTTCCAAGTACGTCTGCTGAACAACATCCGAGCCGCTCAAACGTGCACTCATGATTGGATCAAGTTTTCGCGAAGCGAGAATCGATAAATATGGACGACAATGTCGCAACAGATTTCCTATTGCGTCTTGATCTCCCTCTCGGGCTCGACCAAGCAATTCACTATCAACAGGCTGACCCATATTTGAGATTTCCTACTCGAAGAAGGCAGTGTTGCGTTGAGAACTTGTCGTACTTTCTTGAACACTCCGCCAAGAATTACAAAAAAAATCTGAAACAGCCAGTCCGATTCTGAAAAGACACAATGTGACATGTCGTGATTATCGATGACTTTTCATGGATCCACAGAAAATGGTGCGTTGCACAGTGCCGCTTGCGCGAGTTCGATAGAAGACTTGAACCGCCCACCGATTTCGATTGTCGACATTGCAATCAGAAACGAAGTGCAGTCTGAACCAGCATTTTCCAATACAAAACTTCAGCCAGTTGTGTTCTGATCTTGAGTATTCTTGAATAGAGTTGAGTTGGAGAAATGAACAAAAAGCGTCAGCATCCAGAGCATGCCTTTGGTGACTCTCTGGCCAGGCTGAGGATTCGACATAGTCGCGAAAAAGTCGGTTGGCTTCTACCCCGAGTCGATTCCAAGTCCGTGGTATCAATTGGGTAACTTGAGACTTTCGTTTTCGAAGGAGGCCTTCAGCTTGACGATCCAATTGCTCGCAATCCAATGAGCAGATCATTTGCGTATCCGCACCTTCAAGACCAAATTCTTTCACGAAAGCTGAGCGATCCGCCCGAAAACGATCTCTCATTTCGCGATCGTGGAGCAAAAGCGCCAACATTTCAATCTCACCTCGCGGATTCACAAGTTTCCTCCAGACGTGTCAATTCAGCAGCTAATTGATTGACCGGGGGGAATGCCCCATCTCTCTCAAGGATGATCGCCTCAACAGGCGCGTAGGCCACAACATCACGGACTAGATCGAAAAGGTCGTCTTGGATCGGCTCGCGATGGCGATCGTGCCAGACTCCTTCATGGAATGAGTAGCCCACAATGTGAATTTGTCGAATGTGTTGAGAGTCAACTTCATGCAGCCATTCAATCGGATCAAAATCGTGATTGCGACTGTTAATGAAGAGATTAGTGACATCGAGAAGCAATCCTGTACCCGCTTGTTCACAGAGTCGGTTGAGGAACTCTGGCTCAGAATAGTCTCCGGGGATACGCAAATAGGACGTGATATTCTCCAGTAGAAGTGGCCTCTGGCAGCGATCCATCAATTCACTCGCATGGTCTACCAAAGTGCTCAAGCATTTTCGAGTCATGGGGAGCGGATTTAAGTGTCCCAGATCCACATCGCCTGTCCGTGTAAAGGCAATGTGCTCACTGATCCATTTCGCATCGACTGAGTCAGCGACTCTTTGAAATTGAGATAACACTTGCGAATCAAGGGAACCTGGCGTTCCGAGTGAGAGCCCCAGCCCATGCACCGAGACGGGATAGAGATGTGACAATTTCGCAAGTTGTTCTTCACTGGACTCAAAGAAATGCTCCGCAGTGATCTCAACACAGTCAATTTCAGCTGGGTTGGAGAAAACCCAGTCTGCAATCGGGCCGCGAAACCCAATGCCGACAAGTGGAATTTCGATCAAGTCGTCTGTTTCAACCACCGCAACCTCCACAACCCCCTCCTCCACCACCCCCACCTCCACAACTGCTGCCACTTCCTCCTCCACAACCACCACTGAAATTAAATTCTGTTTCACTGGTAAGTGAATCGTAAAAACTCCAAATTACCATCCCGCCGAGTGCCATCATTCCGAGCAGAAATCCGAACTTATGCATGCCTCGACTAAGCCCATAGAACAGGCGTATGACGCCCAGTAACTCGAACGCACCAATTGAGATAATTGCTGCAACTCCACTTGGACAGGAATTGGCCTCGGCAGCTATGAATCCAATCAGGCATGCCGCTCCAAAAAGGAAATACAGTCCCAGAAACTGTACGCCAGTGAGATGCGACTGAAAGAACACTAAGCATGCGATTGTAATCGCAGCAACGGCCAGGAAGCTGATTGAAGGAGAATTCAGCTTTGAGATGTCTAGAATCGATCTCGAAATTTCACTTCGTTGATCCTCGATTGGTTCATTTGTCGTGTTATCCATTCGATATGTTCGATAGCCACAAAGAATGCACTTCGTGCGACTTCCACTCACACTGCCTCCACATTCTGTGCACTTATTTGGTTCTTCGTTTGATTCTTGAGATTCAAATTCATCCGCTGTAAGACGTAGTACCTCGTTGCAGTTGCGGCATCTGGCTTTCTTTCCTTCCAGACTGGATCGTATTTTGTACTTCTTTCCGCATTCGCAAACGATCTTGAAACTAGAAGCCGTTTCCCGCGTCATCGCACAATCCTAGATAGTTATTCAACACGAAGCCACAAATATCAATTGGTTACCACTAAGTAGTCGTCCAATATGCTTGTGCCAAATTGATTAGTCCCCTCCGCATCCACCACATCCACCTCCGCACCCACCGCCTCCTCCACAGCTGCTGCAACTGCTGCAACTGTGATTACGACCAGTACTTGATTGTCCATCAGCGAACGAAGCTATAAGAAAAATGAATGGCCCAAAAATCATCATACTGAATAGAGAATCGAACTTATGCATGCCTTGTGTCATTCCGTACACGATTCGATTCGCTCCGATGGATTCATATGCCAAAATAGCAATGATCACTCCACTGAGAGTCAGCAGTGATGTCAATCTGGCAATTAAACAGGCAAGGACGATGCAAAAACCAATCCCCATATAGGCAGTGAGAAATGTCGGTCCGTCCCACGTTGTTTGCATCTGACTAAAAACAAGGATGATAATTCCACTCAGAATTACCAATGATCGCAACCCTAGACTTTGCGAAAAGATCGCCAGACTTTGCGAAAAGATCACCGCTGCTGACCTTTTCTCGCGATCATGAGATTCGGAATTCCTGGAAGTATCTATTGAGATGTTTTCGCCGAAAACTGAAGAATCATTGGACATCATTCCGGCGTCAGAATCTCGACGATCTTCTTGAAGAGGATCGATTTGTAATACCTTGCCACAATTGCGGCATCTGGATTTCTTGCCGGCAAGGTTGGCTCGGACCAAATATTTTTTTCCGCACGGGCAGACAATCTTGATCTTCGATGTCTTGATATTACTCATTGGTTCGTCTCCATCTGGTCAACTGTCTGCGCGGCATCGTGGATAAGGGACATGAAAGAGTTGTAGATTCGTTTTAAATCCTCCAAGGAAGGTGTTTGCTGATTCTTTTGCAACACTAGAATCTCTCTTACTACAACAACGTTGAGTTTAAATTCATCACCAAATTCATCCATGACGTCGCCGTCGTCTTGAGGAACGATTCCGGTTTTGATCAGTAGGCAGGCATTCACATTGTTGAGGAATGAATGTGTTGAGTCCAGCAGCGTCTTCAGCAACTGTTCTCGACTGTGACTGCGATGCAGATAACTGGCACGCAGCCGGATCATCAAATTTTTCAATTCCTGTTCACATCGTAAACGCAAATGCTCATCAGAGATTTCAAGATCGGAGACAAGGTCTTGACCATACAACAAAGCGTGGTGCTGTTGAATGTCGTGAAACTTGACTGGAAAGACATCGCAGGAGGAAACCAGGTCTTCTTGAGTGAGTGTCATCGTTGCCAATGGAATCTTCTTCTCAGCTTTATTAATTGAACCGGTCATTTTGTCGAGCAGGTCACAATCAATCCGCTCCACGATCAGCATCAAGTTGATTTTGCTGTGCGCTGAGTCAAACTGATTTGCTCTCACGAAATCCCCGAAAATAAATATGGAAATGAGCTCGTCGCCCAAGGCAGTGGCTAAAGAGTCTCGCAAGTCATGGAGAGTTTGCGTGACACGTGTTGGATCAAGTGCGCTATTGCGTAAAATCGATTTCATGCGGATTCCTTTAATCTAAAAGCGGCAAGCAGACTACTGACCTCGTTTATTTTGCGACGTCAGTATTTTCAAACGTTCTAAAAGGCAGATGTAAATTTGCGTGAAATTATTTTGGATGTAAGCATCCTTCGGAGATGGAGAGTGGTTGAAGACTTCTTATGAAGCATCATCTTGCTCTGTGTCAGCGAATGATTGATCAACCACTGCTGCCCCCACGGAATCGCCGAATGCGTTGACAGCTGTGCGAAAGCGATCCAGCAGCCAGTCAACAGGAAGAATGAGCCCAATGAGTTCCAATGGCAGTTGAACAGCGTTCAAAACTATTAACATCGTGACTAAACCTGCTTCAGGAATCCCGGCAGCTCCGATGGCTGCTAACGTTGCCGTGACCGCGATTGTGGCCTGCTGGACGAGGGTCAGGTTGTAATCAGGATTCACAACTGCAAATGCTTGAGCAATAAAAATTGCTGCTGCGGCCTCATACAACGCAGTGCCATCCATGTTGACAGTTGCCCCCAATGGTAACACGAATTCCGTCGATCGTTTCGATACACCTGCTTTCATTTCAGCGCACTCCATGGTCACTGGTAGTGTCGCTGTGGAACTCGCTGTTGAAAAAGCAGTCAAGATTGCTTGGGACATTTGATACATGAAACGGTATGGATTCCGTCGAGTGAAAATCCAGAGAATCGCAGGGAGTGTCACAAAAGCGTGAATCCCAAGCCCTGAAAGAACCGTCAACATGTAAGCGGCTTGAACTCGGAGCAGCGCGACGAACTGACCTTCGATCTGCGCCTTTCCAAACCGGGCCGCGACGAGACAGAAAATACCAATTGGAGCCAGCTTCATGAGAAGCAAAATAAAGCTCATCATGGCATCGTTGATTCCAATGACAAATTGGGCGATCACATCAGATCGTTTCCCCATCGTCGTCAGCATTCCCGCAAAGACGATGGAAAAAATAATCACTGGCAGAAGATTCATCTCGACCATTGATTGCAGGAGATTGTTTGTGAAAAGCATTAACACCAAGTTGGAAAAGATGTCTCCAACGGTCGGTGGCCCGCGTAACAATTCCGCCGAAATCAAACTGGATGCTCCTCCCTCCTGGGACTGGTACTCAAGCCGAATACGTCGTGCTTCTTTGGGGATCTGTACTGTTTTGTGATAGGTTTCCGGCTCGGTGCCAGCAATGTAAACGTCATGCACACCATCATGGTCGGTCCACTGCAATGGCTGTAATTCACTTTTTGTTTCTGTACTCCACTGAATTTTGACCTGAGCCGGTTGCTCTGCTGCGCCCAATTGTTGAAGCTTAAAATCGATGACCATTTGTCTGCCGTGTGGCACGTAGACGATGTTGCTCAGTCCCGAAGACGACTTACTTTCCAGGAGAAACTTGTCACCATCGAATTCCTTTGACCACATGATTTTTTTGCGGCCTGAGCTCATTGCGTTTTTCGCATCTTCAACTGCTTCTGCTCCTTCCTCTTGAGCACCGAGAACGAGTTCTTTATCGATGCCAACTCCCGGATTGATAATGTTGACGACAATCAATCCAGTCGTGACAGCGAAGACCGTGGTCGTTAAATAATAGAGAATTGCGTATCCGCCAGGGCGACCGAGTTTGCGAACATCTCCCAACCCGAGAATTCCACTCATGACACTTGCCATCACCAGAGGAACGACCACCATTTGGAGAAGCCGTAAAAAGATTTCACCTCCAAGTGTTAATTTGGCAGCCACTTCAGGAGCCACTACGGAGAGAATAATTGCACTGACAATTGCTAATACAATCCAAGTTGTCAGGTGAGATTTCTTTTTACTATCGGCCATGAGATCCTCTGTTGAAAGTGATAATAAAATAAGACACGAGTGTGCGATTCCACCGTTGAAAGATCACGACTCCCGTGGAAATTTAGTTTCTGCAGCCGATGACCAATTAACAGAGTTTTGAGCTGTTTTCCGCAATAAGTTTCGAAGGAGGAACTGGTCAACAATTTGTCAGCAATGGGACGTTCTGGCTTGAGCTGATTGGACAATTTGGGGGGTATACAATTTGTTGAATCGAAGCTCGTCGCCTATCCCCTACCAAGTTGAACAGACTTCACGAGCGTCATACACATCAACGCAAACGAACTGATCATCAACAAGCGCACAAGTGAAGTTGAAAACCATCCAAGAGGAATCACGAAGAAGATGCAAGAGAGCAAAGAAAAGAGAGAAAAAGGGAGAAGGATCTTGATAGCAGACTTTCCAAGTGCCACCAACCGCTCGTGATTGGTGCCTGCTTCAAGGATTCCAGCACGAATTGTGATCAGGCCAAATATTAATAACAGCGGACATGCAAGTGTTGTGAACAGTGAAAGGGTCACCCACCCGAGAGAGTAAGAGATCGCCGAAAGAATTGCTAAGAGTACACCTAGCGAGGAAAGCTCGTCTCCGTGTCTCAGAAGATATGAGGCGTTGTCGAGTGTCGTTGTGTTGTGAGTCATTTGTCTCTCTCCGAAGTTCACATAGTGAAGCTCAAGTATCGATATTGTTATTGGATTCAAAAGCTTTCAAACATGCGGGCGTCCCCGCCAGTTGCTTGCGGTAACTGTGATTTGGATTGATTTGAAAGATCGAACTTCGTGCCATCTTTTCTGGAAGAAACTCCGCTGGCGACTCTTGTCGCACAGACCTGCATGTACATTGTTTATGCCGTTTTCAGACTCTCCTTCAAGCTGATCAGCAATTGTACATAGATAATGCAGCCAACAATCATCACAATGAATGCAACGATGAGGAGCGGAGGAAAGAAGACCCCGATGATCATTGTCACAAACGTTGCGATGCAAAGGTTCAAGACGCTGCTGGAGCGCTTTTCGGAAACGCTATCTCGGATGAATGCCGCAATCTTCTTGAGGAAGATCAGGAAGAGGACGCTCGCTGCTAACGTCAGCAGAGCACTGAGCGTACTCACGAGTTGTGGCAGTTCAATAAACCAACTGACTGCCGAAATCAGTATGGCGATGACATCACACACCACGGCTGTGTAGATCACTCCGGTTGCCGCACAATCGCCCGGAACCGAAAGACATTTGATCCGACCGATAAAGCTGAGAACCGATCCGGCAATAATCATGAGCGGAGCTGCAGCAATCAGCACTAGCCCGGCAGTCGGCAAGGCCATCATGATTCCTGCTCCAAGCATCGCCACCAGGATGCTCCCAACCATCAAATACAATCCGTAGTAGACGTAACTGACACCTTTCTGGACGTTCTGTAGTTCACTCATGATCTGTCTCCCTGTTTGAGTACTGTTAGAAACTGAAAAAATTAATTCAAATAGACCAGCACATTCGTCTGACTGTTGGCTGAAAGCAGATGTGCAACTTTGGGGCACCTTGTCTGGTCCACAGTACGAGGTACCTAAGCCTCCAGCACATCGAATCGCTGGCTCTTAGGTCGACATTCCCCAAGATGCTGTCGACGTAAAATAAATTCGCAAACTTAGTGACATTGATTCATGCCTTATCCAATTTCTCTTTCAGGCAGCCAAGCAAATCGATATAGCGGCCCAGAATCATGATACTAATCACGAACACGGCGATCCCCACGATCAAGGTTAATGGTCCTGTCACTCCCACACCCAGAACCCTGCTCATGCGTCCGGGGGCAAAGCTCAGCGCAACCAATCCGGCACCCCAATTGAGGATCCATTCCGCATGCATTTCTCCCTCAGCCGAACCGATGAATTCTGAAAGGCGTTTTAAGGCGTAGACAAAGAGAAAAAATGAGACAATCGATGCGAGTGACGAAACCAAGATTAAGAGAGGAACTGCCAGGCTTGAGAGGCGAAGACCGAAAGCCAAACACTGAAGGACAAGCACTCCATAGATCAATATCCGTGTGTTCGATTTCGCTGGGACTTTCAGGCACATGACCTGACCAATGATCGCCAGAACTGTCGCCACGAGAGTGAGCGGTAGTGCCACCAGCAGGCCATAGGGAATAAAACCTGACAGAGCCGCTGCGAGGTGGAGAAGAAGTCCCGCAAGAACACACCGAAGTCCATTCGCGACGGAACTCTTTGATGGTCTCCGTTTCTTCTTCGCTTGATCGCGTGATTTGGTTTTTGTTTTCTTTTTGCGGCGAACGGCTGGCAGAAGCACTTCTTCGTGATCGTACGGAGGGGCCTCAGCTTCCATCTCATCCAGACCATCGAAAAAACTGTCGTCGAATTCGATTTGTTGCTTCAGCACACGGATGGGCGTTCCGCAGTTCTTGCACTTGAATCGTTTGCCAACCGCTTCATCACGGACTTTGTGATTATTTCCACAGTCATCACATTCGATAGCGATTGTCATGCACTTTGTCCTTCTAAAGTTGGTGATCGAGGCCACAGTGTCGACCAATTGGCAGCACTGAGAGAACTTGCGATACGAGAAAACCGTTTCGGCGCCGTTGAATTTTGGCCCTCAGAAACTCCATCGTTAAACGATGGAAGTCAGTGAGTGAAATTTGACCTTGAAATCTCAATTCACATTATGATCAGGTAAATAGGAAACGAGTCTCAGAGACAACGTGCCGTACGGTTAAGGGGATCAAATATTTGTGGTGTTTGTTAAATTTAAGGCACAACCTTCCCTGAATTGCATCCTGAAACAAGACGATGCGGTGAAATCGATGATGTAAACAATTGTGTTACAAAAATTTCTCCTGTGATGAAGATTGGCTGTAGAGCTCACCGAATTAACCATTATGACAGTCCTTTCACGTGACACTCCCGATCCAGTCGATTGTTGATATTCGCTTTGATGGAGAGAAGTGAAAAGACGCTCCCTCCCATTTACTAAGGTGGATTTCAATCCAACTCAGGGCGGGGAATTTCCAAAACCGTTTAGTTTTTGGAAAACTTTTGACCTTCGTAACTGATTCACGCTACAGAACCACGACAGCAATCGACGAACGGAGACCAGGAATGTTGCTTTAAAAACCGACTCGGCTGACTGTGCACTGGCATTTCTTCTACAATCAATCCAGCTTCTCCTTGTTGGAACGTTCCTGCAGCTTCTTTAGTCTGCTGCGATGTGGCAACCGGGAAGCGCCTTCCGCAGTCGCTTGACTCCGTCCTTGGTGATTTTCGTTTAGAGAAGAAATAGGGCTTTCAGATTCTTCAAGTGAGCAAGGTGCTCGACACCTTCATCGGAGATGTTCGTGAAGTTCAGGTCCAGTCTTGTCAGATTGGTCATCCCTTTCAGGAAAGCCAAACCTGCGTTGCTGACTTTCGTACTGTCGAGATTGAGTGTTTCGAGATTTGTCAAACCTTGGAGATGTTCGAGCCCTTCATCGCCCACTTGAGTATTGTTCAGATCCAAGTGCGTGAGCGACCGCATTTGTGCGATGTGACGCAGCCCCGGTCCTGCCACGTGAG
>DAOUPA010000066.1 GCA_030626405.1 Planctomicrobium sp.
CTCGTCCGCTCGGCTTGTGATGGCGGTAACTCGGAAGTGATTTACGTTTTCTGGAAGGAGAAATCATGGTCAAATGCATCCCTCTTCGCTCTATTCCGGTATGTACCGAAAGAACAAAGTAATTTTGGGCTGCACTGTCGACCAACGACAGGTACGTAAACGCAACGTTCAGCATATGTTATGAAAAATGCACCCGGCTGGACTCGAACCAGCGACCTCATGCATGTCAAGCATGCACTCTAACCAACTGAGCTACGGGTGCTCGTGAGCGAAACTTTATCTCGCATCGGCGGTTGCGTCAAGCAACCGCTTTGGATGATGAAGATGTTGAATGTCTCGGTTCTTCATCACCACTCCATTACCTTCGACAGTCAGGGACACCAAGTTTTGAAAAAAAGTTCGCTGCTTCTACAATCGGATTGATCGTTATTTTGGAACGATATTTTTGGTGGCCAGTTTGTAATACTCGTCCCTCATCTTCGTCCATTGCTGGCGGAGATCTGCAAGTTTCTCCGGATGTCCGGTTGCGACGTTGGAGGTTTCCGTTCGATCACCGGCGAGTTGGTAGAGTTCCCAGTCGGCGTTCTCTCCGGAGACGACAGCCTTCCAGTCTCCAACTCGAATCGCATGGTTCGCTTCATGAGACCACCACAACGTTCGAGATTGTGCTTGATCGTCTGCGGCAAATAGTTGCGTCAAACTTTGCCCAGGTGGTTGCGGAACCGGAGTTCCATTCCATTGCAGAAACCGTTTTGTGTCAGCGAGTTCGATGAGTGTCGGTGCGATGTCGATGATGTGGGCGGGCGCGCGACGCAGCTTGCCATAGTCTTTGTTTGAAATTCCTTTCGGCCAATGCGCGATGAAAGGTGTGGAGCAGCCGCCTTCGTGTGTCCAGGTTTTATGTCGCCGAAAGGGCGTGTTGCAACTTGATGACCAACCTGGACCAAGGCAGAGATACGACTCGGCGGAACCGGGAGATGCCGCTGGGTCGTGACCGTCGGCACGGACCATAATTTCTGCACTCGCTCCGTTATCAGAAAGGAACAGGATGAGTGTGTCGTCGAAAGCGTTCATTGATTTGAGTTGCTTGAGAACCCTTCCAATTTCCTGATCAACACGGTCAACCATTGCGGCATGAATCGCCATTTTATCGGATTGAAACTTCTGCTGCTGCTCATTGAGTGAATCCCACGGAATCGGGCGATTCAGCTCACCATCACCGAGGATTTCCAAAGCGTCTGGGAAGTCGTACGGCGGACCGATCTCTTGTTCAACATCAGAAAGTGGCGCGGACACGAGGCCCATCTTTCGAATGCGATGATGACGTGCTTTGCGAATGCTCTCCCAACCTTCGCTGTAACGGTCCTTGTACTTAGCGATATCCTCCGGCAGTGCATGCAGTGGAAAGTGCGGAGCGGTGAAGGCGAGGTAGTGGAAGAAGGGTTCGTCGGAATGATGCTCGGCGTGCTCTTTCAGGCATTTCAAGGCGTGATCTGCAATCGCAATCGTGCCGTAGTAGTCCGTTCCTTTTTTAATGGGCGGAAGTTTTTTGTCGTCGAGCCAATGTACTTTCGGGTTGAAGAAACGCCCCTGATCCCTGAGGAGATATGAACGGTGAAATCCATTTTGAATCGGCTTGCCGTCAAGATGCCATTTCCCGGAATGGTATGACCGGTAGCCAACCTGACTGAGAACCTCCGGGAGCAAGCGTGCCCAATCGGGTCGGTCTCCACGTGCTCCATCCGGCAATCCAGGAAAAGCATCGCGGCGAACTTGTTGGGCGTAGTAACCGGTGAGCAACGCAGCTCGGGACGGCCAGCAACGGGCCGTGTTGTAGAACTGCGTGAACCGCAGACCGTTCATTGCGAGAGTATCGAGATGCGGCGTCGCAATCTCCCCACCGTAGCAACCGAGATCCGAATAGCCGAGATCATCGGCCATAATCACGAGAAAATTCGGCGGTTTTGCAGATGCCGAAGTAG
Source organism: Planctomicrobium sp. (assembly GCA_030626405.1). Taxonomy (GTDB): domain Bacteria; phylum Planctomycetota; class Planctomycetia; order Planctomycetales; family Planctomycetaceae; genus Thalassoglobus. The sequence continues at coordinate 1,983 of DAOUPA010000066.1, forward strand.
CAGAGCACAACGCTAAACAGAAACAGGACAACGTAAAGTAGCGAATCATGTTGTGAATATCCGTGAGGGTCGTTTCTGTTACGCCACACACTTTAAGTGTGTGGCGAAGCGACGTTTGATTTAGAGCAACATGTCTTACCTTCTCTTTTTCTTGCTCTTCTTCTTCCGTTGACGTTCTTTTTTCTTTTTGTCTCTGAGTGCGTCTTTGGAGATTTGTTTCTGTTTGCTCCCTTGATTCCCTGAAGACATGGCCCGGCTGTTGGGGTTCATGGCATCGGCTTGCATTTCCTTCATCGCCTTCATGCGGTCACCCATACCCATGCCCGCCATCGACTGCATCATGCCTGCCATGTCTTTGAATTGTTTGAGCAGGTCGTTCACTTCAGTCGGGTCGGCACCACTACCGACTGCAATGCGGTTGCGGCGCGAGCGGTCGATTTTCTCTGGATTGCGGCGTTCGTCTTCGGTCATTGAAGAGATCATCGCTTTCACGCGTTTCACATCTTTGTCCGGGTCCATGCCGTCCATAGCATCCATTGCCTGACTCATTTGCCCCATGCCCGGGATCATCTTCAACAGCGATTTCATCGACCCCATTTTTTGAATCTGGTTCATCGCCTTCATGAAGTCGTCGAGGGTGAACTTCCCTTCCAGCATTTTCTGTTGCTGGGCTTCCATTTCATCGGCGTCGATGACTCGTTGCGCCGTTTCCAGCAGGGTAGCGATATCACCCTGACCCAGGATTCGCTGCGCCATTCGCTCCGGATAAAACGGTTCGATTTTGTCGAGTTGCTCACCCATTCCGGCAAACTTGATCGGCACGCCGGTGACAGCTTTGACCGAAAGCGCTGCACCGCCACGGGTGTCTCCATCCAGCTTGGTGAGGATGACGCCGTCGAGTTCGAGTGCCTCGTTGAAAGCTTTCGCACTGTTGACGGCATCCTGCCCGGTCATTGCATCGCAGACGAGCAACACCTGATTCGGCATCAGCTTGTTGTCGATTTGCACCAACTCCTTCATCAAGGAATCGTCAATGTGCAAACGACCGGCGGTATCGAGAATAATGACGTTGCAATCCTGCTGCTTCGCAGCTTTCTTTGCGTTCTTACAGACCTGCACTGGTGAACTGGAGCCAGCTTCTTCCCAGTAAACCGGAACTCCGACTTGCCCGCCGATGACTTTCAACTGTTCGATCGCGGCCGGTCGTTGAAGGTCGGCAGCGACCAGCATCGGCTTGGCGCCTTCATCTTGCAGCATTTTTGCCAGCTTGCCGCAAGTTGTCGTTTTCCCGGCACCTTGTAAACCACACATCATGATGATGGAAGTCTCGCCGCGTCGCACGGCAATCGAATGGTCCACCGGTCCCATTAAGTTGACGAGTTCGTTGTAAACGATCCCGACAATCTGTTCGCCCGGCTTCAGGGATTTGAGAACCTGATCGCCGACAGCCTGTTCCGTCACACTGTCGCAGAAGGACTTAGCGACATCGTAGTTGACATCCGCTTCGAGCAGGGCCTTGCGAACCTCAGCCATCCCTTCGCGGATGTTGCCCTCGGAGAGTTTGCCCCGGGCCATTTTCCCGAGAGCGTTTGTGAGATTCTCTGTAATCGATTCAAGCATGGTCGTTTGGAGTTTTGGCGGTGATTGGAAGCTAAAAGTCGTTTTTATCCGTATCGCGAACTTAGCCGGACACTTTTATGTGTCCGGCAAAACAAATCTTAATGTCTTCGAAGATTTCTCAACGGCAGCATCCTAGCAAAAGATCAATAAATCTCCCAACGAAAACAGGCGACATCCGAAATTCGGACGTCGCCTGAGTGAGAGCGAGAGAGATTGTGAGAGCAATCAAGAGCAGAGACAGATGCGTTAAGTTTGATGAAGCGTCGTCGAATTTAACTTAGTTGACGTCATATTCACCAGAACAGAAGTCGGCACTGTCGTAGAAACGGCTGCCATCGGTCCAGCCTTGATGACCTTCGAAACCATTGACTTTGTAGGTTTGCTGAATGCAGTTGAAAGCCGTCCCGACGTCTTCTAGCTCGTTATTAATGTTCAAAGCAAGTTCACTCAATCCAACGATCAGTCCAAGAACGACAATTGTTGAGACAAGGACAAGTTCAGCAGAAACGATAAAGCCGGCTTCGTCATTCAGGAGTTGGTTGAGAGTGTTCATAGCCGTGTTCCTTAGCGGTGTAGGGTGTTTCGTTGTGGCGTGTTTGATGTGAAAGAGATAAAGCAGCCGGAGTGCCAAACCGTGCCAATGGGCGTTCAAAAAATTGAACGCCGCCGCTCGCGAATTCCCGTAACATCTAATCACCATATGATTTACGAAACGTGTAAAGTCGCGTAAGTTTTTTGAAACGTTCTGACTTACGCTACAGCCCAGATGATGCCTGAACACAACCAGGAGACCTACGACCTGTGCAGAGAGGCCTTATCCTGTTGGAAAGCCGGCACTTAGCGCGAACGTTGTGCAGTCGCCACATGTGGAGAATTCGCAACAGCTTCTTCCCAGCAAATCTCGAATGACGTTTGTTCCCTCTCTGAACAGTCAGTAGAGTCACCATCAGATTTGAATTCGAGCAACGATTCTTGAAGTAGACAGGTCACACGGCATGGCAAACGAAAAGTTTCTAACAGTCCCTCCCGAAACGGACAAAATGCCACCTGGGATTCCGTACATCGTCGGAAATGAAGCTGCGGAACGGTTCAGCTTTTATGGGATGAAGACGATCCTTGCTCTGTTCATGACGAAGTTTCTTCTCGACGCCAACGGGCAACCGGATTACATGTCCGATGAGCAGGCGTCGGAAGTGATTCATCTTTTTGTCGCTTCTGTTTATTTCGTACCAATCATCGTTGCAATTCTCGCGGACTGGCTCTTCGGAAAATACAAAGCAATTCTTGGGCTATCCATCGTTTACTGCCTGGGGCATGGCGTCCTGGCTTTAATGGACCTTGAGTTGGGCATTCATCAAAAATACTTAATGTTCATGGGGCTGGCATTGATTGCAATTGGCTCCGGGGGCATTAAGCCATGTGTCTCTGCACATGTTGGTGATCAATTTGGCAGCAAGAATCAACATCTGTTGGCGAGGGTCTTTGGGTGGTTCTACTTCTCCATCAATTTTGGGGCGATGGCGTCGACACTTCTCACACCTTGGCTGCGAGATACATACGGTCCATCGGTGGCGTTCGCAGTTCCCGGAATCCTGATGGGACTGGCAACCTGGGTCTTTTGGTTGGGACGGAACAAGTTTGTACACGTTCCGCCATCACGCGGAACATTTTTCAAGAAGACGTTCAGTTCCGAAGGAGTTCGAGCAGTCCTGAATTTGTCGCCACTGTTCCTCTTTGTGGCGATGTTCTGGTGCCTGTTCGATCAAACGGCCTCACGATGGGTTCTGCAAGCCGAACACATGGACCGTCAACTTCTTGATCTCAGTTTCATGGGATTCAGCAAAGCGGCTACGACCGTGAGTTCGGATCAAATTCTGGCAACAAATCCGTTCATGGTGATGCTACTCATCCCGCTCTTCTCTTTCTACATTTACCCGACGCTTGGAAAGTTCTTTAAGCTCACGCCATTGAGAAAAATTGGCATCGGGATGTTCTTGACGATCCCTTCCTTCATGATTCCGGCAATGATTGAAAACTGGATTGCTGATGGAACCTCACCGAGTATCTGGTGGCAAGTGCTCGCATACGGTTTCCTGACCGCGGCTGAGGTGATGGTCTCGATTACCTGCCTTGAGTTCTCATACACTCAATCACCGAAGGCCATGAAGTCGATTATCATGTCGATCTATCTGTTGTCAGTTTCCCTCGGGAACATCTTTGCTTCCGCCGTCAATGGATATATTGCACGAGAGGCGGAAGCCGGTCGAGAGGTTCTTCAGGGAGCCTCTTACTACTGGTTCTTCGTGGCTTGCATGGGAGTGACTTCCGTTATTTACGTTGTCTGGTCTCAATTCTACAATGGCAAGAGCTACCTCGCTGATGAAGGAGAAGATGACGATGCAACTGCTGTCGAATAAACTGAAGCAAACGGTGATTGTTCTTGCAATATTTTTTATCGCAATGTGCTTCCATCACCCCACGATCAGTCAGGATCTCACGATTGACGCCCCCGCGAGTGTGAATACCGACTCCAGCGACCCCTTCAATCTCTCTGCTGTTCGAGACAATTCTGAATTGTCCGCCGATGAGAATCTGGCTTACTACGGATTACTTAACCTGGCCGATGAACAACCGCTAAACGAGTTGGCTGCTGACGCTCAGAAATTCACAGCAGTTCGGCGAGGTCTTTCCAATCTACCAACTTTTGTGGACATGATTCGCAATCCCAAGGAGTTTCGTGGGAAGCCGGTTCTCTTGAAAGGGCATATTCTGCAAACGCTGGAGTATGATGCAGAGGAGAATGAATTCGGCATTGAGAAACTTTACGAATCAACCCTCTTCACAGAAGATTCGCAGTCACATCCCACGACGATTGTCTTCCTCGAAAAGCCCGAGAACCTACCGATAGGAGGAGAGCTGATCGACCGCGCAACCGTGACCGGGTACTTCCTCAAAATTTATGTGTACCCGTCTAGCGATAACCACAACCGTATTGCCCCGCTCATTCTGGCAAAGACGATTTCCGTACGTCCCGCGCCGACTGCCAGATCAGGAATGAATGGCCCGTTGATCTACTGGTCGATTGGAATCGTGTTCGCAGTGCTCATCATTGTGATGGTCACTGTTCAACGCTCGGACCGCAAACGAACACTTGCTGCGCAAAAGAAGCGTCTTGAAGAAAACGATCCAAAGTTCGACGACACGCCGGAAACACCGTAGCAGTGATCATTTCTTCGGCAGCGCCTTCTCAATCGCGGCGACCGCTTGTTTGGCGAGCGCGAGAGAACCAGCAGTGGTGAAGTGAACGTTCGCTGGTCTCATCAGCTTGTCCATTTGAGGCTTCACAAATGAGAACTGATCGTCGATCGGGATGTTGTGCTGTTCCATGATCTTGGCAGCGACTGCGTTGTATTTTACTGAATCGCCAGGCATTCGACCTGCGGCACCTTCTGGAACCGGCGTGGTATTCCTCCAAATCAATTTGGCTTTGGTTTGTTCCAATCGCTCAACCAGTTTCGTCAGGTTCTTTTCGTACTCTGCGAGTGGAACCTGTTGCTTTCCTTTTTCTGGAGCGACGAGTCCACCCTTCTTGCTGATGTACTTCAAGTCGTGCAGTCCCCAGTTGAAGTGAATGACGTCCCACTTCGAATCCCCCAGCCAGGCATCAATGCTTTGCAAGCCACGCGTTGTCGGGCCACCATTGGTCGGAATGCGATGCACGTTCGCTTTTCCCTCTAATAGCTTTCGCACATCAACTGTGTAGCCAATGGAAATCGAGTCACCAATCAACAGAACGCGAGGCAATGCCGGATCGTCGATAACTTTTGCGAACTCTGGGTTGGGTGCTCTCTTTTTCTTCTGAGCGAACCCGGTCTCTGTCATTGTTGTCACACTGATAATTCCAACTGTGAAAAGAATTTGCATCGTCTTTGATGACATCGTGATTTCCTGAATTAGATTTTTTGTGGCTGAGTTTCTGTTTTTCCAACTCTTCTAAACCATCATCACCTTCTGTGAAACGGTGCTGAAGTACGGGAAAAAAGCTCGCGTGGAATTGTGTAATTCTAGTGAAGACTCCACTGAAAAAGCGAATAATGTTGCTCCAAGGTGATTCTATGAGTAGAATTAGCCGCCTTAATGTGAGGTGGACAAAGTCTCCTGGAGCGAGACTCCCATTTAATTAAGCCGTGATGGCTAAGGAGCGTGCAAGGTGATCCGGGCGCGTCAAACTTCTGCCCCCACTCCCACCGCGAACGGTGGCACCAACGGAATTCGCGTTGGTTCCTCGTCAGCGATGCAGGCTGCGGTCTTGGCTTTGAACCGTAACTACATGGCGGTTCACGTCATCTCTGTTCGCCGCGCGTTCTGTCTGCTCTTTAAAGAATTGGCAAATGTGATTCATGTTGAGAACGGTCAATACTTCACGTACGACTTCGAAGGCTGGCGCGAGTTCAGTGAACTCAAAACGGAACTTGGTGAAGATCGGAACGAAGAAGATTGGATTCGCGCGGTCAACTTCGACATCCAAGTCCCACGCGTCATCCGGCTGACAACATACAGCCGACTGCCGAAGAATGCAGTGAAGTTCAATCGTCGGAATATCTTCCTGCGAGACGGTCATCGCTGCCAGTATTGCGGCAATCGATATAGCTCTCCAAGTTTGAGCCTCGATCACGTCATGCCGAAAAGCCGTGGCGGACCTGATACCTGGGAGAACATCGTTTGCGCCTGCCTGGACTGCAACGTCAGCAAAGGAGGGCGAACCCCTCAAGAAGCAGGCATGCCGCTGTTACAGCAACCGTTGAAACCAAAGCGCAGCCCGTTGCTGAATCGACAGTTGTCCCAGCCAAAATACGAAAGCTGGCGCCACTTCATCCCGCAAGTTGCTGAGTAAATGCGGTCGAGAAAGGGATGCGATTCACTGAAATTTACTCGATTATTCCTAGACGTTCTCATGAAAGCCGCTCTTTCGTGAGAACGTTTTTTATTCTCTGTTCAGTAAAGTTCTTCCTGTTGCGTGGAAAACATCATTCTGGACCGATACGATGCGGAGCCACAACTCATAAAGGTCAATGACCTTTCATCGCTTAAGATAAATCAGAGTTCCTTTTCTGATTTTACGAAGCGTTTGCGCACAAGTGATTTTGCATCACATTTTGATTCAGTACCTGGAGAGATTGCATGAATGATACGAGTTCCGAATCCGCCTTCCCGAATGCCCAGCGATTGCTTTGGGCGGGGTTTACGGCGATTCTCGCTGCCGGAGTAGGGTTCGCCCTTCGTGGTGGAATTTTAGGTTTATGGGCCGAAGAATTCGGTTTCACGATGACTGAGCTGGGGACGATCACCGGTGGAGGTCTGACCGGATTTGGAATCGTGATTATCCTGAGTTCGCTGATTGCGGACAAAGTTGGTTATGGTCGATTGATGATGTTGGCCTTTGTCCTGCATGTTGTTTCGGCTGTTGTCACGCTGGCGGCTCCGGCTGCGTTTGAATCAGGTGGTAAAGAAGCGGCTTACAATTGCTTGTTCTGGGGAATGTTCCTTTTCGCCGTCGCAAATGGACTGGCAGAAACAGTTGTGAACCCGCTTACAGCGACTCTCTTCCCCAAAGCCAAAACACACTACCTGAACATTCTTCACGCTGGTTGGCCGGCTGGGTTAGTGCTAGGTGGTTTAGCGTCTGCATTCATGGGCGCTCAGGCGATTGACTGGAAAATTCAAATGTCCCTGTTTTTGATTCCGGTCATCATTTACGGAATCTTGCTGTTCGGACAAAAATTTCCACAATCCGAGGCCGCTTCGGCTGGAACCACAATTGGGGAAATGGTTGGAACAGTCTTCGCACCATTGATGTTATTCCTCCTCCTCCTTCATGCGATGGTGGGTTATGTCGAATTGGGAACCGATTCATGGATTGCAAATATCACAGGCTCCATCATGGCGAGCGGTGCTAAAGGGATGGCGTTATTTGTTTACACTTCAACGCTCATGTTCGCTTTGCGATTCGTCGCTGGTCCGATCGTTCACAGAATTTCACCACTGGGACTTTTGTGCTTGAGTTCAGTTCTTGGGTTTCTAGGTCTGACTTTGTTGAGTAATGCTTCTAGCGTCGCGTTCTGTGTGATCGCAGCGACAGTATATGCCTGTGGAAAAACGTTCCTTTGGCCGACAATGCTTGCAGTCGCCTCGGAAAGATTTCCTAAAGGAGGAGCTGTTGCAATTGGAATGATGGGCGGAGTTGGAATGCTTTCAGCCGGTCTACTAGGTGGTCCTGCAATTGGATTCAAACAGGACTACTTTGCGTCTCAGCAACTTGAAACAGACGCACCAGAAACATTTGAGCGATACAAAGCTGATGAACCCGGAAAATTCATGGGTTACGAAACTGCTGGACTGAACGGCGCAAAAGTTTCCATCTTAGCCGACGACGGAAAAGAGCTCGCTCGCGTCGATGCGTTGCTTGAGGAATCTGGCAAGATGGATGAAAACCAGGAAGAACTCAGCAAGTGGTGGGACGACGCATCCAAATCTGCGGAAACAGATAAAGCTCTTGTTTCGAGTGCAGGCCTCTTCGGCGGAAGAATGGCGTTGAAATTAACCTCCTACGTTCCGCTAATAATGGCAGTTTGCTATCTCATTCTGATTGTCGGATTCAAGATATCTGGAGGCTATAAGCCTGTGCATCTTGATGAGCAGCCAGATCTTCCAGATGAACCGGAAGCACTCGGTACAGGCGAGTCATAAGCCGTTCCGGTCAAAGAGGCTCAAAAAACGACTCGGCGTGTCTTTCGCGTCGAGTCGTTTTATTTTATTTTCTTTCGAAACAGACCACTGGCAGGTACGTAAACATGGCTCAGAACGACTTGGCAAAGCTCATCGACGAGTCCACTGTAAAATTTCTAATGCAGATGCTGGAAATTCCTGGCAAGAGTGGTGACGAAGGAGCGGTTGCGAGCTTTATTGTGAAGCAACTCAAGTCTTACGGCATCGCCGAATCGGAGATCAAGTTCGATACAGCCCACAAAAAGAGCCACATCGGCGGTCAGGTCGGGAACATGATCGTCAAACTCCCTGGGACTGTACGTGGTCCTCGACGGTTGTTGATGGCACACATTGATACGGTACCGCTCTGCGTCGGCTGCCAACCAATTCGCAAAGGGAATCTCATCACTTCCAAAGATCCGGCAACTGCTCTCGGAGGCGATGACCGCGCCGGTGCGACCGTTTTACTGGAGACCATCAGGCTCATCAAGAAGCACAATCTCCCTCATCCGCCGCTCACGATTGTGTTTATTGTGCAAGAAGAAATCGGCCTCGTCGGTGCTAAGAACATCGCCGTAAGTAAACTCGGAAAACCGACTCAGTGCTTTAACTGGGATGGTGGTCCGGCGAATCTTGTAGTGATCGGTGCGACGGGAGATGACCATATTGAAATCGATGTCGAAGGCATCGCCAGTCATGCCGGTGCGCAGCCTGAAAATGGAGTGAGTGCCGCAGCGATTGCTGCCAAGGCAATCAATTCGATCGTTGATAATGGCTGGCACGGGTTGGTTCAAAAAGGGAAGCAGTCTGGTTCGAGCAACATCGGTGTGGTTCAAGGAGGAGCTGCGACAAACGTCGTGATGGACAGGTTGCATATCAAAGCCGAAGCGCGCAGCCACAACGCGAAGTTTCGAGCGAAGATCGTCAAGGCAATTCAGAAAGCATTCGAGCAAGCTGCGAAGGAAATCAAAAACGTCGCAGGCAAAACTGGCAAGATCACTTTCAATTCAAGGAACAAATACGAATCGTTCAAGCTCAACACAAATGAACCTGCTGTCCAAACGGCTTTGAGTGCGATGAAAAGCATGGACTTAAAACCGATCATTAAAATCGCCAACGGTGGACTTGATGCAAACTGGATGAACGCTCACGGCTTACCAACCGTCACGCTAGGCTGCGGGCAAAACAACATTCATACTGTGAAAGAAGAGCTTCTCGTCGATGAATTTTTGAGCGCGTGTCGTCTCGGACTACTCATCGCGACCGGCACTGTTTAGCGATGTACTGATGGACGAACAGTTGATACGAATCTGGAAATTTTCTGATCGAATCTGGAACCTCGGCGAGCTTCCAAAGATCATGGGAATCGTCAATGTCACCCCGGATAGTTTTTCTGATGGTGGGCAGTGGCTCGCCCCATCTCAGGCAATCGCTCATGCGTTAGAACTCGTCGAACAGGGAGCCGATCTTCTAGATATCGGCGGAGAGTCAACACGACCAGGTGCCGAGCCGGTGAGCATCGACGAAGAACTTCGGCGAGTCATTCCAGTCATCGAAGGTTTGGCTGGGCAAACGGAAATTCCGATTTCCATTGACACGATGAAGCCGCAAGTTGCACAGGCTGCTCTCGATTCTGGAGCGCATATTATCAATGACGTCTCAGCGTTCGAATTCGACGCAGCGATGATCGATATCGCCAGTAAGTCGAATTGCGGCATCATCCTGATGCACATGCTTGGCACACCGCAAACAATGCAGGCTGACCCACACTACGAAGACGTCGTCTCTGAAGTTGTCGATTCGCTTCAGGCTCGCGTCGCAAAACTCCTCGAACAAGGAATCTCCGCCGAACGCATTGTCATCGATCCTGGTATTGGATTCGGCAAAACCGCGGAGCATAACCTGTCGCTGCTCACAAACATCAAGTCGCTCCGTGCGACAGGACATCCGGTGCTGATTGGTCATTCCAGAAAACGATTCCTCGGTAAAATCATCGGTCGACCTGTCGAAGAAAGACTCGCTGGGACGATCGGTGTCTCCATCGCTCTGGCACAACAATACGCGGACATTCTTCGCGTCCACGATGTTGCTGCGGTGAAAGATGCGTTGAGTGCCTGGGACAGACTTCGTAACGAGCTTGATGAGAAAATTTGATCCCGAGCGTGCTGCAATTGCGTTTAAAGACACGGCAGGGTCCGCTCTGCGGACCATTGAATGAGGTATCTCCTTTTGGTCCGCAGAGCGGACCCTACTAGACCATCTATCCCTAAATGTCACTTCGATTAAAATTCTGAAGAGCGACAACGGAGCGGAGTTCGCTGCGAGAAGCCTGACATTTAAAGCTCGACAGAGCACTACTGTCGTTGAATTCGAACAATCAACAGAGGATCGCACATGCAATTTTTTCGCCTGTTTGGAATTGCTCCTTTAGGAATCGGAGTCACTTTGTTGATAGCCCTGTGGATGCCGAATTCTCCATTTAGGTCTGCACCAGTCTTCTTTAAGATCTTCGGTAGTTTCATCGCCTTCTCGTTTGTTCTATTTGGGGGAGCATTTGTCTTCGGAAATTTTTTACCCGAAAATCGCTTGCGATCAATGATGTCTCACCTCAAAGAGCTACAAGGAGAACAGGGAACAGACACCGAAACTTCGAGGCGACCGCCTGTGAGCGAATATCAATGCTCAAGTTGTGGAGCGACTCTCGACCAGAGCGCCGACGTTTCTCCGCACGGAGATGTTAAATGTGAACATTGCGGCAAATGGTTTAACATCCACAAAAGCTGAGTTGCGGTCGTTTGCGATTGATGACTCTCAGAAAAAAACTCTATCATACACCCTCTTCGAGTAGCCACTGTCAGAGAGACTTTTACCTCTGTTCTGTATTCCTGTTTGAGACATAATGAAATGTTGAAACACACTTTAATCCATCCGCAGATCAATGAAGTCCTTGGCCGAGCCGGGCATCATTCTAAAATCCTCATCGCAGATGGGAATTATCCAGCGTATAACACTCTGGGGCCAAATGCAGAGTTGGTCTGCCTGAACCTCGCTCCAGGAATGGTGAGTTGCACCGATGTGCTGAAAACCTTACTCACGGCGATTCCTATTGAAGCAGCAAACACGATGGGGATTCCGGATGACGACCCCTACGCACTCGAAGGCGATCCTCCGATCTGGAATGAATTTCGGTCCATCTTGAGTGAAGCAGAAACAGATGTGGAACTCGAGCCAATCCAGAAGTGGGATTTCTACGATGCTGTCGCCAGTCGTGACCATGTCTTAACAATCCAAACCGCTGACCAAGCCTTATGGGCGAATTTACTGCTCACAATGGGAGTTAGAAAACCTGGGGAAACCTAAGATTGCAGGCTGTTCCATTGTTTTTCATAATCGTACCTTTGTAAGATGACGAGGTCTGTATTCGTTGAGTCCGAAACGGAAATGGAGTAGAAACGGTGGCTGAAACACTCGTGCAATGCCCCAGTTGTCAGGCGAAAATGAAGCTGACATCAGCAGTAGAAAAAGTCCGGTGCCCGAGATGCGACACTCTTTTTGTTGCTTCGAATTGTCGAGTGAAGTCTCAGCCTGCGAAACGAAAGCCAACATCTTCAACGAAAAAGAGAGCGGCCAGCAACGTTTACGATTTGGCTGAGGACAACTTTGACACCGACGATGGAGACGATCTTTTCGGTGGTGTCTCGTCGAGAAAGCCAAGGAGAAAGAAATCTCGGCAACCAAGTCAAAGACCCAGACCGCGCAGGCAACCAAAACCTGGAACCATTGAGCCTGATCAACTGCGGAAATTTGCTTTCACGATCATGGCCTTTGGGATTGGCGCTTTTGTGTTGCCGCTGATCGGTTTGCAAATCAAAGGCTTGCATGCAATGACGCCTGAAATGCAGTCGTTAGGCGGCGTCTTTTTCTTGATGATCGGTGTCGTCCTCCTCTTAATTTCCTACAAGGATCACTTTGGATCCACGGTTCAAGGAGGAATGAAGTTGGTTAAATGGGGAGCGATTGGCCTGGCCGTGTTCCTCGTCGGAGGAACAATGTTGATGATCATGAAGAACGTTGTCGTGGGAGCCTTGGGTGAAGGCAACGATGCCGCCGAACACGAACGCATTGTACAAGAAATGCACGACAAAATACCGATTCCTGAAATGCCTGTGCCCCCTGCCCAGAATACTCCTTCACTGACACCATCGACTATTTCACCAATGGTGACGACCAGCGACAAACTACCGACAGATCCCACATCCCCGTTTCAGGATATTACTCCTGCTTTCAAACCATCTTCATCAAATCCAGAGCCGTCTACTCAGAACACAACAAGGACCAACCCGACTGGTCATCCTCCCGGATTTCAACCTCGGTTTCGCGGCGGACCTGGAAGGATGAACCGTCCGATAGGGACAGCCCCATCAGGGGAAACGGTCAATGTTATCCTGAAGGGTTTTCCGCGAGGCGATGTTGTTCGTCACTTGCGAGATTTAAGGGCAGCGGCAAGAACGCCTCGAATGCGTATGGTCAAATTGGATGACAATTTTGCGAATGTCTCATTTGACCGAGTTGATAACGCACAGGCATTTGCGGATCGAATCAAATTCGGGACGGTCACAAGCGTCGATGTCGAGAAAAAAGAAATCACGCTTGAGCCGTAATCAGTGTCGGATCAGTTCCACCGACCCGACACGTTAAGACTGGAAACCAAGCTCACGAAGTTTTGCTTGTGTTTCTGGCTGCTTGAGCAGGTTTTGAAACTGAACGATCTCGGGGTGACTCAACAGCTCTTTCCGCACAACAAAGTCGAAGTGTTCTTCGCGAATTGGAATTGCATTCAGCCCGTAGGCTTGCGCGACCGATTCGATGGCAATTCCCCAGTCTGCACGGTTTTGCGAAATCGCCGCTGCAACGGCGTTGTGAGACTTCACTTGCATCGAATATCCATTTGGTTTCGTGCTGCCAACATTGCAGGACGCGAAGAGTTGATCGGTCAAAATTCGCGTGCCGCTACCGGAGTTACGATTGACCATGCAGCACGCCGAATTACTGAGCGCTTTCTGTATCGCCTTCGTTGCTTCGAGTCCGGAGAATCGTTCGTCGTTCTTTCGATAAACGAAGCATTGCATCCGCCGGTATCCCGGAATGAGGACGAGGTCTTCACCCAGAAAAGGTGTATTGTAGGTGTTTGTTTCTGTATCGAGTAAATGGATCCCGGCGATGTGGCATTCTCCGCGTTCAACAGCGGCGAGGCCTGCTTCGCTGCCGACATACATGACCGATGTCTTGATTCCATCGCGATGAAGTTGACTCAACAGGAAATCAAGACCGACACAATGGCTGCCGATGACGACAAGATCCGCTGGATTCAATTCTTGATCGAGCAATGTCACTTCGACCGAAGAGCCGGCATCGAGGATTTCGCAGTTTTGCGGAATTGTGATGAACCCATCGGCCAGCGAGAACGTCGTCACCGACCCTGATCCTTTTCCCATTGGATAGGCGTAGCGTTCTCCATTTGATTCGAAAATCCGCACGAGTAAATATTCGGTTCTCCCGCGTCCGGAGTTGATTCGCATCGGCACAGTCGCCGTCAGGGATTGCCGCTCTCGACTCGGCTGTCCTGCTAGTGCGCGAATCACAGGCGCGACGAATTCATGGAATGTGAAGATCGCCGACGTCGGAAAACCTGGCAGAATGACAACCGGCTTCCCAGCGGTGACTGCCATACAAATCGGCTTGCCTGGTTTCAACGCAACACCGTGTGCGACGATGCCTGGATCATTGAATTTCTGAACAACGTGGTAGGAGATATCGCCAGCCCCTTTCGATGTTCCTCCAGATAAAAGGACAACGTCGTATTCAAGGGCGTCAGTGATCAGTTGTTCGAGTTGCTGAGGATCATCTTTCACACGACCCATGAAAGCGGGATTTCCGCCACATTCCGCGATTGCGCCTGCAAGGATCGAGGCGTTGGAATCGTAGATACAACCAACCGGCAACGGTTCGCCTGGAGCGACGACTTCATCGCCGGTGGAAATGATCGCAACGCTGGGTCGACGAAAAACAGAAGTCTCTGTCTGTCCGAGCGATGCCATTACGCCGATTTCTCGCGACGAGATGCGTGTCCCTGACCACAAGATCGTTTCGCCTTTGGCGATGTCACTGCCAGCGAAAGTGATCATGTTTCCGCAATGCACGGACCGGGTCACTTCAAGAGTTGCGCGGCCCTGGTCCTCACGCAAATCAGTATCTTCGATCATGACAACCGCGTCGGCGCCACGGGGGATCATGCCTCCGGTGGAGACCGGCGAAGCTGTACCGGCAGTCACCTCAATTTGAGGTCGTTCTCCAGGAAGGAGTGATTCGTTGTTGATTTTTAGTTCTCGCGGAGATTCTTCCATTGCGCCTGAAGTATCGGCGGCGATGACGGCGAAGCCATCGACGTTAGATCGATCAAAGCCAGGGACATCGATAATTGCCTGAATGTCTTCAGAGAGAATACGTCCACGAGCATCGCCGAGGAGTACACTCTCGCTCCCGAGCGGTTGCAAGTTGAGTTCTGAGTGAAAGCGTTGAGTCGCTTCTTCCCGACTGATCACATTCAGGAATTGTTGTTGGCGCGAGGCCTTGCGGACATTTTCAGTGAGGTTGGAGTCTGTCATGGTCTCGTCATTATTTGGCCAACAGCACTCGGACCTTATGATTTGAGCTATCACCGATGTAGACATTACCAGTGGTGTCAACGCAAATTCCGTGCGGGCGATTCAGGAGGGTGCTGAGAGGATCGCCATCAGGACCATCACCTTGTTCTCCGTTTCCAACGACCGTCTCAACATTTTTTGTTTTTGTTCGGTAAACACGAATCGTGTGACTTTCGGTATCAGCAAAAAAGATGTCTCCATTCGCGGCGATGGCGACACCTTTAGGGCCGGAGAGTTTCGCCTGCTTGGCAGGAGCCGATTGTGAATATCCTTTTTGCCCCGTCCCTGCGAGGTGATGGATTGTTCCTTGCTCAAGATCGATACGGTACAAGGCATTCCCTTCTCGCAAGGCAAGAATCAAACTGTGCTTGCCATCGAAATCAAGGGCTCGAGGACCGTTCAGAGGGACTCCGCTCACGGCGGCTCCGTCCGGCGTTTTCAGCTTCTCACCAGTCCCTGCGAATGTCTCGATCAGTCCAGTGCTGAGATCGACGCGGCGAATTCGGTGGTTGCCGATATCGCAGATGTAAAGATTTTCGTCCGCATCAAAGGCGATCGAATGGGGCCGCTTCAATTTTGCTTGAGTCGCAGGCCCGCTGTCTCCACTGAACCCATGTTCGCCAGTTCCGGCAACGGTCGAGATCACGCCAGTTTTCGCATCGACTTTGCGAACGATGGCGTTCATCATTTCAACGAAGTACATATCCCCGTTGCGAGTGAAGCGAACTTCGTAAGGTTCATTCAACTTGGCATTCGTTGCGGCGCCGCCATCGCCTGAATACCCCTTCTTTCCAGTCCCGGCAACGGTTGCGATCCATCCAGATTTGGGATCAATTTTGCGGATGACATGGTTTGAGATTTCGCAAATGTAAAGGGCGCGATCTGGACCAATGACAACACCGAATGGGCCACCGACTCCAGCTTGTGTGGGGCGCCCACCATCACCGGAGTATTCGTCCTCGCCGGTTCCTGCCAGAGTGATCACCTCCGCGGCTTGAAGTGGTGAAATCAAAAACAAAAGAATGAGAACGAATTTTCTGTGCATGAGTTGCTCCAAGTTTTTGTTAACATCATGACGACCTGGAAGAAGATGAGCAATGCGACCTGAAACGACCATGTCTCGCGGCACGTTGGTATCTTGCTGTGTGCTCAGGCACTTCATAGGATCAGGCTCGTCATAATTTTGCACAAATGAAATTCGCGGAGGCAACCGGCTTGCGGTTGCCGCTTCAAAGAGATGAGTCCATGCCAGAACAGTATCTTTTGATTCCCGGACGGACCAGTCGGCAGGGAACCGCCCTCAACGAAGGGAAATACACCGAAGCGTACATCGTAGAAACGAGTACCTTGCAAGTCTCTCCAGAAGATATGCAGCGATTGGATCTGAGCGATGGTGATCAGGTTCGCATGTGGAACGAAGTTGGAGAAGTGACAGTTCCGGTCAAAACAGCCAAAGGAGATGAACTCCCTCCCGGCATCTTGTTTATCAGCTATGGAGACAAATCGTGTCGCCTGATGGGGGCCGACACACACGGAAGCGGAATGCCCGACAGTAAAGGACTGGATGTCTTCATGGAACCAGTTTCAAATTAGCTGGGACGTCATTTCAGTCTGGTTGTCTCACAACCAGACCGAACTGTGTGAATCACCCGAATTCACATTAAAACGATTCCTGATAATGCACATCGCACTGCCCACACCAAGACGCGTTCGAGACATGAATTCCCGTTTTCGAACCGCTATCGAAGATTGCACTTCGAGTCTTCTTTCCGTAACCGGTAATGAAAGTTTTTGTTTGACGATGAATGGCACAAATCGCCAGCCCGCAGAACTGGCAGACCCCGCGAGCCTCTTCTTCGCAATTAAAACACTTCATTATCAACTCCTCCGGAAAGCGTGAAGGATACCAATCTGGGGCGACCCACCACCACACCAACACGTTTGCAGCCTACTCTTCTCACGTATTCACGTTAGACCAAAACCACCAGCACCAGATCGCTCCACAGGAAGTTTGCGACGTGCCATGGAGTCTGAATTCCTCGTGGGCTGGGTCGAGACCCAGCCGACTTCTCTCCACATTCTTAATGTGCTGGAGGGGGACTGTTTTGATAGGCTCGGCTGCGGAACATGAAGTCGATGATGTTGCCTTCGTGCGGTTGCAGCCAGTTGAGTTGCATCGTCTTCACGCGACCGATGTTCAGTCGGTCAATGTTTGTTGCATCGAGAAGTTGCCGTGACCACGCTTCGTCTTCGGTCAGGACCGAACCGACGAGCGTCGAGCCGATCGTTTTGATCATCTTCGCTTGCGGACATTCGACGACCGAAGCGAACGGGAACATGTATTCCGTATTCGCCAGAAACGGTTCCGGGCTGGTGCAATGGATGATCGTCGGTCGCAGGAAGTCGTAACGCTCATGCGAGACCCAGCGGTCGCCGTCGCGATACTTGGCGGTCACTTCCGTCACGCCCGGCTGACTGAGGTTCTCCTCAATCTGATCGTTCATTCCTTCGGCAACGCCCTTGGTTGTGAATGCTGCCAGCGAAGCGTTTGGATCAGCCATTGGGAGTGGAGTAATGGGGCCGAGCTTTTGAGCGATAGCATCGGCGATTTCCTCAGTATGTCTCGATGCCCAGATGCTGGAAGCGTTGATGCAGCTACGTCCGGAGTTGGCGAAGATGCTGTCGACGAAGACATCAAGATAGTCTTCCCACTGATCAACAATGTCATCGCCGATCAGGATTTTCGAGAAGCCCGGTCCGTGTGCCTGAACGCTTGGATTGGTGGCGTATTGATCGATTGTTTGTTGACCGCCGAAAATCATGGACCGCTTGCAAGTCTCCATCACAGCGGCACCGCAGTCGCGCGGACCGGGGTAAAGGCAGAAGGCTTCCGCTGGAATTCCAGCTTCTGTCATCGCGGCGAACATTCGGTATGGCGTCCAGGGTTCCTGCGAACCAGGCTTGAGGACGAGTCCGATTTGAAGCGGAATCAGTGGCAGCCAGAGTGTATGAACACCCGGCGAATTGTTCGGAAGAACGGCTCCTAAGGCGGGTGAAGTCGCCTGATAGCTGACCATCACTCCGCGATCTTCCATGCCGTAGCCTTGCGTCAATATCTCCAGCGGCAATCCGCGTGTGAGAGCGTCGAGCACCTCGCGCATGTGCTGCATGACGAACGCATTCTTTTTCATGTTCGAGGCACACATCCACTCCGGCAGTCCAGTCGTTGCGGATTGAATTTTGCAGAAATCTTCAGGTGTTTGCGTTCCGTTCCCCAGTGGCAGTTCAGCCTCCAGAAACAACTTGCCAGCCTCGTCACATTTCTCGCAAAGTTCATCAATTGAGAATTGCCGCAAGATGTCCCTGGCTTTGTCGGCTTTCCGCATGTCCATTTTGATCAGGCCGCCGTTCGCCTGATCCATCTGGGCGAGTTCTTCACCTGTTTCAAAGTGGATGACCGGGGCTTTTTCCATCGAGGTGTAAGGCTTTCCCCAACGGATCACAGGAATTTCAAGCATGGCAGGAAACTTTCGGTAGGATCGTTTTGATATGAATCCCGTGCGAATTACGGGAAGGTGAGGTTGATTTTCCGAAGACGTTTTCGGTACAGGTTACCGTTCCGCCTCGCCGTAGAAAAGTGTGGGCAGAACCGGTTTCCGAGACTTTACAGTTTGGCTCGTTCGACAATCGTTTGTTTCTTTGACAAGATAGCGAAATCCTTAGGCCTCTGTTTTCAATCAACCTGGATGGGCTGGCATTCTATGAACACAAAAATTGACAATTCTCTGGGTCGCGGTGCTCTCTACAACGCTGAGAGTCATCCCGGCATTATCCGACGCTCTCTTGCCTTCCTGATTGATCTCGTGGTCATTTACCTCAGTGCGTACATTCTATTTTTGCTGTGTTGGATGACGCTGAATATCCCTGAAACCTGGCAGCAAAATTTCTTTTGGCCCACGTTTCTGGCTTATTTGACGATTCTAAAGCCAAGTTCAATGCGAACAATCGGCTACCGCATCATGAAGCTGAAAATCGTGACGCTTCAAGGCAAGAAACCGTCTTCTCCCCGGATGTTATTCCGCTATCTGCTCTGGTTATTTGTTTCTCCGATTCCAGATATCCTCTGGGCATCCGCAGACCGAGATGGGCGAACACTACGCGATTGC
>DAOUPA010000254.1 GCA_030626405.1 Planctomicrobium sp.
ATCACCGGTGATCAGTCGCACGAGAAAGTCTTCGAACTCAAATGCGAAAGCCCACTGAAAAGCCCCTACGGCTGGTCAATCTACCGCAGTATGAAGCTGAAATCACTCGCGGAGATCAAAGTCGAACTTGATCTCATTCCAGAAATCCCTGAGGACAAAACGAAAAAGCCGACATCGAATTCGTCAGAGGAGGATTTAAAACGAGTCGCACAAAAGCGTGAATTCTCTTCTGACTCTCCGAATCAATAAGCTGTTCATTTAAGAACACATGACAACTTTCGAGGTTCAACAGAAATTTTTCGTTACTGTCGGACTTCGGCAATCATTTATCTGAGTGATCAGAGTTGAGTTGCACACTTCAATTGTCCGGCAAATCGTTAATCTTCTTCGGTCGGTGGAGCGAAGCCGCGACGCATGGTGTTTTCGGTGATGTTGACCGGAAGCATGAATTGTAGAAGATAGTCGGGACCGCCTGCTTTCGTCCCGATTCCGGACATACGGAAGCCTCCGAATGGGTGCCGCTGGACGATGGCGCCGGTGATTCCTCGGTTGAGGTATAGGTTTCCGACAAGGAATTCTTCGCGGGCGCGTTGCAAATTCTTCGGGCTGCGACTGTACATGCCTCCGGTGAGGGCGTATGGAGTTCCGTTTGCGAGTTTGAACGCGTGGTCGAGATCGCGTGCTTTCATGACGGCCAGAACCGGACCGAAGATTTCGTCCTGTGCGATTCGGGAGTCTTCTTCGAGGATATTGAAGACGTGCGGACCGATGTAGAAGCCTTCGTCTTTCCGGTCGGAGAGGTCGATGGCAACCAGTGTTTCGCATTCTTCAGCACCGACTTCGATGTAGTCGGAGATTCGGTCGTAAGCTTCTTGTGCAATGACAGGGCCAAAGTCGATACCAGGATCTTCGGCGGGACCGACGACCAGACTTTCGACTGAGTTCACAAGACGTTCAACGAAGGCGTCGTACGTGTTTTTAAGAACGATCACTCTTGAGCACGCGGAGCATTTTTGCCCGGCATACCCAAACGCGGAGTCGATGACTCCTTGCACAGCGTCATCGAGATCGGCATCGTCATCGACGATGATCGCATTCTTGCCACCCATCTCAGCAATTACTTTTTTTACGTTTAGTTGTCTGGGATCGGTTTCCGCAGCAAGCTTGTTGATCGAGAGTCCGACTTCCTGAGAACCGGTGAACGCGATCAAGTCGACATCTGGGCTGCCGACGAGTGCCTGGCCAATTTCTTCTCCATTCCCGGGAAGAAAATTCAAAACGCCGGTCGGCAAACCAGCATCGCGTGCGATTTCCATTAGCTTCGCAGCCACAATTGAGGACTGCTCCGCTGGCTTCATGACGACGGTATTTCCAGTCACTAATGCAGCGGCTGTCATGCCTGTCAGGATTGCGAGCGGGAAATTCCAAGGAGCGATCACAACGGCGACACCACGTGGGCGATAGCAAAGAGTGTTTTCCTCGCCGGGGTAGTCACATCGCAATTCTGAAACGAGATCGCGCATGGCGAGGGAGTAATACTGGCAGAAGTCGATTGCCTCAGAGACTTCAGCGTCTGCTTCTTTCCAAGGTTTGCCACATTCGTGCACCATCAACGCTGCGATTTCGAAACGGCGATTGCGGATGCCTGTTGCAATCAATTCCAGATACTCCGCACGATGATCGGCAGGGACCTTTCGCCACTGAGGCAAGGCGCGTTGGGCGGCTTCAATCGCTTGTTCGACTTGGTCGACGCCTGCGGAGGCAATAGTGCCTACGACCGTTTCCTTGGCTGAGGGATTTCGAGAGATGATCCGGGTCCGGGTGTCCTGCGCTTTACCATCGATATTGAGAGGGTAGTCCGCACCGAATTCACTCTCGACATCTTTTAAAGCTTGTTTCATTTCGGCGCGGTTTTCCGCGCGACTGAAGTCGGTGTTCGGCTCGTTTTGAAATCGTTGAACGTGAATTGGTTTTGGACGATCTTCCGCTGACATTCCATTCTCCATCAAAGCTGACTCGCTCAGCGAGGCAGCCGCTATATTCAAAGTCGTCATTTAAGGTCGTAAGCTGTGCAGGATGTTGAGGTTCTCCTGTCACGTCAAGGATATACAGGAGATCGTTTGAAAAGTTGTTGGAGTTGGTCTGCGAGGAGCTGACGAGTGGAGGGAATTACCCGTGATTTGGAACCGCTCGGTGGAGAGTTTGGTTCAGACGAATTTCCCGTTACACTCCTCATAGCATGATATTCCTCGTGGATCGGTGAATGTTGATTCGTGTGTTCCTTGCGGTTTTCGATAGATAAGAAGCATTCCATGTTTGATCTTCCAGCAATTCAACAGGCTCTGCGTGAATTCAATCTCGATGGTTGGTTGCTCTACGACTTTCGAGGGAGCAACCAGCTCGCCCGGCGAATCATGCAGCTCGCTGACGACACAATGGGATCTCGGCGGTGTGCCTATGGGATTCCCGCAGAAGGGAACCCCGTGCGGATCGTGCATCGAATTGAAGATTCCGCACTTGACCACCTGCCGGGTGAGAAGCAGATTTACCTTCGCTGGCAAGAATTCGAAGCAGCGATTGGCGGATTTCTCGAAGGAAAAAACCGGGTCGCGATGGAATATTCAGAGAAAAACGGAAACCCGTATATTTCCAGAGTTGATGCAGGAACGATTGAGCTGGTTCGTTCGTTTGGTGTTGAAGTCGTCTCTTCCGGGGATTTAATCCAGTTGTTTGAAGCTGTCTGGAATGATGAACAATGGGCGATGCATCAGGAGGCTTCTATTTTGACGAATGCTGCATTCGAGCTTGCCTGGAAGATGATTGCGGGGGCCGTTCGAAGTGGGGATGGAGTTGAAGAACAAGCGGTTTGCGATGCGATCATGGAACATTTTCACTCTAGCAACATGACAACGTATCATCCCCCGATTGTGGCTCGTGGTTCACATAGCGGAATGCCACATTATGAAACTGGAACCGGTGAAGACACATTGATCCGAGAAGGCGACTTTGTACTGATTGACCTGTGGGCGAAAATGGATCGACCGAACAGCGTCTATAGTGACCTGACTCGAACAGGTTTTGTCGGCACTGAAGTTCCTGAGAAATACACCGAAATATTCAATATTGTTGCCGCTTCGCGTGATGCAGGGATTCAGAAAGTGAAATCCGCCATGGCTGCGGGTGAGCCATTACCTGGTGGTGACATCGATGACGCCGTTCGAAACGTGATCGAGAAAGCTGGTTATGGTGACGACTTCGGGCATCGCACAGGCCACAGTATCGGTCAGGAGGTCCATGGGAACGGAGCGCACATCGATAATTTGGAAACCCGCGAAGATCGTCAGATCCTCCCCAGCACATGTTTTTCAATCGAACCAGGCATTTACCTCAAGGAATTCGGTGTGCGTAGCGAGGTCGATGTTTTCGTCGATGCAGATCGAAACGTGCATGTGACCGGAGGGTTGATTCAGCAGTATGTCATCCCGATTCTTGGTGAGTATTGATGAAAGATGAAAGCCCAGAGTGAAAAAATGGTCAGTGGACTATGGACTTCCAACTCTTGCGGCAGGCGAAAATTGCCGAACGTCCATGGGCGTTAAATCTTGCCATACTTATCTAATGCAGATTTGTGTCAAAACGCTCGTCGGCATAAACAAAACATCCGATAGGAGAAGAAAGTCGCGCATATTCGTCAGAATGTGACATGTCATTGGGTGATGTGGGTAGGAGGCAGGTCGGACCGCCTCCATGAATTCCAACAAATTGTTGGTCGCACTCTCCTTCGAATTTTGATTTCCAGGATGGAACCAGATCAATGCTTCTTCGAACGATTAATTTTCTGCGGGTTCTTCTTGTGACGACGCCCGTTTTACTCGCCCCGGCGGTTGCTTCCGCACAAATTGTGCCTGGAACTGGGACTCTGATCAATTCTGACGACTTTGAAGACGAGGACTTCGGATTTACACTCAATTGGCCGAAAAGTAGCCGAGAAGAAGACAAGCAGGTTCGTTATCCGTTAGGGCAATCTTCTAATCGAATGTGGTACGAAAGTCCCAAGAGGGGAATGCCAGACACTATCAAACGTGTTGAAACTCCTGCTGGCGGAATTGAAGGAAGCCTGGGCGCTCTGTATCTCCGGTCACGAGATACAGGAATTCCTGGTCGTCCAGGGTTCAAGCAGGCTCAGGACGATTTCATTATGGCGGCGAAGCCAATGACGCTTTCGTACTCGCCTAACTACGTTGTCCGAGTGTATCTGCCTGAATGGGAGCAATGGGAGCAACGCAAGGGAGTTTCTTTCGGGATTCGATCTGGAATGCAAGGGCCACAGGAAAAAGAAGTTGATGATGATAGTGGATTTGGCCGCCGTCTGTTTCGTCGAATGAGAAAACGTACGGAGACAACCATGGAGCCTTACTATCCTGGTTTCTTCATTCACTTCACACCTAAAGATGATCCGCAGAACACCACTGGCGAAGCATTTGCAAAGGTGTTGGTCCGTGCTAATCAATTGGGACACGAAGTTGCCGGTCCTATGATCACCGAACCCGGTTGGTGGACATTCGGGATGAGTGTCACTCCCGACGCTCGCTGCCACTATTACGCCAGCCCTGGTGTGGATGACCTGACTGCTGCCGATCACATCACGTCGCAGTTTCCTTACAAAATTCAGGGAACTCATTTCAATACGATTTTCTTCAATGTCTGCTCAGCGGACAACGGAAAGTCATGGTCGACTCCTTGGATTATTGACGATCCGAAGGTTTTCTATGTCACCGGAAACCGAGTGCAACAGGCTCGTCGGCAATAATCTTTTCAGGATTCACTCAGATTTTAAATTGCCCAGGCAGTTGAGGACTGTCTCCGATTAAAAATCAGAATAATGAAATGCCACCGTTCAGGAAAGAACGGTGGCATTTTCGTTATTCGTTCTGTGAAGCATGGAAGATCGTTGATGTGAGGTTGGCGAAGAGATCTCGATTCTGTATTTGTCTGTAAGAGACAGGCCTAACGATGTGGTTTCGAAGCTTATTCCGCATTAACATCCACATTGGTTATTGACACTTTATTGCAAGCAAGAAATCAGGTCATGAGTTCACCGGACATTTACAGGGAACATGGAATTGTTTTCGAAATCCCAGAGGGATGGGAAGTCACCGAGCAGGCAAGCGAAGGGCACGATACAACGATCACAGTGAGTGATGGTGTTGCCTTTTGGGCATTAACTCTGATGTGGGAAAGGCCCGAGGTTGACCGCGTATTAAGTGAAGCACAGTCCGCATTTCAAGAAGAGTATGACGAACTAGACATTGAGTCTGCACGCGGAAAAATCTCTAAGCGAGATGCAGAAGGGATCGACATTGAATTCGTTTGCTTGGAATTGATCAATTATGTTCAGCTCCGCAGCTTTCGAACGGGACGATTTACAGCGTTCCTCATGTCACAGATGACAGATCATGAACAAGACTACTATCAACCGCTATTTACTGCCCTGACGGCAAGTCTCGACGTCGATCAGGACGGAGACATTCTCATTGCGTAAAGAAATGGGATCTGCACAAAAGTCACCTGTGGTGGCAGTGCGATTATCGTTGCCAGACAACGAGCCGTGTGACTGGTTTCCCATTGACAATCCTTCGGACTTTTAGAATCACAGAGCCCGATTTCGATTTACCGATTTGTTGTTCGAGTTCGTTTGTTGAATGAACAGTTTGTCGAGCGGCTTCTATGATGACGTCGTATAACTCTATTTCCGGTCGAGTCTTCGACTCAGGGACCTGCGTCACAAGCAGTCCTTGTTGAGTTGATTCAAAGCCAATTTGTTTCGCAATCTCAGGTGTCAGCTTCAAACTGGAAAAGCTCGATTTCCTGAATAAAGACGTTTTGTAATTTCGCTCTTTAAGTCTGTCGGGCACTGCGCTCTGTCGGGGATCGCGTTCTGCCAGAGTGACAGACAACGTGGTCTTACGACCAGAGCGAACGACAATCATACGCACCTGTTTGTTGACAGGTGTGAGGCTGACTCGGTTAATGAGATCGTTTTCATCTTCGATATCAACTCCGTCAAAACTGATGATGATGTCGTCCCTTTGGATTCCTGCGTGTGCTGCCGGAGTTCCATCGAGAACACGCGTCACTCTTGCTCCGAAGAGTCGGTCGAGTGAGAACTTCCTCGCCGCTTCAATGTCAAATTTTTCATCGAGTTCAACTCCGAGATAACCTCTTCGGACTCGACCATGCTCGAGGAGTTGAACCGCAACAAACTGAACTAAATTACTCGGGATACTGAAGCCGATTCCTTCGTTGCCGCCTCCTTGCGATGCAATGGCTGTGTTAATGCCGATAATTCGACCGTTCAGATCTACGAGCGGGCCACCGCTGTTTCCAGGATTAATCGCGGCGTCGGTTTGCAGGAAATCCTGATTGATCACCCGGCTACCTGGCAAATCAAGTGAACGGCGCCCCTTGGCACTGATGATTCCCAGTGTCACCGACTGGTTTAAGCCGAACGGACTTCCCATCGCGAGTACGAAATGACCGATGTCGAGGTTATCGCTGTCGCCCCATTGTGCTGCTGGGATACCGGGGTCTCGTACTCGTAGCACGGCGAGATCACTAGCGGGGTCTTCGATTTTTTCGTATGGATGGATGATACGCTGATCTGTCAGCAGAATTGAAATTCGTTGAAGTTCCGCTTCTGCAACAACGTGCCGATTCGTGACGACAAAGATTCCGTCGACCCGTGGATCAGACATCAGCACGCCGGAACCGGTTTCTTGGGTGATGGCACTACGCGTTTCGCGCTCACTTTCGATATGAACGACAGCGGGACCGGTTTTCGCGGAGACCTGAGCAATTTGCCGACCCGCCTGATGCAAAATGCCTGCGAATTCGTCAGGTGCGAAGTTGACAGTCGTAGTCGTTCGACCAAATGACTGCGATGGTCCGATCCCTTGAGCGAGAGTAGGACTTGTGCAAAGACTAAAGCAAAGCCCAACGACGCCACTCAAAAGAATGATGTTGCGCTTGAGGAACGAATTATGAGAAATCTGCATTCGAATCATCTGTTTACTATTCTAGCTGGAGAAGGCCTGAGC
The DNA here is from genome assembly GCA_030626405.1 of Planctomicrobium sp. Classification (GTDB taxonomy): domain Bacteria; phylum Planctomycetota; class Planctomycetia; order Planctomycetales; family Planctomycetaceae; genus Thalassoglobus. Next base: position 7,098 of record DAOUPA010000254.1, read on the forward strand.
GATTGTCACTCAACTCTCGTCCCTCGACTTTCTTCAATCCATTTTCACATCTCGAACGGTCAAATCGCGATCTTTTTGACGCGCCTGATATTCCCAAGTCGACTCCCAGTGGTTTTCCACTTCGTCGGGTGTGTCGTTTTGTTCATGCTCACGTTGGCACCCGATACAGCAGGATGTATGCGGAAGTGCTCGAAGGCGTGTAATTGGAATTTTCTTCTCGCAATATTCACACTGACCATACGTCCCTTGCCGGATTGCTTCGAGAGCCTTCTCAATGCGAATCAACTCTCGACTTTCCAGCGCGGCGAGTTGCGATCCGAGTTCCTGATCGGTGTCGACGATGGACTGATCACCAACATCTCCAGGACCACAATGTTCGCCTACGAGTTCCATTTGGTGCGTCAAATTCTTTTTGAGTTCGTTGCGTTGCTCAGTTAAACATTGATGCAGTTTCAAAAGCGCGTCTTTTCGAGCCATGATCTTCTTCCCTTCCGCAAATGATAATGGGAACAATACCTACAATCGGATGGGCAGCTCAGTATCCGCCCTCACCGATACGTCAGGGAATTTTACGTCGCTTTTTGAAAAGACGAGATCAAAAACTGCCCGAGTCTCGCAATCTCTTTGACCGTAAACGTTTAGGGAGATGAGGTTTGACAGTTGAACCGGTCAGTCACCTCTCATTTTCAGTCAACGAAGCGTTCTGAGATTGGATCGGCGTTGTGGAATCGGCAACCGCAGTTTTTCGATCATTCTCGGCACCTGCATCATGAACGTCAAAACCCGAATTGAATGAGACTGAATCGGAAGTGGATGATTGTCATTCAGCTGGAAGAATTATTGGAACTTGAAGAATTGGTAGTTTCGGAGGAATCAAGGAAATCAGTAGATATCGAAAACCACCCGAATTCCACCAAGTTTTCTTGATCCATTTCTTCGAAACTACGTTTTCCCAGAAACACCCCTTAATCGTGTTGCATAATGGCGACATTGGAGTTCCGTGATGTATGAACTTGTTGAAATGTACTTCCAGTGGCCGGTGCTTCCATTTAGCGTTTTGTTGTGCTTGGTGAGCATGTACTGGTTTATGGTCATTGTCAGCGGGATTGATTTAGATGTCTTTGATATAGATTTGGACATCGACCTGGATTTCGACGCCGACACCAGTCCATCTGTGGCTGATTTCGGAATGCTCGGCCTCAAATGGCTGAACATTGGTGAAGTCCCACTGATGTTTTGGTTATCGATTGTTGGACTCACTTCTTGGTCGGTCACGATGATGTTTGATCATCCCATGGGAAACGCGACTTCACAGGCCGTTGCTGTTGTAGTTGCGCGAAACTTGGGCCTCGGCATATTGGCAGCAAAAATACTTACGAATCCTTTGAGAGGAAAGTTTCGAGCAAAAGAGCCGAATACGATCAGTGAAATGATGGGGCGGCACTGCTCGATTGTGACAAGCGAAGCGACAATGACACATGGAAATGCCATTTGCCACATCGAAGAGGGAGCACCTCTTCGCCTAAACGTCCGCATGGTCGAAGGGTCCGCACCGAAGGGGACAGTCGTCAAAATCGTTGAATATGAAGAAGCTTCTGGTGTCTATTTTGTTCAAGATACTGGCGAGCGTACTTCGTAATCTTTTGAACTACATAAATCAATTAAAACTGAGTCGGTGTCCAACATCGACATCATCATTTACTCGAAGAGGGTACAAGCTATGCCATTGCCACCGTGGGAACTAATAGTAGCAGTCGTAAGTATTTCGATAGTCATCGGAATCCCGTTTGCGATGTCTCGATTCTTTCGCAAAGTTGGCCCCGACGAAGCCCTCGTAAAAACAGGTTGGGGTGGCATGTCTGCCATCACTGGAAGTGGGATGTGGGTCGTTCCAATTGCCCATCGCGTCGAAATGATGGATCTCTCACTAAGAAGAATTGAAATCGCTCGCCGCGAGAACTCCGGATTGATCTGCCAGGACAACGTGCGAGCAGATATTGAAGTCGCCTTCTTCGTACGCGTGAACAATACGAAGCAAGACATCTTGCAAGTAGCGCAGTCAATCGGTTGTAAACGTGCCTCTGAAAAAGCCGCGCTCATCGAACTTTTTGATGCAAAGTTTTCTGAAGCATTGAAAACCGTGGGGAAGCACTTTGATTTCATTGACCTCTACACCGAACGTGATCAGTTCAAAGACGAGATTCTCAAGCACATCGGGACCGACCTGAACGGGTACATTCTCGACGATTGCGCGATTGATTATCTCGAACAAACTCCGATTGAGTATCTTAACACGATGAACATTCTTGATGCCGAAGGGATCAAGAAGATTACGAAGCTGACTGCCTTGGAACATGTTCAGTCGAACGAAGTTCTGCGGGAGAAAGAGAAAACGATCAAGAAGCAGGACGTGGAAGCTCAGGAAGCGATCCTGGAACTTGAGAAGCAACGCGTCGAAGCGGTAGAAAAACAAAAACGCGAAATCGCCGAGATCTCTGCTCGCGAACATGCTGAAGCTGCGAAAGTGCAGGAAGAACAGCGTCTACGAGCTGAAGGCGCACGAATCGCGACCGAAGAAGAACTTCAAGTCGCCGAAGAAAACAAGCTGCG
>DAOUPA010000519.1 GCA_030626405.1 Planctomicrobium sp.
ATGAAGCAACTTACAACGATTTACGCGACCGAAATCCAACGATCGCCCAGACTCCCATGCTTACTGCAACATTCATACCTTCATTTAATGAGGTGCCGTGCTTACCCAAGCCATACAGGAAGATCGCTACAAATTCCCCACAATGACTGAACAGTATCGTAAAAAACGTCGCTCGATCAATGAGGCTGGTCACGCTCATTTCCTGACGTTTTCGTGCTGGAAAGGCTGGCCTCTGCTGTCGAAAGATCGATCTCGCCAGTGAGTTGTTGACGCTCTTGAGAAAAAGCGAGCAAACCTTGATATTTCGATCTGGGCCTATGTGATCATGCCTGAGCATGTTCATCTTCTGATTCTGCCCCGACACAAGGACTACGAGATGCGGCGAATTCTGGCTGCGATCAAAGCTCCAGTTTCGCGAAACGCAAAAACTTTTCTGAAAACGACCCGGAACGAAGAGTGGTTGCGGCGACTGACCGCGAACGATAGAAAGCGTGAGACATTTCGATTCTGGCAACCTGGTGGTGGATATGACGGGAACATCTGGAAGACTAGGACAATCAACGAAGTTATTGACTACATCCACGCAAACCCTGTCCACCGTGGACTGACAGATCGACCGACGGACTGGAAATGGTCCAGCGCCGCTGCTCTTGCTGGAATCACACCTGCTCCGTTGCGAGTTGATCAGGTTGAAATTGATTAACAATCCGGTAACGAATTGAGCCAAGAGACGCTTGCACGGCTCGCAGAGCCGTGGCACACGATATTGAATCTTCACGCAATATATGAAAGACAAAAATGATCGAAGCTCAGGACGCCTCTTCGAATTCTATAGGCGAGGAGAAACAAAGCGGTTCCTCTGTGAATCCTAACCAACGACCGCGGCGATTGTGGTCGCGGGTGATGATTTTGATTCGGCGGATTCATCTTTACGCTGGGTTGTTTCTGCTGCCCTGGGTGTTTCTGTATGGGCTTACCGGCGCGATGTATAACCATCAGAACCTGTTCCCGGAGGTCTCGACTCAGCTGGTTCCAGTTGGGACTCTTGACGATTCCGTGATGGCAGAGTTTCCGAGTCCGGAGGAGTTCGCTCAGTTGGTGGTCGAGTCCCTAGAAGCTTCGAGCGAGGACGTCACGGTTTCTCTTGCAAAGAATCACGGGGCGGAGTTCACGAATGAAATGATGTTCGAAGTCTTTGAATCGGGCGACCGTAAAGTTATTCATATTGATCCTGTCTCTAAAGCCGCGAAGGTCGTCAGTCATCCAGAAAACAAAGAGAAACCGGAGCCATTGCTGAATGACCTTCACAACATTCAACTCAATCCTGATCCACACGAGGCAGCACAAAATTCTGTCGCGAGGGTTTTGAAGGAAGTTGGCATCAAGGCAGGCGGTACTCCAAAACCGATTGGCTGGACGAAACTGAATTTCCTGGCTGAGGTCAACGGTGAGCCTGCGCGGATCACTTATGTCCTCAAGGATGGTCATGTTGATGTCACGCGATTCAATGGTGACCATGAAATGTCGCTGCGACATTTCTTCTTGCGACTGCACACGTCGCACGGTCAGCCACCGCACTGGAATGCCCGGATGTTCTGGTCGCTGTTCATCGATACGATGGCAATCGCAATGGTCTGCTGGGGAGTTTCAGGCTTACTCATGTGGTGGCAAATCAAGCGGACCCGCCTCATCGGCAGTGCCATCATTGCGCTGAGTCTGCTCACCGCAACCTTGATGTATCTCAGCATGCACGGGTTCTATGCTGTGACGAAAATGTGAAATGTTCCGGCTAGATTCTCAGGATCATTTTTCAATCGTTGAATTCAGCTTCTCTTCCGCGGCGATGGCTTCCATCTCTTTCATCATTTGCTGGATATCAGGTTTCGCTTCCTTGAGAAACCACATGTGCAGACGCAATGGATGCTCTCCCGACGGTTTGTAATCCGGGTGCTGAGCGCGGCCGATGCCGTAGATGATTGTGTCCCGGTGCTCAGAACAAAATTTCATCCAGTGAATCGCTGCTTCGCTGTGTTCGGGAATCAAGGGAAACACGAGATCGGCGTGTTCGATTTCGTGAGCCTTTTCGAGCATCATTAGACTTGGTTCGATGTCATCAGGCGGAGTCGTGGCTGCCATATCAGTTCCGGGAACGGGTTTATAATTTGAGCGGTCCCACATGTACGCGTTGTACTCACGAACGCGCTTCCAATGGTGAGCAACACTCCGCTCCTCAATCGGCACATACTCCGGCTCATATGTGAGAACATGATAAAGCACAAATCCGGAACAGAACGAAACGATGGACCAAACGAGGACGCGGCTGTTCATGTTCCATCTCCTTGATCTCAATTTCTAATCGGCATTGATTCTGGTCAACTCCGGTTGCAGTCTTTACTCTACTCACCGACTATCCCAAGCACAAACACAATACAGATTGAGAGACTCCATGGCGGAACTTTTCACCATTGGCAATTTGATGACACTGCTGATGCTCATCCTGCTGCAAGCGGTGCTCGGCTTTGACAATTTGCTTTATATTTCGATTGAGTCGAAACGTGTCGCCGAGGACAAACAGAAGTTTGTCCGCAAGCTGGGGATCGGTCTGGCGATTGGTTTACGTATCATCTTGCTGGTTGTCGTCGTGAAGATGACGAAATCGTTTCAGGATCCGTTGTTTGAAATTCACGTGCAGAATTTCATTGATGGCGAGTTCAACTTGCAGTCGCTGATTACAATCGTCGGAGGCGCTTTCATCCTTTACACGGCGGTGAAGGAGATCAATCACATGCTGGCGATTGAGCATTTGGAAGGCAGCGGTGACGAAAAACCTCGCTCGGTGAACCTCACGATTTTCTGGATTGTCTTGATGAATCTGGTCTTCTCGTTCGATTCAATCCTCAGTGCCATGGCACTCACTGACAACATGATCGTGATGACAATCGCAATCATTGTCAGCGGATTACTGATGATCTACATGGCAGACCATGTTGCGGAGTTCCTGAAGAAGAATCGGATGTACGAAGTCTTGGGACTGTTCATTCTGTTCATCGTCGGAGTCATGCTCGTCACCGAAGGTGGACATTCGGCACACATGAAACTGCTCGGCAACCCAATTCATGCCATGACGAAAACCACGTTCTACTTCGTTCTCTTTGTGCTGGTCATCGTGGATGTTGTTCAAGGGCGATACCAGAAGAAACTTGAGAAGATGCGAGCACGCGAAGCAGGCAATTCAAGCATTGCCGAGAGTTAACACATCCACTGTGGGCGTTCCGAGATTTCAGTTCGAAATTCTCTTTCATTGAGAATTGAAAGCTAATCGCTTAACCTGCCTTGGAAGATATAAAATCACCGACTCTGTTTTCTCAGATTCCCTGAATGGGCACTCTTTGAATGATCTTTTCACAAGACAGACTGACGACATACGAAACACACGACAGAATGATTTCCAAAACGCGCGTTGTTCGACCAGAATTCGTCCTGGTCGCACTCACGATTTTCATTTTGCACGGTTGTGGAGCAGGTCCACCGGACAACAGCTATCAAGCTCCTCCGCCTCCGGAGGTCAACGTCGCCAAGCCTCTCGTTCAGGACGTGACACCGTTCATCGAAGAAAACGGAGAAACCGAAGCGGTCGAACTCGCTGAAATTCGCGCCAGAGTCCAAGGTGTTTTGGAGGAAATTAACTTTTTACCGGGAGATCCAGTCGAGAAAGGAGATCCAAACAAGAAAGAAGATTTTCTCTATAAAATTGAAAAGGCGGAATTCGAAGCCGCTGTCCTGGCGGCGCAAGCTTCCGTTGCAGGCTCAGATGCGGCTTTACAGGTCGCGAAAGCTCAGGTTGAAATTGCAGAAGTTGAAATCATTCGCGCGAAGTTAGATTTCGATCGATTCGAAGACCTTTTTGACAAAGGAGCTGGAACTCAACAAGAACTTGACGAATCGAAAGCTGCCCACGACGCAGCGACTGTGGCAAAAGAAGGGATGATCGCAAACGTCGAGACTGCTAAAGCAGAGCAACTAAAAGCCAAAGCGAATCTTGATCAAGTGGAACTCGACTTGGGCTACACGACTGTTAGAGCACCCATTAGCGGTGTTGTTTCGAAGACAGAAGTCAAAGTCGGCAATCTCGTGGAGAACGGAACTCTCCTCGCGTCGATAGTTGATCGAACACGAATTTACGTGAATTTTAACATCAGCGACCGTGAGGCACTTCGTCTTAAGGAGGCAAGACGATCCGAGGGCCCTTATGATCCGGTGGAAGACCTCAAGAAATTGCGAGAAATGCCTGCATTCCTCCGCCGTAGCAATGACACAGATTTTCCGTTTGAAGGACTACTGGAATCTGTGGATCAGGAAGGGGTCGACCAATCGACAGGAACACTGGCGATTAGAGCAGTCTTTGATAACCCCGAAAACTTACTCATCCCAGGTCTATTCGTTTACGTTCGGGTTCCCGTTGGAAAACCGAAAGAAGAGTTACTCATCCCAGAACGGGCACTCTTCCGAGATCAGACGGGTTCTTTCGTTCTCACTGTGAATGACGAGAAGAAAATTGAGCGAAATCCGGTAACGGTTGGTCAGAAATTAGATGGCATGGTCGTCATCAAAGAGGGTCTTAGCCCTGAAGACTGGATCGTCCTCGAAG
>DAOUPA010000122.1 GCA_030626405.1 Planctomicrobium sp.
TGACCGCACGAATGATGCGGTTTGAGGCCGATTGCGAACCATTGAAAACGATTACGCCCAGAGGGATTCGAACCCCCGACCTGCGGATTAGAAGTCCGCTGCTCTATCCAGCTGAGCTATGGGCGCTTATTGAGTTGACGACTACGCAGACACGACAACCGTATCTCCGGTGCGCCGAAAAATGACGCCGATGGCAACAATTTCGGTGCAGCGGGGAAGTATGCAGATTCGTTGGGCGAAGTGCAACCTGATCCACTTACAGTTTTTTCGGATCAATGACAACGTGTTTGATCCGCTTGCGTTTCCAGGTGTAAGTAATGTGTAGTAAACCGTCTTCGGCTTGAATGACCGCCGGATACGAGTACTCGCCACGTTCTTTTTCCAGAACGACTTTGTCGGTCCATGCCTTTCCGTCGTCACTGATCGCAACATTGAGAGGAGAACGCCCCTTGGGTGTATTGTTGTAAACGATCACATGCCGACCATCCGCGAGACTTACAGCGTCTGTGCCTGAGTTTGGGTTCGGAAGAGACGTTCGCTCTGGGTTCGTCCAGGTTTTCCCCTGATCACTGGACCAACTCGTGATGACGTTCCCTTCACGAGAGCGACACAGGATTTGCAGCTTGCCATCTTTGTGTTGCAGAACGCTCGGCTGGATGATATTGAACTCTTTCCCGTCGTTAATCGGGCCAATTCGTTTCCAGGTTTTGCCGTCATCTTTTGTCACTTCGAAATGAACACGCCAGCCATCGTATTCGGTCGATGAACCGCAAAGGAGAGTTCCATCTTCGAAGCGGAACGGCTTATTCTTCACTGGACCATCGATTCCTTCTGGAAGGCGACACGCCTGCGACCAGCCATCTTTGTTGTGCGTCATCAACATCCCCCACCACTGACGAGGGTTCGGACCACATTTGTAGTACAGCGAAATTTTCCCTGGGTCAGAATGATTGCGAACGAGAACCGGATTCCAACAGGGGTATCGTAAGTCGGCATGTTGAATTCCATTGGCGACCTCAACCGGTGCCGACCAGTTGCCTTGAGCGTCAGTTTCGGCAATCCAGATCCCAACGTCTTTATTCCCTTCGTCTGTGCCGCCGAACCAGGCAGCCATCATGCCGCCGCCCGGCTTTTCGACAATTGTCGATGCGTGGCAACTCTCGAAGGGAGCTTCCTCATAGATGAATTCGGATTTCTGAATCGCAGCATCCTTTTGAGCGTGCGCAGATTGAGCAACGAGCATGATAATCGACAGCAACGGGATTGAACGGTGAGTGAGCAGTTTCATAAGTCGTGTTTCTCTCTGGGGTGAACTCAATGAAGCGGTCATCTTCGTGAAGTCTGAAGGCAGCGTCAATGATCACTCTTCCTGCCCGCGTTTCGCAGCCTTTTCGTGAATCTCTTTTTTGACCTTATTGAGTCGTTCCGGCCAGGAGAACTTTGGTGCCTTTGCAGGATCGTATCCTTCGAGGTGTCCGGTCAACCGGGTACCGGGTTTCGTGTAGACCAGCTTTGTGTCACCGAAAACTTCCTGACACAAAGCGGCCAGCCGAGGGTCGTATTCCTTCAACTCTTCCCTGGTGTTGACATGATTGTGATCGTGGTCGTTCTCACGATTGTTGCTGAACCATGACTGCACTCCTTCTGCGAAGTACTCATGGTGATTGGTTGAAGCGTATTTCGTTTCCCAGAGACCTTCGTCTATCGCCTCTTCGTACGCACGTTTTACACGGTCATCGAATGTGTCATCGACGTTCACCATTCCACGAAGATGAATATTGTGGGCGAACTCATGTATGAGAATATTCTCGGTCGAGTAAGGATCACCTTCAAAGCAGAGGAGGTTCTCTTCGCCACAGGAACAAACCGGATCGGTCCGTGACCCACCTAATCCCCGAGCGCGAGCGTCCCAGAAATCGTGTGGCATCAGGTGTGTATGTTCCGGAACGTTGGATGTGAATTCGTCCTCCGACATTATAATCATTCGCGAACCGCTCTTGATCATCGCCTCGCGGACATCAAGTCGTTTCGCAAGCATCTGATCGATGAGATACGCTGCTTCCTTCAGCGCATAGTCGTTGACCTTTTCCGAACTGATGATCGGATAGCCGTTCGCGTTTGTGTACTTCTTATAGAAAGGATCAAGCTTCATTCCGGTCGGGGGAGCAGAGACGACGTATCTCTCTGCCGGTTCATCAGCTCGAAGATGACTCACCATGACGAGGAGCGGGAAAAGCAGAAGTGGTACGCATCGGGCCATTTGATCTAGTTCCTTGACGAAAGTATTCACCCTATTGGAATCGATCAATCAAGAAATCGCAAACTGACCGACAACGAGTCAGCGTGAGCTTTTCGGTAATGTCCCCAGAAACTTATCAAACGTTTCGTAATACTCGCGCGTTTGCGGGTCGTTGTGATTTGCTCCGGGAATGACTACGGACAGTTTCGGTTCGTTCGCGGCCGCAAAAAGAGCTTTCCCCATAGCAAATGGAATGACACTGTCGCGATTTCCATGACTGATGAGAAGTGGACCGTGATATTTTGAGAGCGTGGTCTCGGAGTTCAGCTTCTCTTTCGGGACCAGCCAGGCAAGCCTCGGAAAGTGATGCTTCGCGATTTTGTTGAGTGACGTGAATGAACTTTCGATGATCAACCCACGCGGTGCTTTCTCGGTAGCGACTTGAATCGCGATGGCGCCGCCGAGTGAGCGGCCCATCAGAACGATCTCCAATTCATTCACTTTTGCCAGCTTCGCCAACTCTTTACGGGCAGCTTGGACATCTTCGATGGCACCTTGCGCTGTCGCCTTTCCTTTCGAACGACCGTAACCGCGGTAGTCGACAATCATCACTGAGACCTGATGCTCTTCCTGAAACTTTTTCATCAGCCAGCTACGACCACTCAAATTCCCTGCGTTGCCATGCAGAAACAGCAAAACCGCTTTCGGGGTTTTCGCAGGACAGTACCAACTGTGAATCCGAGTCCCATCTTTCGAATCAAAGAAGACATCAAGATAATCGAGATGCTGCGGTTCCCAATTTCCATCGGGGTACTTTGATGGCTGAAAGAGAAGCAGTTCGTCAATGGACCTAGCGTCAGGTCTCCTGACCTCTGACTGTGCAACTGCTTCGTCGTTTTTTCCATCGTCGCTGAGGACCGGTGAAGGTGAACTCTCAATCGGTGAAGGTGTCTGACTCACACTCACAGGTGACCCTGAACAAGACGAAAGGGCAAGGCACAGCAAGGTGAGTGCCATGATCTTCAATGGAGATTGCCGTTTGTAGGTGAACATGAACCACCGAAACTTGTCTTTACCGGACAGAAAATGCTTGATGACATCAGGTACCACAGATCAAAATCATCAACTGAATCAACGTTTGTGTCAATGTGGATATCAAACGAGGTGCACACGAGTTGGTAGACGGAGACTCCGAAGAAAGCAGGATTCAATTTCGATCGTCGTTCGGTTAGAGTTCATAGACTATTCTAATTGGATAGAGACGTGGTTTCCATACTTAGCAATTGAGACAACGATGGCGATTTTTGAGCACGAAACTATACTCCCTTGCTCTCCAGAGGGACTTTTTCAATTTCTGATTCAACCAGCGAACGTTACCAAGGTGAGCAATCCGGATCTGGGGATCAAATTCGTCTCTCCGCCTGAGATCCTCAGCCATGGTGTGGAGTTGGAATTTCAAATCGTCAGCTTCGGGCAGGTTCATACATTGAAACATCAGATTGTCGAGTTCGAATCTCCGCGACTCGTCGTCGAAGAACAGCTTGAAGGCCCAATGAAATCGTGGCGGCATCTACACATTTACGAAACCAGCGAGAATGGCTGCCGGAAAATCGACCGGGTCGAGTTTGATCCTCCGGGCGGGATGATCGGCTTCTTCCTAACCGAAGATAAAATTGTAGACCAGCTCGAAGATGGCATGTTCATTCGCGAAGAACGCGTCAAGGAATTCATTGAACAAGGCGTGATTTCATGACTCCTCGACTGCCTGGTGAATCAAGAAAAGAAAAGCAAAAGGCCCAGGACAGCGGCACTTGGCTGGCCCTGGTCTTTGTGCTCTTCAGCGTGGGCGGATTCATCGCTCTAGTTTCTCTGATCCTGCCTGACTTTGCCATGATGCTATTGGTCGTCGCTGGCCTCTTCTTCTTCATCGCCTTCCACTACTTCACCTGGGGCCGCTGGCTGACAGCAAGAGTCGAACGTATGAAGTTGGATGAAGAACAAGAATAACCGAATTAAAACAAAGAGATCATCGGGGGAAGAGCGTCTCTGCCATCGAATGCAGTAGCATGCCCTACTCCAACGACTCGCACCGAAATCCATTTCCACTCTCATGCCGGGGGGCACTGGATTCGGCGATCACTCCAGAACAGAAGTCCGCTCGTGGAAATTGTTGTTCAAATTCTCAAGCATTTGCCGCCCGGTGGTCCGCGGATCCTCGTGCTTCTCGTCCTTGGAGTGCTCTTCTTCTTCCCTGAGATGCGACAATTCCTCACCAAAGATCGACGCGACAATAAACGGTTGGACCTAGCCAGGCAATTACTGGAACTTCGTAAGCTGGAACTGACGGTCGTCGAGCTGAAAACAAAATACCCGGACGCTCAAAACGTAGACATTGATGCACAAATCGAGGAATTATTAAGCGAACCGCAGCTGGAATCTCCCGAAGCAGAACCACTCGTTTGGAAAGATCGGTTTAAGTTTTCGCTGGCGGGTTCATTCGCATTGATGGTCATGGGCACGACCGCACTTGTGTACAACGGCAGGCTTGCCGATGGTGATTCAGTGAAATTCATTTTGACCGAATTGGGAATGACTCTGACTTGCAGTTTCTTAGCGTCGATGATTCCCTGTCACTCTCGTTGGGAATCTGTTTTCCGAGGATTCCTGATCCCGGCATTGCTGGGCGCGTTGGCAGTCGCCGCCAAGGGAAACATATAACCGATTCCATTGACGCCCGGTGGGTTCACTCAGATAAGAAAAGTATGCCCTCCTTGAACTGACCGCGACATTACTTTTCCAACTTGATGATCACTTTGTCGATCTCGCCAGTAAACTTGAATGGAACTTGATAGTCCTCGCTGACAGGCGTGCCTGTGTCTTCACCGATGTCGAGCGTCTCATCGAGTGACATCCGGTAGCCGATGGTCCGTGGATACTTTGTCGTACCGACAGTTTTTCCATCGACTGCCAGTGTTGCAGTTCCTCCAGAACCTGGACCGCCTCCATTAAACTTGAAATTAAAATCGAGAGTGTGCTCACCAGGGGAGAGCTTATCTTTGCCGGCGATGTTGTATCTCTCGACACCCACCAAGTTGTAGTGGAAGACGGGTTGACCCTCTTTCAAGTAAAGTCCCCAACCGGAAAAGCGTCCACCTTGAGTGATAATCACGCCATCGGCACCATCTTTCGGGACTTCGATTTTGGCAGTCACACTCCAGCTTTTGTTCTTGATATCTGGTGAGGAACCTTCAGGAATGCGGATCAGTCCATCGTAGTAAGTGAAAGTATCACGTCCCTCGGTCAGGCTGGGTCGGTTGGTGACGTCCAGACGAGCAACCTTACTATTGTCAATCGGGAGCACTTGGTACTTCACTGCTTCGATATAAAACAGTCGTTGCATATCGAGCAGTCTCTTCGGCTCCGCAGTTGCCAGATTCACCGATTCAGAAAAGTCATCTGTAATGTTGTAAAGCTCCCATTCGAAGTCATCGATGACGTCGATCCCTGTGACCACACTGACCCACGGCGGTGTCGGAGGTGTGGTCGCGGCGACCCAACCATCGTGGTAAATCGCGCGGTTTCCGAACATCTCGAAATACTGCGTTGTCCGCGTCGACGGTGCTTTTTCCTCGTCCCAAGTGTAAGCCATACTGACACCTTCGACGGGCTTTTGCGTGACACCATCAATCGTGACGGGACCAGGCAAACCGGTCGCTTCGAGAATCGTTGGCATAATATCGATGACGTGATGGAACTGTGTACGCAGACCATTCCCTTGCTTGATTCGCTTCGGCCAGGAGATGACCATTGCGTTGCGAGTGCCTCCGAAGTGCGATGCAACTTGCTTCGTCCACTGGAACGGCGAGTCCATCGCATGGGCCCAACCCATTGGGTAGTGATTGAATGTCATCGGGCCGCCTAACTCATCCATGCGGCGTTCAACTTCGCTGAAATCCTCTTTGATGTTGTTGAAGAAACTCATCTCATTTAACAGCCCATTCGGATTGCCTTCGGCACTGGCTCCGTTGTCTCCTTGAATATAAATCACCAGAGTGTTGTCGAGTTCGCCCATCTCTTCGACAGCATCGACCACACGTCCGATTTGATGATCACAATGTGAAAGCGAGGCTGCATACAGTTCCATCATATGCGCGTAAACTTTTTTCTGATCGGCGTTCAAAGAATCCCAGGCCCGGATCCCTTTCGAGCGTTCGGTCAATTTTGTGTTTTGCGGCACAACACCCAGCTTCTTTTGTTCAGCAAGGATTTCTGCACGAACTTCGTCCCAGCCTTGATCAAATTTCCCTTTGAAGCTATTGATCCAGTCTTTGGGTGCGTGGTGTGGAGCGTGTGCCGTCCCAGGGGCGTAGTAGCAGAAAAATGGTTTGTCTGGAGCAACTGAATTCTGCATCCGCAGCCAGCCGATCGCTTTGTCAGCCATGTCGACGTCGAAATGGTAGTTCGGATCATCAGTAGGGGGTTCAATTGGTCGAGTGTTTTCAGTAATGGCGGGCGCCCATTGGTTGGTGTCACCGCCAATAAATCCATAGAAGTATTCAAATCCCAAACCGACCGGCCAGAGGTCGAATGGGCCAGCTTGACTTGTGTGCCAGTCGGGGACGTTGTGATTCTTGCCAAACCATGATGTGTTGTAGCCATTCTCTTTGAGAATTTTCCCAAGTCCACCGCAACTTTTAGGGAGCAGCGTGTTGTAGCCAGGGAAACCAACTCCCGCTTCCATAACACAGGCAGTCGCCACGCTATGGTGGTTGCGACCTGTTAACAAAGATGCACGAGTCGGCGAACAGAGAGCTGTTGTGTGAAACTGATTGTAACGCAAGCCCGACTTGGCAAGACGATCGAACGTCGGTGTTGGAATTTGACCACCAAACGTACTGGATGCACCAAAGCCAACATCGTCAGTCATAATCAACAAGACATTCGGTGCCCCCTTAGGAGCCTGAATTTCTTTGGGGAAATCCTTCCTTGACTCTGATGGTCGCAGACCAACAACACCTTTGAATGAAGCTTGAGGAATCGGCAAGGAGGACCGGTTGATCTCTTCCGCTCCGGCAGTTGCCATCGGCAAGAAGCAGAATGCAAACATGATGAGCAAGACGCGCATGGCTCGACTCTACTTTTCTTTTGAGGAGTTGTATTTTTCAAGTCCACGAACACGGACAATGGCGAACGCCAACGATTTGATCCGTTTTATGGTAGCCGATTCTGCGCGGCTGGGATAGCAGCGGCACACGTGGCCTCTCAACCTCCTCACCCTTCCATCACGACGCTCCGGAGTTGAACTCGGGGTCGATGACGTTGAGTTCTTTGAGGCGTTCTTCAAGTTTGTTGATGCGGTGGGAACTCATCATTCCCTGAAGCCCAAAGACCAGTCCCAGCATCCCGAAGGCAAAGCCCATCACACCAAATACGTCCATCTCTCGATCCTCTTTGTGAAAGCCATAACGAAAGTCTTACAGCAAATGGAACGCCAGGCTTTCAGGTGAGGATCAAACATTTCACGCCGATTTCCGGAATCTGTTTCCAGAATCATTTTGGGAATATTGTCGTGTTTACTGAGCTTCCCGGTAGAAGCCCGGACGCGTCTGTTTGTCGATCACTGCTTGCAGTTCGCGACGGGTGCTTTTCTGTTCTGGCGTGAGCGAATCAATGGAAAGCGGTGACTGTTCGTAGAAGTCGTTTGTCACATCGTAGAACTGGCCAGTTCGGTAGAGCTTGAACTGATGGTTGCGGGCGAACTCGCCTGCCGAGTGTTTCTTGCCACCATCGACCGGCTTGCCATTACGGAAATACCAGCAATAGACCCATTCGCGTGGCTTCCCTTGCTGACCGAGAAGTTGCGGGTAGAAGCTGCGCCCACTGAGCTGTAGACGTTTCGGAATTTCCGTATCCCCAACGGCAGCGAGAGTCGGCAGGATGTCTGAAAAGTCATGCAGGCCGGTATTCACAGTGCCTGCTTCGATTTTTCCAGGCCAGCTTGCGATGAGCGTCGTCCGGGTGCCATTGTCACTCATGTAGCTTTTGCCGCCGCGCCAGTCTTTGCCTTGAAATTGCGATACGATGGATTCGTACGTCCCGTTATCGCTGGTAAAGAGAATCAAGGTCTCTTCGCGAACGCCGGACGCTTCGAGTTGGGCAACAATCTTGCCGATGATTTTGTCCACGTAGTGAACCATGTCGATATAGAACTTCTTCGACTTCTTGTTCGCTCCCTTTTCGGTTTTGTCTTTGAGGCGAGCCTTGGGGTTCCATTCTTCGGAGTCAGGCGTCGGTTCGAACGGCCAGTGCGGGAGCATCATCGGGTAGTAAACGAAGAATGGCTTCTCGGCATCTGCCTTTCGTTTGATGTAGTCGCAAGCGTAGTCACTCACAATGTCAGGACCGTATTCGCCGTTCTTGAAATCCTTCTCTTCGCCGTTGATTTCAAAACCGGGGTTTGGATAACGATTCGGTCGGCGCGTCAGTTGCCACAGGCAGTATTCGTCGAAGCCAAACTTGTTCGGCCCTTTGAGCCCACCCTTCAACTGCCACTTACCAACAATGCAGGTGTTGTAGCCACCATCCTGAAGTAGGTTCCCGAAGGTGTAAGACTTCGGAGGCAGCAGACCGAATTCTTTGTAGTTTTGGCTGTTGTAGATTCCCGTCATGATCTGCACGCGCGATGGTGTACAGATCGGCTGGCTGTAGCAATGTTTGAAGTGCATTCCGGAAGCGGCAAGCTTGTCGAGGTGCGGCGTCTGGTACGTCTCACCCCCGTTGGCCCCAACACATTCAAACCCCATGTCGTCTGCCATGATCAAAACAATGTTTGGTGGTTTCGCCGCAACAGGAGAACCGACCGCGCACAAGAACAGGGTTGTGATTGCCATGAAAATGTGTGTTGAATTCATGAGAGACCTAAGCGTTTCCTGATGAAGAATGCGCGAGAGCATTTCCTTTCGAACGACTTGCCCACAGCTTCAGAACTAGGTCTGCATACATCGCTTGTCATCGAACCCCAATGTTATCTCACTTCCCTTGATGTTTCTTGAGCGCCGCTCCGACGAAGTCTCTGAAGAGGGGGTGAGAGTCGAGCGGGTTGGATTTGAATTCTGGGTGGTACTGGACAGCCACGAACCAGGGGTGGTCTGCGACTTCGACGATCTCGACGAGGTTCCCATTTGGGCTGGTTCCGGTCGGGTGCATGCCGGATTCGATGAGGCGTTCTTTGTAGGCCGGGTTGAATTCAAATCGGTGGCGATGTCGTTCGGAGATTTCTTGTTCGCCGTACGCCTGACGCGATTTCGATTCTTCTTGAAGGATGCAGGGCTGCGCTCCCAAACGCATCGTGCCACCTTTGTCGGTGATTGTCTTCTGTTCTTCGAGGAGACAGATGACCGGGTCCGGCGTATCGACCGCGAATTCGGTGCTGTTTGCTTCTTTGAGTCCCAGCACGTTGCGGGCATATTCAATCACTGCGCACTGCATTCCCAGACAAATCCCGAAGTACGGAATCCCGCGCTCGCGGGCGTATTGAACGGCTTTGATTTTCCCTTCGATCCCGCGATAGCCAAACCCGCCAGGCACGAGTAATCCATCCACGTTGCCGAGGAGTTGGTCGAGGTCTTCGGCTTCGCACTCTTCGGCTTCAATCCGTTTGATCAGGACGCGGGTCGAATGTGCAAAGCCTGCATGGGTAAGCGATTCGTAGATTGATTTGTAGGCGTCGCGGTGTTCGATATATTTCCCGACGACGGCAATCGTCACTTCATGCTGAGGATTCCGAATCCGGTGCATGAGGTCTTTCCAGTCATCGATTTTGAGTTCGGTACGCGGGAGACCAAGCTTCTTGATGATCAACTCATCGATCTTGTTCTCGGCAAGTCCGAGTGGAACTTCGTAGATGGAAAGCGTCTTATCGATTTCTTCGATGACAGCTTCTTTTTCAACGTTACAAAAGAGTGCAATTTTCTCGGCGTTCTCGCGACCCATCGCGCGTTCGGTTCGAACAACGAGAATGTCCGGCTGAATTCCGATCTGCCGAAGCTGACCAACGCTGTGCTGCGTCGGTTTTGTTTTCGCTTCACGAGCCGCTTTGAGGTACGGCACGAGCGTTAAGTGGATGAAGAGACAGTTCTCTTTGCCGACATCGAGAGGGATCTGACGAATCGCTTCCATAAATGGAAGCCCTTCGATATCGCCAACCGTTCCACCGAGTTCGGTGATGACGACATCAACATCATCCGCAGCAAGCTTCAAAATGCTGGCTTTGATTTCGTTCGTCACATGCGGAACGACTTGAACCGTCGCGCCGAGGTATTCGCCTTTGCGTTCCTTCTCGATGACGGAACTATATATCCGCCCAGTCGTGGTGTTCGATTTCCGCGAGAGCGGGCTTTTCGTGAAACGTTCGTAATGACCAAGGTCGAGGTCTGTCTCGGAACCATCGTCGAGAACGTAGACCTCACCGTGCTGGTACGGCGACATCGTCCCTGGATCGACGTTGATGTAGGGGTCAAGCTTTTGCATACGGACACTGAATCCGCGTCGCTCTTGCAAGAGACCCACCGATGCCGATGTGAGTCCTTTCCCGAGTGAACTGACCACGCCGCCTGTGACAAAGATATGCTTTGTCATTGTGTCTTTATCCTGTGATTAAATTGAAAACCGGAGGCGGAAAACTTCCGGTTGATGTCTTAACTACTCATTAGAATGAATGGCTGAAAGATGCTCATTCTACTTTTGTTTTCATTCTCTCGATGAACGCAGCATAATCGGCAGCGGTGTCGATTCCAACGGAGCGGTGGGAGACAACTTCAACAAGTATCGAAGCTCCCGCTTCTAAAGCCCGCAACTGTTCGAGTTTCTCCAGTTGCTCCAGCCTCGAAGGGGGCATTTGGGTCAAAGCGAGCAGAAATTCGGGACGGTAGGCATAAATTCCCAAATGCAGTAACCAGGGAGTTTGCACGAACTGAGCATCTTCACCTGCCGTCGGCAACAGGTCTGCCGGTTCGCCATCTCGGTAGAACGGGATCGGATGTCGGCTGAAGTACAGTCCCCGACCATCCGCGGCGCAAACGACTTTCACGCAGCCATTGTCGAGGAGCATTGCCTGAGAGGTGATCGGCGTTGCCAGCGTTCCCATCTCGATATGTGGTGCTTTTCCCATTGCGTCGACAAGTTGATCGATGCAACCGGAGTCGAGTTCCGGCTCGTCTCCCTGAATGTTGATGATCAGTTCCGCGTCAAGCTTCAGCGATTGAACGACCTCGGCAATTCGATCTGTTCCGCTGGGGTGATCTCCCGTTAAAGTAACTTTGGCCCCGAATTTTTCGCAAGCAGCAGCAATCTTTTCGCTATCGGTCGCGATGATGACATCACCAAGCGACTTCGCTTTTGTCGCGGCTTCCCAAGAATACTGAATCAGCGGCTTTCCCGTCTCGCTAAGCAGCATTTTTCCAGGCAATCGCGAAGATTGCATACGGGCCGGGATGATGCCTATCGCTTGTGGCATGGTTTGGATTCGCTTTTGTAACGGGATGTCAGTCTTCGTTAAAGCATAAGCAGCTGACGTGGCAGCGTCACGTGTACTCAATAAATCTCATTCTGTTGCAGTTGAGGGGAATTTGAGGATGAGAAGTCTGTTTTGGTAATACAGCTTCAAGAGAGGCGTTGCCTGATGAAAATCGATGATTTGCGACGGAGATGATGTCCGATGGCATTTCCAGGAGTTGAAAAGTTTGCAGTGAGTCAACTCATGATTCTTTATAAATCTCCTTCATAAATCGACTTACCAACGTACGAACAGGCATTTCAGATCTCAAAAAGAACCTTGAATGTAGACGCGAGCATGTTGCATAACGTATAGTTGATCCATCGCGACCCCGCCCCATCCTCCCTCCACTTTGTGAATGACCCAAATATCGCAAAAGTCATTTCATGTCCTTGATGAGTAACGACATGACCCACCTGAATCATTTCCGACTCGACCAGCGACTGTGTCGCGGACTCGTCCTCTTTTTCGTTTCTCTCTTGCTGGGAACTGTTCCAGTTCTCGGGGAAGAACCGAATCGACCGGTCAGTTTTGTTAACGACGTTGTGCCGATTCTCACGAAGGCCGGTTGCAGCGGCGGGACTTGCCATGCGAAAGCAGGCGGGGGACAAAACGGTTTTCAACTCTCGCTTCTGGGTTTCGAACCTGCGGACGATTACGACAGTCTCTTGAAGCAGGGACGCAGTCGAAGAATTTCTCAAACGGCTCCAGCGCGGAGTCTCCTCCTTGCCAAGGCATCGAATCAAATTCCTCATGGTGGCGGAAAGCGTCTCTCGAAGGATTCTGAAAGTTACGCAGTCATTCTACGTTGGATCGAGCAAGGCGCCCGGTATCTTAACGATTCCGAACCAGAGCTTGTTTCGATTGAAGTGCAGCCGGAACGTGGAGTTCTTCAAACTGGTGACGAACAACAGCTAAAGGCCTTGGCGAATTATTCCGATGGCAGTGTTCGCGATGTCACTCAGACGGCACTCTATGAATCCAATGCCGTTGCGATGGCAGATGTCGACGAAGATGGACTGGTCAAAATTGAAGACATCCCAGGCAAGGTTGCCATCATGGTGAGATACCAGGGCAAGACTGCGGTCTTCACTGCTGCGGTTCCTTTGGGAGCACCGGTCGAAAACCTTCCAGAGGCGAAGAACTTTGTTGACGAACACGTCTTCGCCAACCTCAAAGAGATCGGGATCCCACCTTCGCCTGTTTGCGATGATGCAACGTTCCTCCGTCGCGTTTCGTTGGACATCGCAGGTCGTCTGCCGACGGAAGAGGAAGCAACAGCGTTTTTTGCCAGCAGCGATGCCGATAAGCGTGATCAGGTCATCGACCGACTTCTTCGCAGTCCAGGCTATGCCGACTACTTCGCCAACAAGTGGACTGCGCTGTTGAAAAATCGTCGCGACGATGCTGGCGATATTACTTCCAACTTTGCGTTTCATGCCTGGGTTCGGGATAGCTTACTGGCAAACGTCCCTTACGATCAATTTGTCCGCGAACTCCTCGCCGCCACAGGAACCGTAATCAGCAATCCACCGGTGGCGTGGTACAAACGTGTCAAAGAACCGAAGCAACAGCTTGAAGATGTCGCGCAGCTATTTTTCGGAGTTCGGCTGCAATGTGCCCAGTGTCACCATCACCCATTTGAACGCTGGAGTCAGGACGACTACTACAGCTTGTCCGCGTTCTTCACTCAGGTTGGACGTAAGCCATCTGGAAGACGCGGCGAAGACTTGATTTTTCATAAGCGAGGCGTCGCGACAGCGGAAAATGTTCGCACGGGAGTCTCACTCAAGCCTGCCGCCTTTGGTGATGATGTCGGCGAGATCACCGCCGATCAAGACCCGCGTTTGCGGCTCGCCGATTGGATGAGCGCAAAAGACAATCCATTCTTTGCGAAAGCATTGGTGAATCGCTACTGGAAACATTTCTTCAAACGGGGTTTGATTGAACCAGAAGATGACATCCGCGATACCAACCCGCCGACGAACCCAGAGTTATTGGTGGCGTTGGAGAAGCATTTCATTGAGAGCGGCTATAACCTCAAAGAACTCGTTCGCGTCATCACTCGTTCGAATGCATATCAATTGAGTGCAACGCCAAACGAATACAATCTTGTCGACCGGCAAAACTACTCGCGCTTCTACCCCAGACGTCTGCAGGCAGAAGTCATGCTCGACGCGATTGACGATTTAACTGGAACTCCTACCAGGTTCGCAAACTTGCCAGAGGGAACGCGGGCAATCGGCCTGCCAGACAACAGTTACAACAAAGCCTCGGCATTCCTGCGAGTCTTCGGACGACCTGAAAACGAGAGCGTCTGCGAGTGCGAACGCGTGCAATCATCGAGCTTGGGGCAGAGTCTGCACCTCATCAATTCATCAGAAATTAAAGCGAAACTCGCCTCTGGTTCAGGACGCGCTGCTCAACTTGTCAAGAGCGATGAGAAAGATGAAGAGAAAATCACTGCGATGTACTTCGCTGCATTCTCTCGTCCACCACGAGCAGACGAGTTGAAAACAGCACTGGATTACCTCCACGAGCCGGTCCTCGATGCGAACGACAAACCCATCGACGCAAACAAGGCCACCCGCGAGAATTACCAGGATATCATTTGGGCGTTAATGAACACCAAAGAGTTTTTGTTTAATCATTAAGCAAACATTGCAACAAAGAGACGACTCCGTGAATAAAAAACGAACAGGTTTCAACACCGAAACCTCGCCAGAAATTGGAAGTTTTCTGTTGAGTGCGGTCGCATTCTGTGCCGTGGGGCTTTTGTTGCCCTCGCTGGTTGTTGCTCAAGCAGTCTGCCTTCCGGCTCCGCGTCTCATGACGACAATGCCGATGGGAGGGCAGGTCGGAACGACTGTTGATGTCACCATCACCGGCGACAACTTTGAAAATGTCGAAGAACTCAGTTTTTCGCATCCTGGACTGACCGCCATCCCCAAGGTTGGCGAAAATGGGCTGCCGATTGCGAACCAATATGTTGTGACCATCGCGGCGGATTGTCCAACTGGAATCCATGAAGCCCGAGTGATGACGCGGCTAGGTGTTTCTTCATCACGCGTCTTCAACGTCGGTACGCTTGCGGAAGTGATTCGAACCAAAGCGAACACAACGTTAGATACGGCAATGGATCTCAATGTGGACTCGATCTGCAACGCATCAGCGACGAAACAAGCGATCAATTACTACACGTTTGAAGCAAAGAAAGACCAGCGGATCATGATCGACTGCGCCGCCAAGGGAATTGACTCCAAGCTCAACCCTGTCGTGATTGTTGCCGATGCACAAGGAAACGATCTCAAAGTCGAACGTCGCGGCGGAGCCATCGACTTCACCACACCAGAGTCTGGGAAATATGTTATCAAAGTTCACGACCTGACATTCAATGGTGGTCCGCA
>DAOUPA010000680.1 GCA_030626405.1 Planctomicrobium sp.
AATCAGTAACTCAGCAACAACACGATCATCCGCCGGTTCGATGGGAGACCTCAACAGGTACCAGCAGAGTCCCAGTGGAAGCAGGCAGATCAACAGCAAGCCAATCTCTCGAATCGCCTCAGCGATAATTGGATCTCGAGGTCGAGTTGCTGCAACCTCACGGCGGTCCTGTTCAAGAATATCTCTCTGATGGTCAACGTTTGCTCCTTCTTCCTGAAGATCACGTTGCAGGGCGACCAGTTCCTTGCGTGCCTCTGCGTCGGCAGCAACGAGTTGTTGGGCACTGTTAACAACCTCCTGTTGCATCTGAATCAAGCGGCGTTGTTCAGCGTTGTCGCAACCGGCCATTGTGAGCAGTGTCGCGATCATGACCAGTAGTGGTCGAATCCTGGTTGTCGTCATGAGACCTCCAGCGAGAAAGAAGACGTCGAAGTAACTGCTGCAACGCGAGACGTAGTCGGCGTTCTTTAATGAACGCAACCACCGCGAGCAGCAACGCAATGGAAACAAAAGTCAGCACGGTGTAATGCAATAAAAGACCTTTCGTAAAAAGTGTGAGTGATGAATGGGAAGTGTGAGTGTTCGCAGTGTTCTTGTTCATAGTGTCACAGATATCTCCTTCTTCAGTGTTCATTGATTTATGACGCGTTTTCGCTCGAAATTGAGCTGAGTGTCTCAGGAGAAGCGAGACCGGAACGGTGATACGCGATTCAGCAATTGAATCAGTAATCTTCCGGCATCAGAACAGTCGTCGACGAACGATCAGATTCCGTGATCACCCAGAACTTCGTGTTGTTGATGCCGTGATAGACAGAGAAGAGTCGGCCTCCTTGTTCGAGAGCCTGTTCATTGGCATCTCGGTCGTCAGGGCAACAATCGCCCCAATCTCCAGTAACGTGACGCGTCAGTGCACGTTGGATGTCGTCGGTGGAAAGTGTTTGCAGAGCATTCGGCGTTGCCACCGTCTGCCCCAGTTGGAATTTCGGTGCCGTCATCGGCAGTCTCCTTTTTAAGAAATGGAATTTGAAGAAATCGAACGATTCGTTGTGAAAGAATGTAGAGGGCATTCGGAGAGGGAGAAGTATTCTGCGCAGAGCAATCCAGTGAAAGGATCGGCAAGTCAACAGAAGATCAGATCAACGGTCTTCATCGCCGTTGACTCATCGGTGTTGCAAGCTCATCGCGGAGTCCGTGGTTTATCAGCCATGGTTTCACGCGGAGGTATTCATGAATTCACAGTGGTCACCGAGCAGAAAAACTTGAAAGCACCATCACTCCTCACATTCTTATGACGCATTTACATGAGTTCTTTAGTGAGAAATGATGAGTGGTGCCTCGTGACAATTGGTCGGTAATATTGTGAATTCAGGGCTGGACAAGTTTTGCGATGAGTTCAGCAATCAGTGTGTTTTCTTTCGTCGAGTTCGTTTTTTCGAGTCGCGTCTCTCTGGCGTCGATCCTTTCTTTTGTTCAATGGTCATCAGTCTATCGAAACATGCTCGCATCCAGATGCGAATCAGCTCGTTGAGTTCGGTTTTGTTCTTCAAATGATTCTCCAATAAAAAAAGCCCCTGAGCGGAAAACCACTCAGGGGCAAAAGGAACAGGATTGAAAATTGGGACACGGTGGTTAACTCTTCGGATGCCGTGTTGTCTCAAAGCCTTCTAACGGTTTGAAATCAAATCGAGGGTTTCTCACTCGTTTGTAATGTTCGCGGGCTTGCTCCACTGAGACCACCGGCACCCACGGGTCATCAACTCCTAGGGCAACCATTTCTCGGTGAAGTTTCATTGCATAGCCAACTTCGGATTTGAAAATCCCAAGCTGGCTAGCAACTTCTGCGTGCTTCATTCCCTGACCGACCATACGGACGACGTCGTCCAGATGAGTCAATCGCTTTGGTTTTTTGGCCAGGTCGACAACACAATCAAATGTCTGGATCGGCAACGAATCGCAAGAGAAATCGTTGACCAATTTAAACGGTGACACCTGAAAAGTGAGACGTGGTTGAATGTGACCACTATCAACCAGTTGGTATGGCAACACGAAAAACTCATCAATCGCGTTGTGCATTTGACGAGAGAACTCGCTTGACTCAACGGCAAGTTCCGAAAAGACATCATTTGCAATCAGCTTGATTTCGTCAAGCGACGGTAAGACCGGGTGATTCTGTTGCTCACGTTGCACCAAGTGCATTTGGTCTTTCAGAAAAGCAATTCTCAACTCAGCTTCCCGGATCCGTTCCACAGTCGCTTCACTCGCACCGATTTTCTCAGAGAGATCGAAGAGATTCGCGAGTTTACGAGTTGCACTATCAAGTTCCCTTTGAAGCCGGTTTAGCTCATCATGGCTCTCAACCAATCTTGCTTGACGCTGCACCTCATATTCGGCCCCCCAGGCATTGTCGATGTTTGGCAAATCGGTGATGAGTTCACGAGTTCGCTCCGCAACAGCTCGGGCAGCATCTGGACCCGAGACGGTCAGTGCGTTCCAGCACTTGTACTCACGGACTCCTGTACACATCAGACGTTCCGTTTTTCCATGCCCCCCAAACACAAACATACGACCACAGACACCACAGCGTAAATGCTGACCTGGCCATCGTGTTTGACGCTTCGGAATTCCAGCTCGGGGATCGTTGCGGACAGACTCGGAACGTTTGTATTTTGCATTCCGTTCCACCAGGAGTCGTATCACGCGGTCATACCGATCAGGGTCGATGAATGCTAATTCAGGAACCTGTCGCGAAAGCTTTTCTGATTCTGGGGCCGGTATTGTCCTTGGACGTCCGTTTTTACCACGGACAGTCACACGATCATTACGACGCCTTTCCCCTTTCAGTATTGGGGGCTCCTCTATTTATCCCATCGTTTTCACCGAGTCGAGCTTGGATGGTTCTCTCTTGTTTGTAGGATGCTGTCCGGTTACGGGAATTTGAATCTGCCACTTCACTTCAGGATGGAAAATGCATCA
>DAOUPA010000017.1 GCA_030626405.1 Planctomicrobium sp.
AGTCGAAAGAATGGATTCAGTAAAAACCGATCCTCAAATCGCACTCGGAGCGGCCTGTCTTCTCAACTCTCCGCAGACTGGTTCTTGGCGACTGCGATACAAGGAGAGAGATGTTCCTCAATTTACTTTTCTTCCGCGAGAGCTTGATTTTGACACCATCACAGCGCTGGAAAAAGAGTTCGAAACAATCTGCCGAAGTGAATGTCAGGCGAGTCTTGAAACGGCGGTTCGATTGGATAGCACGAATGTTGAAATGTGGCGTGCGCGTGCTTTACTTTTGTTTCATAGCAGCTTCTTGTCTCATGAAACGAATCCACGCCAGTCAGATTGGCTCGAAGTACTCGATGAATGCGCTTTACACGATCCGGAGAATGCTCTTTATGACTATCTCGCTGCGCGCTATTTGTGGGTTTCATCGTCCGAGTACGATTCAGATCAGAGTGGCTGGACTTTGAATAATGAGAACGAGGAGAAATACGAACAGGGAAATGTTCGCTATGCCGCAGGACTTGCCAAACCTTATCTCAAATTCGGAACGTCAGGGAGTGCCGCCACGACGGCGTTTCTGGAGAAGTCATCGCTCTCACCTGCTGATCTTATTACGGCAGTCGAAGGCGTTCAAGATACGCCAGCAACAATTTTGTTATATCGAATTATGAGGAGCCAAAGCGTTCTACTTGATGTCAAAAAACGCGTGGGAGAGCACGAAGCAGCGGTCAAAGCTGTGCAGAGTGTTCTCAGGGTCTCTGATCAGTTTTCGGAAGAGGACAACTCCGCCTACCTCCTTTCAACTCGCCTGATGATCCGTCAGTGGAGTCTGGCGAATCTCAGGATACTGCAACGGGAGCATCCCGGTTTGATCGATGAAGAGGAAGCAGAAACAATTTTGTCAGAGTTGGCTCAAGGGAAAATTGAGCAGAAAGTTTCCGAAGAAGTTGCTCATCGATTCAGAGTGAAAGACGGTATGCTCGAAAAATGGGGGACGGATTACCTATCCTCAAAATACCTGTTACTGACTCTCTTTGGATTAGCGATGGCTCAGATGTTCGTGGTTGTCTCTGTGACTCTAGCACTGCTCTCTTCAGTGATGGCGCGTTTTTTGGGTGTGGCAACTGGCGATGAAAAAATCACGATGGGCTGGATCAGGCACATCTCAGCATGGTTGTTTGCTGGCTGCACTACTTTTGTGTTGTTCGGCATTTTCCCGGCGGAAATTATTTCTCCAAAAGTTCAGACATGGTTGGTTTGTGGAGCAAGCTGGATCGTGTATGTCGCATTATTGCTCTTGGGAACGCTACAACGGTTCCAAACGCGATTTCAGATTCCCTTAACTCAACTTTTTCTGCTGCTCACCATCGCTGCCCTTCCGGTTGCGATGCTTTTTTACTTGGCTGACATTATTGGCTTCGCACTAGTCTGGATGATCACCCTGCCTCCCATTGACACGGTCGTCATTATTCTTGTGCTTGTTTCGCTCAACTTTGCAGTCTTTCGGATGTTCTTGAATCTTGCGCGAAATGATGACCTGACTCATTCACCCAAATTCCTTGCAAGCGGCTTGACGTTTCTACTCATGCTGATCGCTGTTCCGGTTGGAGTTGTACTGGGGGGCACGACAGAAGAAATGGAACTACGCGTGTGGGTCCCTGCGACTCTCTGGCCGGAAGCGAAAATTACCAGCTTCGAAGTCGAAGAGTTGCAGAAGGTGATGCACCTCGAAGATTCAAAATGGACATGGGCATTCATTCAATGGCAAGCCCATCGTGGAGCCATTCTCACACCGGTGATTGCCATGTTCACTCTGGTGTGTTGGCAAATTCTCCGCTCTGCTCGCAGAGTTGAAGGTGGACTTCGACAGCTTTGGGGAATTCAGAAACGCATACAGCTTCGCCGAGTTGGCAACCTCGTGGCGAGTTCCTGTTTCGTGGCGACGATTGTCTTCTCGCTTCCCTATCTGGTGATCACGCCCGGTCTAGTCAACATGTCGGACACGTATCACAAGATTCACTACGAACGCATCACTAATCCTTCACACCTGCGGAACGAAATCGCGGAGTTAACAGCTCAAGTCAGATCAGACGAGAAACTCATGAAGCGATTTCAAACAGAAATTGAGGAACGAGATCGTATTATCGAAGAGCAGTCCCGGTAGAGTTGATCGAGCACAACAACAGCCTCGCAATGGTCGTGAAACCGACCCCGCTTCAATTCACCCTAATCGAAGCTAGGCAGCCATGTGATTTTTGGTGGGGTGGTTGGCTTTGCCGTGTCATTTTTTGTTGCGTCTTTTTCTTCCGGAGCTTTTTCGTCTGGGATGAAGCGGTAGACGCCGCCGTTTTCGTTGGCGAGTTGCCTCAAAAACTTTTCGCCGTCATCGTTGCCGAAGCAAAGGGTGTTGATGACGACGTGTGCTCGGTTTGCTTTCTTCACATTTTCCACAACGCTGTATTTGAACCGACCGTCTGTGAGGAAGTAAATCACTTCCGGGCGGAGCCGCAACGCCCGGAGTAGCGCAGCTTCGGGTTCGGTTTCGCCTTCGGCACGTCCCGGGATCATCCAGTTCACGTACATTTGCTGATTCGTAGGCGTCGCTGCAACTAGGCGGTGAGCTGGCATCGGGATCGCAAATTCGTTGAAGAAGACCATGAAGAAGCGTTCGGATTTCGTCATCTTTTGAATCGTTTTCACAAGCTCGATCTTCACTCGTCCAAATCGAGTTTTTGCAGGTCCGGGGTGCGGGAAATTCATACTTCCAGAAGCATCAACAACGAAGACAACGCTGGTTCCTTTGATGTCCAGGCCAAAGAATTCGCTATCTCCGTCGCCGCTCCCGTTGCCTGAATTGCCATTTCCGTTACCGGAGTTTGCTGCCGATGAATTCAACACGAGTGGTGAGATTTTTTCTGTGAGGCTGCCTGCCGCAAGACCTGTTGCACTCAAATCGAGTGGGCTTGCTTCATCAGACCTGGGTGAAGCATCGACCGGTGAGTTCGGCACTCGAGACTGAAACGCCTGCGTTGTGGTCGACCCTTTAGAAGATTGCCCTGAATCAGTTGCGAGTGTTTTCTGTTCGAAGTGAACTGGAATGGCGAGAGTTTCTTCATTAGAGAAGTCAGTGACAATCGTGCTGACTGAGAGTTCACGGTTGAGCGGGATTGCCGCCAAAGCCAGTATCGAGACGAGCGTGAGATGGAATATCATCGACACAGCAAATGGAGTCGATTGCTCCAGGAACTTTGAAGGGGAGGACGATAAAATTTCAACCTTCGTCGTCATGCGCCTATGGACTTCTTCTCACTTCAGCGTTTACAAAGAGTTTCTATGCAATCATTCTACAAAACTGCGGGACCCGACAACAATAAAATCGGCTCCGTGTGAGTGTCGATTCCAGTTAATCACGATAACCTGTCTGAATGAGAGTTGCAAAACCATTTTTCCACAATTGTTTCCACTTGTCTGGTGAAACTGGCTCACCTCTAACGGTTATACTGACTCAACTGCCTGATCACGAAGATGTCAATATGAGTTCGCAATTCGCTAGAACGACGACCGAAACTACGTCTGATGCTGGCAACTCCGCCCAGAATCATCCGATTGTCTTTTTTGATGGCGTGTGTGGTCTTTGTAACTGGTCAGTCGATTTTATCCTTGAACGGGACCGCGACGCAGTTTTGAAGTTTGCTCCGTTACAGGGAGAGACCGCCGAACGACTGTTGGCACCTGCTGAACGGGATCTGAACTCAATCGTTTTTCGAGATGGCCAATCGACGTATCGACATTCCTCAGCGGTTGTACGCATCCTCTGGAAGCTTCCGCAGCCCTGGTCGGTATTGGGGACGTTGTTGTGGCTGATCCCGAAACCGATCAGAGACCTTGGTTACTTCCTGACTTCTCGATTGAGATATCGTCTCTTCGGTAAAAGAGATGTCTGTCGTATGCCAAAAGAAGGGGAAGCGGAGAGAATGCTCGCCTGATGTGTTAGCCGTACATTTCAAATGCACGGCTCAATAGGAAGCATCGGAGCGAAAGCCCAGACTCAGTCGGACTCGCCAGCTCGAACTTGCACCTGAGACCCGATAGGAACACTGGGCCAAACGTTTCCAGTCTGCTCGACGTGAACGAGAATCGTGGTGTCGATGTCGACGGTATCGGAAGGGCAACTTGGCTTTGCTTGTGGTGAAACCGTCGAGACAACGCCAGTTCGTTTTTCGTTGCCTGGGAAGTTGAGTTTCACGTTTGTTCCCAACGCGAAATGCGGGATTTCTTTGGAAGGAACATGAACAACGAGGTATCGCTTCGCGTCGTCGAGAAGTTCAACGATGGGAGTTCCCGGCTTGAGGTGATCTCCCATGCGGCATTGAAAGACACCAACACGACCGATTGAAGGGGAGAGAATCATCAAGTCCGACTCTTCTGCGAGCAGTTGATCGAGTTCCGCTTTTGCTCGAGCCACATTTGCTTCGGCAACGTCGACGCCTTGTGTTCTGCGAATGTGCATTGGCAAAGAACTCTTCAAACTGAGCAACTGTTTTTGACGCAGTTCGCAAATCTCAACTTGAGCGGCAGAGACCTCTGCTGCGTTTGCAGCGAGTTCCATTTCGAGAACAGTCGCCATCCGTTTGGAAGAGCTGTTGTTGTTCGATTCAACGATGGATTGGAAGAGTGAGTTGTTTTCGTCCAGCATCACAAAATCGCGTCCGGCAAGCACATCGCTTAACATGCTACGCTGCAGATCGAAATTATATTTTTCTTTTAAGAAAGATGCCGAGCGAAGCTGGATGTCGCAAATTTCGGATTCCAGTGTTCGCATTCGCCAGTCGAGTTCAAGTTCAGTAGAGGCGAGGGCCTGTTGGAAAAGCGAATCGAGTGCAGCAATTTCTCGTTTTTTATCAAGAATTTTGCGTTCCAACGATTCATCCTTCAACCTTAAAATCGGGTCGCCGATTTTGATCTCGGCACCTTCGGTGATCGACATTTCCGCGAAGGTTCCCTCGATAGGGGCGGTCACGTATGTCGTTCGAGCAGCGAGAATGGCGTAGCATTGTGGTCCGCGAGGTCGTTCTATCCAGATTGCCAGAGCAACACCCAAAGCAAGAGCACTGATACCAAAGGCAAAAATTCGCCTCGGCGGTGCTGGAAGTTCAGGACAAAGCTCCGACTTCTGATTCATAAGCTCAGGACTAAAGATTTGAATTGATGCTGTTGCCGTCTGCTGTAGCTTCGGCAGTTTGTTGTGCCAATTTCCAAGCGACTGCCGCAATGAAGCCCCGATCTTGGCAACTGAAGGTGTGTTGCGCTTCAATAACGGTATATTCCTGCCGATCTCGATAACCGGAAAAGTGGACCTGTCCCCCCCAATTAGACCGAATGTGCCACTGAACGTGGGCTGGTTGGGTTTCCAAAATTCATCAGTTTGATACCTTACCGCAGTCGATTATTTTCCTCGACGCCCCTAACAAATAATTATCGACAGTGATATTTCTCAGGTAGCGACATGAATCAGGTTAAGGATGTGACCGGGACGGGAGTCCCATTATTTCTGGATGACATCGACACAGATCGAATTATCCCGGCTCGATTTTTGAGGTGTGTTTCGTTTGAGGGAATCGGCGAACACGCTTTCGAGGACGATCGCGAACAGAATGCAGACCATCCGTTTAATCAAGCCGAATACCAGAATGGTCGTATTCTGGTCAGTGGGCGGAACTTTGGTTGTGGCTCCTCACGCGAACACGCTCCGCAATCGTTAATGAGATGGGGGATTCAGGCTGTTGTCGCCGAGTCGTTTGCGGAGATCTTTTTCGGCAATTGCACTTCACTGGGCATTCCAGCCGTCTGCGCCGAACGTGCAAACCTTGAGAAACTTTCGGAAGCGATTCAGGCTAATCCAGCTTTAGAACTGACAGTCGATCTTGAAAACTGCGAACTGCGCTATGGAGATGAGTCGATCCCAGTCACAATTCCGGAGAGTGCTCGCGAAGCCTTGGTTTCGGGGCAATGGGATTTTCTGGCTCAACTGATGGAGAATCAGTCCGGGATTCAGGCTCAGAAAGAGTCACTTCCTTACTTGAATGGCTTCGCATCGTCATAGTGCCTGCGTGAACAAACGCTTTGCCGCATCTTTGAATTGTGCGGCGAACAGCCCCGCACTGCGTGCGATCTGTTCAATAAGAACTGCTCATGATAGATCCGTCTCGCTCCTGGTCCACGAACGATTCCAACGACCTCTACGAAGTCTCTCGCTGGGGGAGCGGGTTCTTTTCCGTTGGCGATAATGGACATTTGCTTGTCCATCCAAGTCGAGATTCAGCTCAATCGATCGATCTGAAGGAACTCACCGATCGCTTGCAAGATCGTGGTTTTGACTTGCCGATTCTCATCCGTTTCAATGGGATTTTGAAGGAGCGGTTGCGCGAACTTCATCATGTTTTTTCCAAAGCCATCGAGGAGAACAATTACCAAGGGCGATATGCATGTGTTTACCCGATTAAGGTAAATCAGCAGCGTGAAGTTGTGGAGAAGATCGTCGAGTATGGTCGTGAGTATGGCTTCGGACTCGAAGCTGGCAGTAAGCCAGAGTTGCCGGCAGTCGTCGCAATGACGGAACCGTCGATGCCGATTATCTGTAACGGCTTTAAGGACGACGAATTCATTGAGATGGCATTATATGCCCAAAAAATTGGACGGACAGTCATCCCTGTCGTCGAGAAGTATACGGAACTCGAACGCATCCTTGTCCTGGCGAAACGGATTGGCGTTCGACCTCAAATTGGAATGCGAGTGAAACTGGCGGCGCGCGGGGCGGGACGCTGGAAATCTTCCGGTGGATACCGCTCAAAATTCGGGCTGACGGTCAGCGAAGTTCTCCAAGGGCTTCGGCTTCTCGAATCCGAAGGAATGCAGGACTGTTTCAAGCTTCTGCACTTTCATCTAGGGAGTCAGATCACAAACATTCGTCAGGTGAAAGCCGCGATCACCGAAGGGATTCGCATTTACGCGGACTTGCATCGTCGCGGGGCAGGGTTGGAATACTTTGACGTTGGAGGAGGGTTGGGCGTCGATTACGACGGTTCTCAAACGAACTTTCAGTCAAGCATGAACTACACACTTCAGGAATATGCCAACGATGTGATCTACCACGTCAGTACGGTTTGTGAAGAAACCGGAATTCCGCATCCGGTGATTATCTCAGAAAGCGGTCGGGCTGTGGCGGCGTTTCATAGCGCGTTGATTTTCGGGACATTGGGAGTGACGCGGCAAGGGGAACACGAGGCACTGCCGACCGAGATCCCAGAGGAGTACGAACAGCCGCTGCATGATCTATTTCTGACGGTTCGTGAATTGACCATCAGAAACATTCAGGAAAGTTATCACGACGCACAACAGGCAATTGATACGGCGATGAGTCTCTTCAGCGGTGGATACCTTCCGCTTGAACAGCGCGCGCTTGCCGAAAATCTCTTCTTTGCAATTTGCAGGAAAATCGGCAATCTGACCGACGAACTCGATTTCGTTCCAGAGGAACTGACCTCGCTGCCAAGTTTGTTATCGGACCTGTTCTTCTGCAATTTTTCCTTGTTCCAGTCGATCCCGGACAGTTGGGCAATCAAACAACTGTTTCCGATCATGCCGATCCATCGACTCGACGAGCAACCAACTCGACACGCCGTTCTATGTGACATTACATGTGATTCGGATGGGAAGATTGATACCTTCATCGACCGCCGCGATGTCAAGAAAACGCTCCGTCTCCATGAGTTCGATGGATCACCTTATTACATGGGCGCATTTCTGATTGGGGCATATCAGGAAATTCTCGGGGACCTTCATAATCTGTTTGGGGACACAAACACGATTCATGTTGAAGTTGATGAGCATGGCGAAGTGATTCTGCAAACCATGATCAAGGGTGAAACCGTGAATGAAGTTCTTGACTACGTACAGTTCAATGGCAGGGAATTGATTGACCGTTTGCAGTCCGCCGTCGAGATCGCCGTACGCGAAGGGCGCATCGATAATGCAGAGGCAGGTCGGCTTATCAAGTTCTATGAAGATGGCCTCAACGGTTACACCTACCTTGAAGGTCTGCGTGAGTGACCACAACAATTCTGAGCGAGAATGTTTCGCCACCCGCATAAAGTGGGTGGCGAAGCATCAATTCTTCTTTTTCTTTTGAACTTTCTTTGGACGCTTTTTAGTGCGTTTCTTTGTCGGTGCCTTGTTAGCAGCGTCCACTTTTTCCTGTTCAGCGATTGCTGCGCGGCGAAGTTCCTCCGCACGCTTTGCGTCTGCTTTTTTGTCCTTGAGGTAGCTCTTTTCGAGTTCTTTCAGGGACTTCTTGAGGTCGGGTTGCGTGTAAGACGACTCAGCACTCCAGTCGCCATCGATCTCTATTCGGCTCGCCGAATAGCTCTGGTCAAGGTGACGAATTGCAGAAGCGAATTCGTACAGCTCCGAATCAATAGATTTAGATGCAGCACTCAGACCTGCGGTCGCGCCAATCACGGCAATAGTGCCAACGACAACAACTTCTGCCGAAAGAATGGAACCAAACTCATCTTGTAATAATCGAGAGAAAATCCGCATCACACAATCCTCATAGCTTGAGGTCCTGAGCGACTGCAACGCTCAAAAGTGCGTGTGTGACAACACGAAAATTCCAATATTGACATATGGTAAAATGGGTAGTGTGGGTCGTCAAGTTGTTTTTTGACAGTTTTACTGAAAACTCTGGATTTGCGAATTGACGCATCCTGACCGATCTTCATTCTGTCCATGGATAATGGGTCGACAGAACAGTTCGATTTCATAACAATCCATGAACGTCCATGTTTTAAGCTTTCAGCGTTATTGAGATCGTGTTATGTCCGAGCAAAGTTCTACCGCAGCAACCGATTCAGAAGCTCTTTTTTCGCCAGAAGAGATCAAGCAGTTTGATTGTGACGATGCCGAAGCAGGGCAGGTTATTGGGAAGATGCTCTCAGCCATGTTCCTTTATACAGTGATTGTGATGGCGGTTTCAGCTGCTGCGACATATTACTGGGTCAATCATCAGAGCCTGAGTTAGAACGCTTTCAATCGGAGTAATGGTGTCGAATTTCACAGGGCAGCGAGCAGTCCACGACATAAATTACTCCGCGATTGCACTTTGATGTTGAGTGTCTCAACGTCTCAATTCGGTGTGGACATCACTGGGTAAATCTGCGAAGCACACCAGCTCTTTCGTTATTGGACAACCCCTCCGTTTCTTTGCTGTGCGCCAGAGATCGTTCTGTCCGAAATCTGATGGTGTTCAGTTTTGCTTTTCAACTCCATGTGAATATGGGGCGAATAGGTCGTCGGGGAGACGTTTTTCGATGTTGCCGAATCGTCCCGACTGTCTCTGACATGCTGGTTGTTGCGGCTACAACGGATTGGAGTTGCTGAAGACGTATGACGATGAAATTTGTGTCGTTGCAAGGTAATTGCATCGGTCGAGGGGCGTTGTGCGATCTGCTCAGCCAACTGCAGGCTTTATCGTCGAAACCACTTTGCTCAACCAATTTCATAGATATTGGGGCACAGTCAGGCACATGCTGACTGAGATAGGATAGGAGCGACATCGGATGTCGACCGCAGAAGCACTTTTAAAGAGTCGTGGTTTAGTGCGTTTCTTGACGTTGAAATCGAGACTCCTACATCTTTTATCAATATCAATGGTTGGTTTGAGTCTGTTCGCGAACATCTCAAACGCTCAATACCAAGAGCCAGCTCCTTATGCTGTACAACAGTCACGACAGGTCGTTCCCGCTCCATATGGTGGCGGAGTTCAACAAGTTCAGGCGACCTATGATTCTCGCCGCGCGTTAGATTCTCGCATTCGTGCGATGCCGAAATCTCAACGAAAATTGGACGTGATTCTCAATCGCAGTCAGTTGGTGATTACTGATAAACGAGTGACGCGGATCGCATTTTCTGATCCTGGTGTGATCGATGTTGTGCAGTTCAGCGAGAGGGAACTCTCCATTTTAGGGACAGGCTTGGGGACGACAGATTTGTGGTTGTGGTTCGAAGAAGAGGGGCGAGCTATCACCGAACCTCTGATGTACGTTGTCACGACGATTCGTGATCCAGATCTTGATGATCGCCGTCGTATCGAGTTCGGACGCATCGAACGAAAATTGCAGTTGCTGTATCCAAACAGCAAAGTTTATCTGATCCCAATGTCTCGAAAAATTATCGTGCGCGGACAGGCAAAAGACGCTGCTGAAGCTGCCAAGATGATGAGTGTGATCAGAGGTGAAGTGATTGCGCAGTCAGGTGGACTCTTTGGGCAGGGGAACGATCTTGGTGGATATGGCTCGGGACAAGGATTTGGAGTTGGAGGCAATGATTTCAACAACAATGGCAACGGAGTCAATAATTTCTTCTCAACTCTGATCGTGGACGAGCTTCAGGTGCCTGGTGAATTTCAGGTGAGTGTTCGAGTCCGAATTGCCGAGCTGAGCCGATCACAATTTCGTCGCTTGGGTGTTGATTGGAATGTCATTTTTAACAACGGTGCCCACTCCATTGGCCAGACTCTTAATGGTGGTGCGAGTGTCTTGACTGGAATTTTTAACGGTGGCGATATCAATGTTATGATCGATGCTCTGGCGTCGAATGGAAGCGCTCGGGTTGTTGAAGACGCCCGATTAATCACGCTTAGCGGACAGCCAGCTGCCTTTCTTTCTGGTGGAGAATTTGCTGTACCCACGATTGTTGGAATCGGCGGTGCCGCGGGACAGCAGACTAGTTTTCGTGGCTTTGGAACATCCATTATCACAACTCCGACGGTTGTCGATGATGATTTGATCCGTTTGACGATTGTTCCAGAATTGAGTTCGGTTTCGTCATCGAACTCCGTTGGAGGAATCCCCGGATTGAACGTGCGACGTGTGCAAACTCAAGTTGAACTTCGAGAAGGTCAAACGATTGTTTTAGGAGGTTTGTTCTCTCGAAAAGAGGCTGCTGAAGTCACCAGAATTCCATTTTTGGGAGAAATTCCGTACATCGGAAATTATATCTTCAACACGAAACAGGCGACAGAAGATGAAACCGAAATTCTGATTATCGTCACACCAGAGATTGTGCGTCCGATGGATGCCGATCAAACGCCTCCGCTTCCAGGTTGGTACGTCACACATCCAGACGATATCGACTTCTATCGACACAATCGTATTGAAGGAAATCCGGACTTAGGGAATTACCAGCTGCTGCCGTTCGGAAATGGACAAGGGCATGGTCAGGACGTTGGTTTCAACTTCTACAACCCTCCACCAGCATCGGAGCAAATCGCTCCAGCCAACGGAAGTATTCCTACCGGAGTTCCTTACGGGCAACCGCAATACCAACAACCCTACCCACAACAACCCTACCCACAACAACCCTACCCACAACAACCCTACCCACAGCAACCTCAGTACCAGCAAGTGGACCCTCAACAATCTCAGCCGCAACAATTGCCACCGGCAGTTCCTCCTGCTGATAACCAGAATCCCACTCCACCCGTACCCGCCCCACCAGTTCCGGCTGCCGCTAGAAACTACTTGAGACCGACACCAGCGACTACACAAAATCGAGGTCAAGCAGTTTATCAAACGTCTGGATATCGAATCGATCCGCGCGTTCAGAGATAGTGACCGTGTTTCAGTGATACTGGATTGTGAGGATACATCAACGCGCGCAATTCATACTTGTGCTCGAGCGGAGGAGGAATTCACTGTTCTGGCGTTGAATTTCCTTTTGCGGAATGGGTTGTCACAGGTTGATTATGAATCTGTTTAGTGCAAATTAATAAATTTTGTCTGCTCGATGAAAGTTCGCCCGTAGAACCGACTCGCGTTCGCTTCAATCTTGGTCCTGTGCAGCCAGACACTCATCAATAAACTGAGTAAACGCCGAATAGAATCACAAGTGGATATGGAGTGATTCGTCATGGAGAACGTAGAGATGTCAAAATGTTTTCGCAGAGGACAGGTTGTTGGACTGTCCATCCTATTGATGAGTTTTTCCAGTTGTGCCTATCATGGCGGTTATGGCGTATCAAGTTGTGAACCCACAGGATGTGGAGTGGGAGGTTGTCCACTCGGCGGATGTTCTGTTGGTGCTTGCAAAGACAAGATCTGTGGTGGACTGGTTTGTCCGCTTGGTGGTTGTGGGCAAAATCGATGTGGCGGATGTGGCGTCAATGAATGTGGCGGATGTGGTGTTGATGAATGCGGTGGATGCGGCGTTGGAGGTTGCTGTGTCGGAAATTGCTTGAGTCGTTGTCATCTCTGTGAACAGTGTTGTGCAAGATTTACGGGTTGGGCATGTCGTAAACCGAACGCCGTTCCTCAAACACTTCCACTTGGAAGTACAGTTCGTGCACACGATCAAGCGATGCAGACGAACGCTGAAGCCGCCGATTTCATCTTCCACCGTCACGACTTTGTCGCTCAGACAGCACATCTCACACCAGATGCCAAAGACAAAATTGTTGAAGTTGCTGCCCGCTTGCGAAGTACACCATTTCCTGTTCTCATCGAGCGATCAGAGAATAACTCGAACCCTGAGCTTGATGCACTCCGACGAAAAATCGTCGCACAGATCTTGTTCGACTTTGGAAACGTCGATGCTCAACAACGAACAATTGTTGCCACGCCTTACGGTCCGGGATATACAGGACGTCGAGCCGAATCGATGTACTACCAGCACGTTGGTTTTGGCAACAACTTCAACAACAATAACGGGAACAACGGGAACAACGGTGGCGGCTTTGGCGGTGGTGGTGGATTCTAAAAATATCCTGCACCTTCGACTTCGGCCGATGAGAAACGCGTTCGACCAGCAGCAGGTTTGATCTGAATCAGAACGGGATTGTAACGTAACAAGTGGCAAGGGCGCTTTGCTAAGCGGAAGCCCCCGGAGTTCATACTGAATGTTGATCACCGTTCGAATTTTAAAACGGGAAAGCATCGTTCGTGAACTCATCATGAGATGATTCGCGAACCACCTCGTGATTCAAGCGGCTTTCGCTTTGGCCACTTTGTTTTTCTTTTGACGGGGAACAGACTTCCACCGTCTGTGGACCCAGAAGTATTGTTCGGGGTGGCGACGGACTGCTTGTTCAAGCGCGTGGGTGTATTGTTCTGTGATTGCACGAACTTCGTCATCTGCCTCGATCTCTCTCGTGTCGATGACCACTTCGCAGCCGACTTCGTATCGCACCCAGCGGCATTCGTCGCTGTCGTCCGACAATCGAGCGCCGTATCCCATTACAATGAACGCCTCGCTCTCAATCGCCATGAGAGCAATCGAGCGAAATGTGGACGCCGGTTTCCCGAAGTAGTCGACGAAGACTCCTCGTTTCCCAGCATCTTGATCACAGAGCAGACCGAGGTTGCCCCCTGCACTGATTACATCCGTCATTCCATCCCAACCACCTTGTTTCAAAAGAAGTTGGTGGCCGGTCACCTCTCGGGTTTGGACAAACCACTGATGCAAATAGGGATTGTCGAGTTTGCGGGCGACGATCCCCATCGGGTAGCCAAAAATTCCGAATGTTGACATTGTTGCCTCCCAATTTCCGAAATGCCCACTCAGCATAAATACGGGACGCCCAGAATTCAGTGCTTGTGCAGCCGCGCTTCTGTTTCGAAACGACATGATTTGCCGATGGTTTTCGCGATGCAGCTTTCGTGGAAACTGCACAATCTCTGCAACCAGTCGGAACAAGTGAACCCACATTTTCTCGATGAGTTGTTCAATTTCCTCCGGCGTGTATTCGTCGTTGAAGGCTGTCTGAATGTTGTCGAACGCGACTTGATAGCGAGTCATTTTGCGTGGTAGAACGTGTACGAACGCCCAGCCAAGAAACTCAGCGAGACGAATCGTTTGCCGCACAGACATGATTCCGATGAAACACGTCAGTGTTCGGAAGATTCCGTATTCTGCAAGTGATTGAAGTTTTTTAAGAGTCATCCTGCCCTCTGAATTCATTGACAACCGGAGTTTCTCATGGAATTGCATCTGAGGTCAACGGGACTTTTCTCCCAGAGAGTCGTGTGCGGTTGAGATCAGGAATTGAAAGCGAATTCGACAGGTGTTTTTGTGATGAATTCGCAAAACAAATGAGCCATCACTGATGGCTTGAGGATTCTGGGACTCTGTCTGTTTTGGCTCAGCCTGAGAGTCGCTAAACTGGCGAGAGTGATTCGGAACTTCGTGTTCCTTACTGCAAATAGTCACATTGACAATTGAAATACTGCCATGACGACCACTTCGGCTTCGCTTTTTGATCAACCATTAATCGTTGGCACTCACGAGTTTCGATCGCGTTTGATCGTTGGAACTGGGAAGTATTCCACCTATGAAATGATGCAGCGATGTCTAGAAGTCAGTGCTGCCGAAGTGATTACAGTTGCCGTCAGGCGAGAGCGGCTTGTCGATGCCAGTGGTCGCAACATTCTCGACTTTATTGATCTCAACAAGTACACGATCTTGCCTAACACCGCTGGATGCTTTAATGCGGATGATGCTGTTCGTGTTGCCAGGCTCGGAAGGGAAATTCTTGAAGGATTGGAGAACCCTGGCGCCGATTGGGTGAAACTTGAAGTCCTTGGAGACAAGAAAACATTACTCCCCGACCCAATCGCAACTCTGCTTGCAACTGAAAAACTGGTTGCCGATGGATTTCAGGTTCTGTGTTATGCGACAGACGATCCGATGACTGCTAAGCGACTCAAAGAAGCCGGAGCGACATCAGTGATGCCTGCCGGAAGTCCGATTGGGAGTGGTCAAGGGTTACTGAACCCCAACAATCTCCAAATCTGCCTTGAATACCTCAAAGACGGCGACCCTGACTATCCTGTCATCGTCGATGCTGGTGTTGGCACCGCGAGTGACGTCGCGATTGCGATGGAACTGGGTTGTGACGGCGTGCTTCTGAATACAGGAATTGCATCAGCTGGCAATCCTCTCATGATGGCAGAAGCGATGCGAGACGCTTGCCGCTCTGGGCGTTTGGCTTATCACGCTGGACGAATTCCCAAGAAATTGTACGCCACGGCATCTAGCCCTGAGACAGGTGTGATCGCACAATCTTGAAGTGCAATCGAACAAGAGATCGAGTGCTCATATTGAGAGAGACGCTTCCGAAGTGGCATGCGTATTCAGATAAGCTCTATTCTTGTGCCTTCAGGCTTCGCAGATACTGCTGTGATGGCAGGACTCCTGCCGGGGCAGAAATCGCTTCAGCACG
This sequence comes from Planctomicrobium sp., assembly GCA_030626405.1. Classification (GTDB taxonomy): domain Bacteria; phylum Planctomycetota; class Planctomycetia; order Planctomycetales; family Planctomycetaceae; genus Thalassoglobus. The sequence continues at coordinate 15,263 of DAOUPA010000017.1, forward strand.
TCGTGGAGCCAATTCCTGGATGCTCTCTGGTTCCAACAGTAGAGGAAAGGGCTGGGAACGCTCTATTTCAACTGGCTGTGATGGAGTTTCGACCGGCTGTGCCCACTCAGTCGTTTTCTTCGCCGTCGTGAGTTCAATACCCGGCTCAGAGGCTTCTTCTTCGCTTTGATTCTTCGGCAGCATGAACGGAGTTGCTCCGACGTTGATTGCTGCACTCATGATCGTTTTTGCCCCTTGCCAATCTCCAGAAACCGCTGCGGATTCAATGGGTTGAATTGCAGGAGGAACTGGTGGGATCAGGTTGGGCTCATTCGGTTCTGGAATATTGATCGGTTCAGCGGGAGGAACCGCTGGAAGAGTTGGCTCGACGGGGGCCTGCTGCGGAATACGACTATCGGGGTACATGACGGGGCGATGGCAGCGCGCGTCCTGTTTCTTGCAGTCGTGGCAGATTCTGGTCAGATCGAGACCAGGTCGGTAGAAACGGTCTAATGTCAGCTGCCTGTCGGCGATTCTATCGATTCGATCTCCGTATCGTTCGGAGAATTCTACACAGTGGCAGCCGACCAATAGCATGGATGCGACTGGAGTCAGAAGGAATAGCAACTTCGAGATTTTCAAAGCCATGTTGAGTCTGCACTGTGAAATGAACATCGTCCGGTGATACCGAATTTATCGGTTCTGTCGACAACGAAACTTGCTCCTTTGAGACTCGTTACAAGAGGAGATTCACGATTTCATGTGATTCTGAGTTCAGACTCACGTTGCAGGCAACATGATCGGCATTTTCTGCCGATATCAATCCGGAATCGAGTGAAATATCGTACCGGAATACGACATGTAAGATATCCTTTTCTCAAAAAGGGGTGCATCATCTCAACAATGGAGGGAATCATGGTCCGACAGATCAAGCAAGCTAAAACGTATCGGATCAATCCGGCCGCCGAACTGATCCCTGAGACAGTTGAGCGGATCAAGGATGCCAGAGGTGTTGCTTACTCAACCTTGAGTGGTCGTCCCATTTCACTCTGCAAGAGCCTTGAACGTCGAGGCGAACTGCGTGTTCGATTCGAAGAGCCGATCTATTTGTGGCCTGTGCAATACGCTGGGGGTCTCGCGATCTCCAGTCAGGACCAACCCATTATTGCCGTCACCCGTGACATCTCTGAACATGGTGTAGGCTTTGGTTACGACGAAGATATCCCAACTGACTACTTGGTCGCCGAGTTTGATTTATTCGGACAAGGGACGGAGTTGTTGCTCATCGAAATTCGTTGGAGCGAGAAGAATGCTCCCCATTCTTATGTTGCTGGGGGATTGATCGTGGGTTCTGTCAAGGAAGACCATTCAACTTCCGAATCATCCACTCAGTAGTCGCGACCACGCAAAAGAGCACGAGCACAATCCAGTGGCTCCAGAGCGGAATTTCTTCGCGGACAGATGTGAACTCTTGCGTATCGACGAATAGTTCTGGTATCTGGTCAGCTTCATCAAGATAGAAGAAGCGACCGCCTGATGCTGCGGCAATCTCTTCCATTAAGTTTCGATTGGCGCTCAAGTCTGCAAGTTCTTCTGAGAGTTCTTCGCGAACAATCAAGACCGATTCAGGGGATTCATCTTCCCATGGAAGACCTGGAGTTTCGAGCGTGATGCGGTACTCACCTGAAATCAGATCACTTAAATCTGCCTCATACATGAAAGGTCGATTCGCATCAGGTTTCAATTCGAGACGTTTGCGGAATTCAGTTCCGTCGGTCGCTTCAACAATTGCAATGGTTTTCAATCCGGGATGCTGAGCGAGAAACCGGTCATTCCAACGTGACTGAATGCGGGTTGTTTCGTCTTCATTCATTACACTTCGGGTCAGTGCCAGGCGAACGTTCTGGTTCGCCGCAGTTGCTTTAAAACCGACTGCCCAGCGAATTAACTGTCCCCAGAAGCGGTGATGAAACTTGTCGCCGACACGAAATCTCCAGCGCCAAGTGCTATCGACGCCAAGCCAGAGCACTTGCCCTGAACCAACATAGTGTTGAACGACAATCCCGCTCTGTCGTTCCGTTTCCAAGGTCAAACGTTCTCCAGGATTGAGTGCCGCCGCATAAACGGTTGCGCCTCCTTTGGCGTCTCCGGTAAGTCCCCAACTGTGTCCAGGAAGTTGTGACCAAATCTGACGAGATTGATTCAGGTCATCGCCGAGTTGGAACATTGCCAACTGTTCTCCATCGGCGGTCATTGAGAAACGAAAGCCACGTTGTCGAGGTGGCAGAGATTGATTTGCTCCTTGCAGGTCAATCGAGCGTAAGTTTTCGATTGGAAGTAAAGAATTGACGATGGTCCCGCGATACGCCAACGGGAAGTAGCGTTTCCCGGCAGTCATCACAATCGTCCCGCCTTCATCTCGAACGTATTTATCGAGATTTCGCCATTGCTCTAATGGAAGATGTCGCGGCGAGACATCTCCGATGATGACGCAGTCGTAGTCGGCAAAGAGTGTTGATGCGCCATCGACAGGAGCAAGGTTTGAAATGTTTCGTTCAAAAAAAGGTTTGTCGAGGATCCCAAGGTATGGTTGCTCAAACAAGACTTCGTCAATATCAACGCGTTGGTCACGCTGCAGTGCCGTGCTGAGATACCGAAACTCCCAACGTCCCTCACCTTCAATCAGAAGGACGTTTGCTTTGTCATCGACCACGCTGATCGAAAACTCTCGGCTGTTGTTGTCGTCTCGCAATTCTAGATCTTCAATGTCAGTACGAATTCGAAATCTATGGCGGCCGAGATCAAGATCATCCAACTTGAAGGTGACCTCGGTCGCGGCTTGCTGGGAATGAAACACTTGCTTGAGGGGTTCCTGACTCGGATCGTCGATGTTTTCGAGGTAAACGGTGATGTCCTGATCTTCAAAACCGAATGAGTGAATAATCGCTTTTACAACGGGCGAGGCATCGTCGAAAACAGATTCCGGAGCGTCGATGTGTGAAACCGACAGATCGCGCGGACGGTGTTCAGAGCCGATGAACAGTGTGTGGATCGGAACTCCCAAGCCTGAGAGCCGTTGAATCAATTTTTTCTGATCAGCTTTCGATGTGTCCCGACCATCGGAGACGAGGATGACACCTGCCAGAGGGACATCGGATTCCGAGTCGAGAGCAGAGTTCATCGCCTGCGCCATGTCAGATGTTTTACGCTTCAGAGGAATCTCTTCTCCAGCAAGAATGTCCTCCAGTAATTGCTCATCGGCGCTTGAATAGTCGCTCGCAAAAATCGCAAGTTGCGTTTGAACGTACTCCGAGAGTTTCTCCAGCACTGGTTCGGCACTTCCCGTGAGTGTCTTCATTGCTAATTCGAGTCGAGAATAGTCAGTGACAGTTTCCAGCGAATCAGTGAGATCCTTCTTGCGAACCTGCGACTTCTGTTGGCGTCGAGCCGGGTTCGGTTCTTCCTCTGCAGAGACCCATTCGGGTTCTTTACCAGCTTCAAGTTCACGAATCCAGTTCTCGACTTGTAAGGATTTTTCACCTTTTCCGAACATACCGAGTGATCGCCCCCAACGCAGTTTCTCCTCCGGTGCAGCATGTTTGTCACTCGTGTCCATGCTCTCAGAGACATCCACCGCCACGACGACGCGACCGAGAATTTCTCGATCAAACGACCAGGTCCAGACTGGCTCCAGTAGCGTCAGAAAGACAATGAGTATCAAAAGCAATCGCAAACCAAGTAGAGTCAGTCCAAGTGAACGGCTCGTGAGTTGCCGTTCGTACTCGTTCAGTTTTGCGATGAGTCCCACAGCGACGGCACAGGTCACGCAGAGAGTCAGCCACCGCGATTGCGACTGCATTTGCTGGAAGACAAGTTGCCAGTCGCCGTAGAGATGACTCCCGATGAATGAAATGACCAGCGCAGCAACGCTGGCAATCGCAACGAAGGAGAGGCTCAAAAGTAAGACCGGCAACCAGCGACGCAAAGACTTATTCCTCTTTCAGTTAACGATTGTCGCCTTCGAGGTTATGGCGATTTACTGTGAGATGTTGCAACAACTTGACTCGCGAGTAATGTATATTCCTTGAGTGCAGAACGCGACTACATCTCTGGAATATACCTAGAAGCCCGGCTTTTTTGAAAAGCCGGGCTTCTGCCGCAACGGAAGCGCCACACTATGAAGCGTGACGCTAAACACTCAACTTTGGACTCTCGACTCTCAGCCCTCCACTCTTTCTACTGTTCCTTTTCAGCCGCCATCTTGAACTCCATCAACCGTCGATTGTAAGCAGCAATGACTTCCTTATGTCGCAGTGTTCCCAGCAACTTCCCTTGATCTTTCGGATCGACTACAGGTAATTCGTCGATAGCGATTGCTGTGAAGCAACGTAAAGCGGTATTCAGGTCGTCTTCAGGAGTGACACTGACGACGCTCGAATTCATCACATCGCCAGCATTTGCCAGTGTCCAGAGTGTTTCATCGTAGAGATACGACCGCACGTCATCGTTTGAGAAAATTCCGACAAGCCGTTCGTTCTCGTCAACGACTGGGAAGTAATGCTGTCGCGTCCGGGCGATGGTATGCACGATGTCGTCCAGGGACATCCCTTCTGGAATATGCACGAGTTCTTTCCGCTCTTGGTACACATCTCGAACGAGCATTCCTTCCAGAATGTCGACGAGAAAATCTCCCCGGTGCGCGGGCGAATCCAATCGCGAAGCAACTTGTTTGGAGTAAAGTTTCCAGGGACGCCCCATTGTATAGGTCAGAGTGGAAACCCACATTGTCGGTAGCAGCAATCCATAACCTCCGGTCATTTCAGAGACCATGATAATTGTCGAAAATGGAGCATGTGCGCACCCGGCGAAGAAACCTGCCATGCCAACAAGCGCAAAGGCTTCCGGGTGAGGAACGAGGTCTGGCCACCAGCTTTGGAACAACAACCCGACCGCCCCACCGACGCAACCTCCGATGACCATCGACGGGCCGAACACGCCTCCAGAACCACCTGAGGAAATCGTCAATGATGTCGTCAAAATCTTCACGACAGCTATCGTTAGCAACAGCGGAATCCCTACATCCGAGGCCGACGTCAACGCTTCTTGTAATGTTCCGTAACCGGTGGAAAGCACCGCCAAAGCTTGGTTCTGATCGCCCCATAACTTGAACAAGGAGATCCCAAGAATCCCAGCCAGAGCGGCTCCAATTGCAGGTCGGAAAATTTTCGGAACCGGAAGTTTGGCGAAAAGATTATGGATACCGTAAAAAGTCTTGATGTATGCAATTCCGAACAAAACCAGGATGATCGCGAGCAGTGCATACGGAAACAGTTCCAGCGGCGAACCAGCGCTGTAGGTTAACTCATCACCGAAGAGAGGCATATGCTGCTGTCCCTCCGGCAACCATAAACCATAAACGCTGTAACCGATAATCGAAGCGGTCGCCGCAGGAATAATCACTTCCGCTTCAAAGTCGCTTTCGCTGTAAAGAATTTCTGATGCGAACAGCGCTCCGGCAAGTGGTGCTCGAAACACAGCGCCGACGCCAGCACCCATTCCGGCTGCAAGGAGAATTCGTCGATCTCGCGAAGGCAGGTTCAGAACTTTTCCAAGAAATGCTCCGAACGAAGCACCGATCTGCGCAATCGGACCTTCTCGACCACCTGAGCCTCCGGTTCCCAAAGTGATTGCAGAAGCAAGCGTCTTCACGAAAGGAATCCGAGCGCGAATTCGACCTCGCTTATTGTGGTATGCATCGATCGCTGCGTCGGTGCCGTGTCCTTCTGCCTCCGGAGCGAACGTATAGACCAACCACCCGGAGAGAAAACCACCGATGGTCATCACGACAACAATCATCCAGGGAGAGAAGTGATCAGAGTGAACTTCACTGAAGATCGAGTGTTCTCCGACTGCTTCAGCAGGTGAGTATCCGGTGAACATCACCAGAGTGTAATGCATTACAAACTGGCCGATGACTTGAAACGCAATTCCTCCCAGCCCGGCAATCATGCCGACCAGAATCGACAAAAACGTCCATTTTCCGGACGCTTTCCAATCAAGGGTCGTAAACAGACTCTCCAGTTTGAACACGCAATTCTCTTTCGACCGAAGTTGGCAAACTCATTGCAAAAAGTGAGTCGGGATTGTTTGGAAATTGCCTCCGATGATCAAGGGATCGCCAGCGATAAATCAAATCCTCTCATTATCGGTGATAATACAGTATCGAAAATATGGCGTGACACTTCCTGATTCGACAGCAGACAACTGATTTAACTATGCTGATGTGTTCATAGACGGAATGAATTTGCCGGAAAAAAGTTGTATGACAGTCAGTATTCAGCAGACACTAATCGTTCGATCTCTCCGAAGGGACCGCTGCGCTGTGAAGGTGGTTCTGCTGTCCCTCTTTATTTTGGGTTTGGGAGGCAATCTTGCCGTCGCAAATGACGCAGCCACAGAACAGTTTGAGAAGGAAATTCGCCCGCTCTTTATCGAACACTGCATCGAATGCCACAGCCAGGATAACGACTCCGGCGACTTGATCATCGACTCTCTTGAAAGCTTGTTGAAAGGTGGAGAAACAGGAGCGGCAATCAAACCGGGGCATGCTGAAGAAAGCCGAATCATTCAAGCGGTTCGTCGCGTTGGTGAATTGAAGATGCCGCCAGAAGAATCGCTGAGCGAACAGCAAATCCGTTCACTCGTCAAGTGGGTTGAGGCGGGCGCTGTCTGGCCGAAAACATCTCCTTCTCTTGCGGACTCAATTCACCAAAACGCTCGAAAGCATTGGGCATTCCAAAAGGTCGTGAAGCCGAACGTTCCGCAATTGGAGAACGCCGAATGGTTGAGTAATCCGATTGATGCGTTCGTTCTGAGGAAACTTCGCGAACACAAGCTGGCGCCTTCTTCTCAAGCAGACAAACGGACACTGCTACGGCGAGTTTCATACACGTTGACTGGCCTCCCGCCGAATTCGCAAGAGGTTCAGCAATTCGAAAACGATTCGGGTCCTCAAGCCTACAAAGAAGCAGTCGAACGTCTGCTTTCTTCAGATCAATACGGTGAACAATGGGCGCGTCACTGGCTCGATGTTGCTCGTTATTCCGACACGAAAGGTTACGTTTATGCCAGAGAGGAACGATTCTGGCCGCACGCCTGGGCTTACCGTGACTGGGTTGTGCAGGCACTCAACAACGACGTTCCTTACGACCGGTTTCTCTTGTTGCAACTTGCCGCAGATCAAGTCGAAGATCGGCAGCAAGCCGATCTTGCAGCGATGGGTTTCCTGACTCTCGGTCGGCGTTTTTTGGGAGTAAATCATCTGATTATTGATGACCGTATCGATGTTGTTTGTCGGGGAACGATGGGGCTGACGGTTGGCTGCGCCCGTTGCCATGATCACAAATACGATCCGATCCCGACGGCGGACTACTATTCCTTATTCGGTGTGTTCAACAGTTCGTCCGAAGAACTGCTGCGACTCTCTGATGAGAAATCAGCGGACGAAACGTTTGAGACAGACCTCGAAAAAAAGATGGAGACTCTGGAAACCAAATTGGCAGAACGCCGCGAAGAGTCTTCGAAACGGGCGCGCAGCCGAATTCGTGACTACTTGGTTGCACAAACGGATCTCGGAAAATATCCACAGAAAGGTTTCGACCAAATTTTTGCGAAGACCGACCTTCTGCCTGAATTTGTCTGGAGATGGGAACGACATCTCGACCGTGCCAGACGTAACAGCGATCCGATCTTTCTTGCATGGAATCGCTTTGCTGCACTTCCCGAAGAGAAGTTTACAGAGCAGGCAATCAGTGTTACGAATAGTCTGCAAGAATCTTCACCGACTGCTATCAACTCCGTGATTCTGGCTCTATTCACGACTCCTCCGAAAACGTTTTTAGAAGTCATTGATCGATACGCCGGTTTGTTCGAGTCGATCCAAGATGAAGCCGAAGTCGAAGATTTTTCAGGCGCGTTCGAATCACCTGCAAAACAAGCGATTCGGAATTTGTTGTTCGGGACTGAGTCGCCTTCAACTGTTCCTGAAGAGTCGATCGTCCACACCGAATTTTTCTTTGATTCAGGGACGGTCACTGAGCTTTGGAAACTTCAAGGAGAAGTGGACCGTTTGATTGTGAATGCCTCACAGAACGTCCCGTTTGCACTCACCTTGAAAGATCGACCCACGCCAAAAGATCCCCAGATTTTGATTCGCGGTAATCTGGAAAAGGCAGGCAGAGTCGTTCCTCGCCAGTTTCTCAAGGTTCTCTCAGGTGAAGAACAGTCACCATTTCAGCACGGCAGTGGTCGTCTTGAATTCGCTAAAGATATCATTGACCCAGAGAATCCGCTCACTGCACGTGTGATCGTGAATCGTGTTTGGACACATCACTTTGGGCAAGGACTGGTTTCAACACCAAGCGACTTCGGAACCAGAGCCGAAACACCGTCGCACCCGGAACTTCTCGACTGGCTCACGACATGGTTCATCGAGGAAGGTTGGAGTCTCAAGAAGCTGCACCACCTCATTTTGACATCGAGTACCTATCAGCAGGCATCTGAAGTCGCCGACACAAAAATGGCTGTGCAAGCAAATCAAATCGACCCGGGAAATCGATTACTTTGGCGAATGAACGCTCATCGAATGACGTTCGAAGAATTCCGCGATTCGCTCTTAAACGTCTCTGGAGAGTTGAAGTTGCACCTCGGCGGCAAGCCGAAAGACCTTTTCAAGAAGCCGTTCCCTGTGCGCAGAACACTCTACGGACTCGTGGACCGCCAGTACTTACCAGGAACTCTGCGAGTCTTTGACTTCGCAAATCCCGACCTGCATATCCCGAAACGCAGTGAAACAACAGTTCCACAACAGGCATTGTTCTACCTGAATCATCCGATTGTCCTGGAACAGGTTCAATCGCTCGTCAATCAAACTGAGGTACTTGAAAACTCTTCCGTTCGAGTCGCGAAGATATTCGAACGGACTCTTCAACGAAAACCGAGCGATGAGGAACTCGCAGAAGCAATGCTCCTTATCACATCAGCCGAGCAACCAGAGCAGTCTAAAACCTCTCCAACCGCAGCAGACTGGTCGTACGGGTATGGAAAATTCGATGAAGCGACAGTCAAGGTTCTCAACTTTCAACAGTTGCCACATTTCACCGGAACAGCCTGGCAAGGTGGTCCAAGCTGGCCTGATTCGAAGTTGGGCTGGGTTCAGTTGACAGCGACCGGCGGACATCCAGGTAATGATCGTGAACACGCAGCCATCCGACGCTGGACGGCCCCGCACGATGGCGAGTTCAAAATCGAAACAAAACTTGTCCACGAACCGGCACCAGGAGATGGGATTCGAACTTTTATCGTCAGTTCAAAGCAAGGACTACTCGGTTCGAAAACAATTCATCAAAGCACAGCAGACGTCGGTGTTCATTCCATCACAGTTTCAAAAAGTGAAACCATCGATTTCGTGGTCGATATCGGCGATGTCTTGAATAGCGACCAATACCTGTGGTCGGTGAACGTTCAGGAACTCGCAACGAAAACCACAACCCTTTGGGATTCAAAAGAAGATTTCAAGAAAGACGATGTCAATCAACTCACTCCATGGGAACAATTGGCACACGTATTGATCTGCACAAACGAATTTTTATTCATCGACTAAGAAACCCAAAATTGAATGGGTGAACATATGAGAAACAGATATTTCAACACCGAATTAAATCGTCGTGAGCTATTGAAACGCTCTGGGCTTGGTCTCGGTGCGCTGGGGCTTGCTGGACTGTTAAATGATGATGGACTCGGTCTCAAGGCAGAAGATGACAGCGTTACCGGCAGGTCTCCTCATTTTCCTGGAAAGGCGAAACGTGTCATTCATTTCTTCCTCAATGGAGGTCCGTCACATGTTGATACGTTCGACCCGAAGCCTGCGCTGACTAAGTACGACGGCAAACTTCTCGAACGAACACTGACAACCGAACGTAAAACCGGGGCAGCCTTCGGTTCGCCATTTAAGTTCAAGAAATATGGTGAGTCTGGAATTGAAGTGAGCGAAATTTTCTCGAAGACTGCGCAGCATATTGATGACATCGCCGTCATTCGTTCAATGTACGCTCAGGTCCCGAATCACGAACCATCGCTCATGCTGATGAACTGCGGTGATTCCGTTCAGGCACGACCAAGTATGGGAGCCTGGGTACTGTACGGGTTGGGGAGTGAGAACCAGAATTTACCGGGCTTCATAGCAATGTGTCCGAACGGGCTGCCGATTAAAGATAACGAAAACTGGCAAGCGAGTTTTCTGCCAGGCGCATATCAAGGGACGTACGTCGATTCGCAGCACACGGAAATCAGCAAGCTGATCGAGAATATCGACCATCCTCACATTTCTCGCAAAGATCAACGGCGGCAACTCGACTTGCTGAATCACTGGAACGAGCGACATCTTGCGACGCGAAACGATGACCGCTTGAACGCGAGGATTCACTCGTACGAACTTGCATTTCGAATGCAACAAGACGCAGCAGAAGCGTTTGATGTCGCCGATGAACCGAAGCACATTCAGGAAGCCTACGGCTCAGGAGTACATGGTCGGCAAACATTGATTGCTCGCCGCCTTCTCGAACGCGGAGTCCGTTACGTCCAGTTGTGGCACGGTGCCGGACAGCCGTGGGACAATCACGACAAAATCGCTGACAATCATCGCAAGTTGGCAGGTGAAATTGATGGACCGATTGCCGCGTTACTTGCGGACCTCAAACAGCGCGGCATGCTGGAAGAAACGCTCGTCGTTTTCGGAGGCGAATTCGGACGAACACCGACCGTCGAACTGACCGGCGACGGCAAATCGAAACTAGGTCGCGACCACAACCACTATGGTTTTTCAGTCTGGCTCGCCGGTGGCGGAATCAAAGGGGGGACAGTCTACGGGGCAACTGACGAGTTCGGTTTTGCCGCCGCAGAGAATCCGGTCAGCGCCCACGATCTGCACGCCACGATGCTTCACACGCTCGGCTTCGACCACGAAAAACTCACTTATCGATACGCCGGTCGCGACTTCCGACTGACTGATGTGCATGGACGTGTGATTCAAGAAATCTTGGCATAGAAACACTGAATTCAACAAGAGAATAAATCATGGCGAAGAAATATCGAGTCGGCATCATCGGAGCGACCGGGAAAGGAAATTACGGTCATGGCGTTGATAAAGCATTCACGAAGTTACCCAACGTAGAAATCGCTGCGGTTGCCGATGCAGACCCCGCAGGACTCGAAGCGGCTCAAAAACGAGTCGCTGCCAAAGCTGCTTATGGCGATTATCGGGAGATGTTGCAGCGGGAAAAACTCGATATCGTCGCGATCTGCCCGCGCTGGATTGATCAGCATCACGACATGCTCATCGCTGCTGCCGAAGCAGGCTGTCATGTGTATATGGAGAAACCATTCTGCCGGAATTTGATCGAGTGCGATGATGTCTTACAGAATCTAGAAATGCGTCACCTCAAGTTGGGGATCGCCCACGTCAGCCAATATTCCCCAGTTCTCGATGCCGTTCTGAAAGTGATTAAAGCAGGCGAAATCGGGGATGTTCTCGAAATTCGTGGTCGGGGAAAAGAAGACCGACGTGGCGGTGGTGAGGATCTATGGGTTCTTGGCTCACACGTTTTCGGATTGATGAGAAGCCTCGCAGGCGGGCATCCGAAATCGTGTACGGCAACGGTGTTGCAAGGCGGTATCCCGATTACAGAGAAGCACATTGCTCCGGCAGCAGAAGGGATTGGTCTGCTGACCGGCGACCACATTCAAGCTCGGTACGATTTTGAAAATAACATCGTCGGCTTTTTTGGATCAAAGAAAGACATGGGAGGCAGACCATCGCGATTCGGACTGCAAGTCTTTGGCTCCAAGGGTGTCATTGAGATGACCAGTGGTTACCTAGCACCAGCGCACATTCTTCGCGATAGTAGTTGGTCGCCAGGACGAACCGGCAAGTCGTGGGAAGTAATCACTTCGAACGGCATCGGAAAACCCGAAACTCGCACTGATGGAAGCTATGAAGGTGGACACATCGCCGCCATTAACGATTTGATTGGTAGCATCGAAGACGAAGGTCCAACACGCTGCACCGCCGAAGATTGTCGAGGCATCATTGAAATGATTGCAGCGATTTTCGAATCACAACGTGTCGGTGGAACTGTCGCTCTGCCATTGAAGACGCGAGTGAATCCACTCTCACTGTTTTAAGCACAATTCATTATTAGCAAGAGGACCGCACACATGAGTGGAAAGATTCTTAAAGACAAACTCCTCCAAGGCGAAACGGTTTACGGAACGCTCATCCAGCACACGATTTGCCCATCAATTGTTGACTTTATTCCAAATGGCTTTCTCGACTTTGTCATCGTGACTGCCGAACATACGTCGCTTGATCTCACTGACTTTATGGCATTGCGTTACGCCCTCACAGCCAAGGGGATTGCCTGTCTGGCGAGAACTCACAGTCGCGATCCTGCGGATGTTGCGAAAGTCTGCGACAGTTTCGATGGCGTGGTCGTGCCGTATGTCGAAGATTACGAACATGCGAAACAACTCGCGGCAGCGGCTGTCTATCGACCTCTTAAAGGCAAGGTGCTCGATCATGTTCTGGAAACTGGCGAATGGCCCAGTAAAGAAACCGAACAAGCTATCGAGAAGAAAAACGAAGGGACGGTTTTTATTCCGATGATTGAATCGATCCCAGGGATCGAAAACCTCGATAAGATCTGCTCAATCCCAGGCGTCGATGCCGTGTTCGTCGGTCCGGGAGATTTGTCCGTTAACATGGGGATTCCGAAAAAGTACGATCACCCGGACCTCATCAAAATGATCCAGCGCGTGATCGACACGGCAAACATGCATCATGTCGCCGCCGGATGCTGGTTCGGAAATACAGATCAGGCACTGCGAACCATCAGGCAGGGGGCGCGACTTGTTGTCTATTCGAATGATGGGCTGTTCATACAGAAAACAATCGAAAATTCCTTCGGGGAATTACGAAAAGCTTGAGTTCTCGTTTTGGACTCCTCAAACTGTATCGAGTGATTTGACTCTCTAAACGACAAGGCTGTGAAATGCTACGAATTCAAAAGATCACCAACATCGTGCTTTTCTTCGCGATACTTCTCTGTTCGACAAACGCTCGCAGTGAAGAGGTCTCGACAAAGAAAAAATCAGGCACAGTGAAAGTGGCGGCGGTTCAGATTCTCGGTTACGACAAAGGAGAGTCTCCGCGAGAAGGCTACGACCCGGCTGAGAAGATGTTGCCGTACATCGATCGGGCTGGCAGCGATGGTGCGGAGCTTGTCGTTTTTCCTGAATATGTTTTGGGACATATCCAGGTTCCAAGTCCGACGACCGAAAAGTTTTCGAAAGCTGCGGCGAAGAATCAGATTTATGTGGTCGTCGGATGTTGGGAAGAGTTCAAAGATGGAACCTATGCGAACACGGCTCTGGTCTTTGATCGTCAGGGAAAAATTGCTGGCAAGTACCGTAAAACTCATGCGGCTGTCGACCATTGGGAAGGCAGCCCGCCGTGGTCGAAGCCACCGACAGGGAAAGATGACAAGTGGTTTCGGGAAAACGATCCGGAATGGACCATGCAGAAAGGAACGGACTTGCCGGTCTTTGAATTCGACTTCGGGAAGGTTGGCATTATGACCTGCTATGATGGTTGGTTTCCGGAACCTGCCAGGGTTCTCTCGCTCAAAGGGGCGGAGATCATTCTCTGGATGAATGGACGCGGCGGGGCGGTTGAAGACTTTATTGTGAAGACCACCATGTTCCAAAGTCACGTTGCCATGATCACCACGAATCAGGCCTATGGTGGCGGCACGATGATCGGAGATGGATTAGCAAGTATTCTGGCTCGTTGTCCCGATAAGACCGAAGCCTATATTTCCGGGACAATTCATCTGGATCGCGTTCGAAACAGACGCGCCCATAGCCGTAACTTTCAGCAACGGCGTCCAGACTTGTACAACATTCTCACCCATCCGACAGCAGCAGGCCGCGTTAGCGAGTAAACGATGAAAAATATCACCATGAGTTTTCTTGCTCTCCTTTTACTCCCAGCACTGACATTTGCTGATGATTGGCCGCAATGGGGCGGAGCAAAACGCGATCTTGTTTGGCGGGAGTCAGGGATCGTTGGCCGACTTCCAGAAGGGAAACTGCCGCGTGTCTGGTCTAAGAAAATCGGCGAAGGTTACGCCGGACCAGCGGTGGCAAATGGCTTGGTTTTCATCACCGACCGAATTCACGGACGCGGCCACGAAGGGACTGAGCGAGTCTTGGCACTCAATGCTGAAACGGGTCAAGAAGTCTGGAAGCATGAGTACCCGTGCCTTTATGATATCAGCTACCCAGCCGGTCCGAGAGCGACGCCGGTGATCGATGAAGGTCGGCTTTATACTGTCGGAGCGGTAGGGCACTTGTTCTGCTTTGATGCTGCGACCGGAGATGTTCTCTGGAGCCGAGAATTTCAACGCGACTTCGGGACGAGATTGCCGACATGGGGCATGGCGGCCTCTCCGTTGGTCGATGGAGATCAACTCATCACTTTGGTTGGCGGCCCGAAAGGCTTGGTCGTCAGTTTTGACAAAAAAACCGGCGAAGAACGTTGGCGAGCATTGAACGATCCTGCAATTGGTTACTGTCCGCCGATGATTTTCAAGTTCGGCGAAACTCGTCAACTGATTGTCTGGCATCCACGGGCTGTCAGTTCGATTGATCCAAAAAACGGCAAAGTGAACTGGGAAGTCCCGTTCGAAATTCGTGCAGGACTGACACTTGCGACACCGCGTCAAGTTGGCAACCGGCTCTTTCTGACAGCGTTCTATAACGGCTCGATGATGTTGGAAGTTGCACCGGATGGGACAGGCGCGGAGATCGTTTGGAAGGGAAGCAGCAACAGCGAAATCAACACCGATGGTCTGCACGGATTGATGTGTACACCCTATTTCGATGGAGAACACATCTACGGTGTCGGCAGCTTCGGACAACTACGTTGCCTTGACGCAAAAACAGGCAAGCGGCTCTGGGAAACACGGGAACCGACCGGAGAAGGTCGTTGGTGGAACGCATTTCTCATCCCGCACGAAGATCGGTTCTTCATTCACAACGAACAAGGAGAACTGATCACTGCGAAGTTGACTCCATCGGGATATGAAGAAACCTCCCGCGCATTACTCGTCGAACCAACAAGAAAAGTACGCCGCCGAATGACAATCTGGTCACATCCTGCGTTTGCCATGAAAAGCGTCTTCGCACGAAATGATCAAGAGATTGTGCGAGTTGATTTATCGGCAAAGGAGTAGAGCTCATTTCAGAAAGAATGAGGTTGTCCGCCGTGGATGAACACGGATCTTCACGGATAGGTTCATTCGAATCTAGCTTTCTCTGGAAGCCTCAGAGACGTCGACTCTTGAGTGAATGACACGGACATCAACGAGGTATTGCAGTCCCTGTCAGTGGGGTCGATTGACTCGCAGTCTCCCACCGACTTCGTCGGCCCAAGTAAAAGAACCTGGGCCACCCAATTGGCTCGCGCAATAGCAAAGTTACTTTTTACTTCGGCGACCCAGTGGACGTCGTTGGGGAGGCTTGACCATGTACATGTCAATGATTTTGGCAATCACCGGTGGTTCTGCGGATTTTATCAAGTACGAATGGTTCTTATCCGGGGAGGGTTTCCATGTGTTTGAACCGGCCGAACCGATGACGATGTGCCCGGTCATTTGGGCTGTCCAATAGGTGATACCGTCGTGCGACAAGCCATGCACGGCGTAGAGCAATGCCGTTTGGTCCCAACTGGGCCGCCCTTTGACAAGTGCCTTGTATGCAAGCTCATAAGTGCGTTTCACTGGGCTATCCGTGAGATGGTCGTTGTAGACCTTTCCAGTGATGATCTTGATCCCGATTTCCTCACCAGAAAACATGATCGGTGCTTCCGCGTCCGGCCAGTTTTCCATGACGTATTTTGTCGCATTATCAGATGCGGACTCGCCAGGGTTGTCGAAATTGAAATTGTACGCTCCAGTGCCACTTGGAAACGTACCGCCGGTAATCACCGCTTCTTTCACTTTGGCCTTTACAAGATCCACACCATTTCTGCGATCAATCTTGTCGGGTGGTGATTTCAGCAAGTCTTCGAGATTGATCATGAACCCTACGGCGATAATCACAACACTATTATCCGGGGATTTTGAGAGCGCCGCGCGAAAGACATCAACCGCATCCGGTCTGTCGATATCGAGCAATCCGTCATGTGGGAATTCATCCCAGACCTGCTTTGAGTAACTGCTTGATTTGTTCTGGACGTTTGAGTCCGGCCTTTTACTCACCCCAATAGGAATGTGTTTTCGACCATAGTAATAGTTGACCGCGCTCACCACCGCGCCGTGCTTGTCATTGTTGTCGCTACCATTCAGAAGGGTCGCTAAAATTTCTATTTCACCATCGTCGGC
>DAOUPA010000283.1 GCA_030626405.1 Planctomicrobium sp.
CGATGAGGAAAGTCGCTCGCTGGATTCCCATGTACGTTTTTCCGTAGTTCTTTTTCTCGACCCAGACACCGTATTTTTCTGCGATAGAATGATCTTCGTCAGCAAGGAGAGGGAACGGGAGTTCAAATTTCGCAGCGAATTTTTCGTGTGACTTGATGCTATCACCACTGATGCCAAGGACAACCGTTTCGGCACTCTCGAATTGCCCCATGTTGTCGCGAAAGTCACATGACTCCTGCGTACAACCAGGCGTGTTGTCACGAGGGTAGAAATACAAAACGACGTTCTTCTCCCCTTTGAACTGACTGAGCCTGACTTTCCCCTCCGGGAATGCTGGCAATGTAAACGCCGGTGCTCGCTTCCCAACTTCTGGCAGATTCGCCATACGATGTTCCTCTATATCAGTCAGATTGATTTCTTAGAGAGTACAGTTTTTGTAGGGCAGGGTCCTCCCTGCCCTTGAACTACTTGTCTGTATAGAACCACGAGATTGGAACAGATCGGAATTGAGAAGACAGCTTCCCTTTCTCTCCAACCCAATACGTTAACTCTGCTCGATTCCGGACGAAGCTGACGCTGATGTATGAGTACGTTTTGCTGGGATCTCCTTCCAGATTTCGGACGTGCTGCCAGCTCTTGCCTTCGTCAGAAGAAATTGCAGCGGTGAGGGGAGTTCTCTTTCCACCGTGACCGGCGCCAGCTTTGAAGGTGTTATTCCAGATGAGCAGCAAATCGCCGGTCGCTGGAATACGCCGCAATGTCGATGGTGCTTCTGGGGCGACAATGCCTGGGAGTGGAACCGCATCGGTCCATGTTTCGCCGCCATCACTGGAATAGCTGCTGGCGATGTGCCCCATTTGAGTTCGCATGATCATCAGCACGCGACCATCGTTGAGTTCGATGACTTCCGGTTCCATCGCTCCACGTTTCGCAGCATCAACTTCGCCGCTCCCTTGATGCCAGGTTTGTCCAGCATCATCAGAGAACCAGCAGCGCGAAGTAAAGTGCCCTCCTCCACTGACATCAGGACAGAAAGCAGTCGGCACCAACAGGCGACCGCTCGAAAGTTGCGTCACACGGTCGTTGTTCATGACATGATATCCCGGACTGGTTGTCACTCGAACCCTCTCGCCGAATGTCTGGGCTTCATCTTTCGAGAACCGGACGTAAACTCGTAAATCGGTGTGGCTGTTCTTTTCGAGGAAGAACATCGCGATTGTCTCGTCGTTGGGTTTCTGTAAACGTCGGAGCGTGACGCTCATGACGTTCATGTCGCCGGTGCTTTTTTGAAGAACTCGCTCTCCGCCCCAGGTTCGTCCACCGTCTTGCGATGTTTGAGCAATAATTCTGGCCTTTGCGAAATCACTGCCGGAGCCTGCGAATTGGGTTACGGCGTACAGCAGTGATCCATCAGCAAGCCGCACGATCGAGCCTTCTGTGTAACGCGGGTTCTTCTCAGTCGCTGGATAGATCATCGATGAAATGTCTTCCACCGTGTCTGCCGGGGCAGGTTGATCAAACATCAACAACGATTGCGCCGAGCGAATCCGCACATCCAAAGTCTCATCGTTTAGTAATGGGAACAGCCCTTCGGTCAACGAAAAATCGCGAGTTTCACCAGCAAAGACGGCGGAATAAGTACGAATCGCTGGGTCTTCGGAACTTAAGTTCTTCCGCAGAGCCTCCAATCCTTGTTTGTCGCCAAGTAGCGCAAGTGCATGTTCTGTGTAGGCTTTGCCGATGGGGTCAGTCGAACTGGCAAGGTTTTTATGGAGTTGTGGAATATCGGATTCATTTCCAATGCGTGCAATGATCCAGGCGGCAATCCGTCGGACTTCTTCGTCTTCATTCGCCAGATGTTTGCGAAGAAACTTCATCGCCGCAAGGTTTCCACCTCGACCAAGAGCCGCTGCTGCCATCATTTGTGTCGTTAACTTCTCACTCTTCGCCAACGCACGACGCAGTCCGACTCCATCGCCTAATTCAAAAACTTTGTAGAGAGACTCGCAAGCATGTGTATGACCGTAGGTCTCCTCTTTGTCGAGAATTTCGAACATGATGCGCGACTTCTGCCAGTCACCTGCCCGGACGAGTTCTCGTGAAATACCGCAGCGTTTCTGGTCGTCAGTTTCATCTTTCAGTTTCGGTTCCAGAAATGCGCGAACCTCATCTCCATGCCCGGCGAGGGTCAATCCTTCGGCAGCATGAATCGACGGCCAGAACTCATCGATGCGCATTCCATCACGAAGGATGTTCAAGCACTTCGCTTTGACCTTCGGAGTCAACGTGTATCGCCCACCTTCAGCAAAGGCTGGAGGCGCGAGAATGAAAACAGCCAGAGCTGTGTTTAAAAAGATGTTGAGCATTTTCATCGTCCGTTTCGTCTCCATGATTGACACCGTTGAATTCGTATTGGAGCCTTGGTTTACCAGGCTGTCCAGCCTCCGTCGATGAGTAAGTTCTGACCGGTCAAGTAACTTCCAGCATCGCTTGTGAAGAGCAGCAGTGCTCCCTTTAATTCGTGAGGTACTCCCATCCGTCCCATCGGGCTTTTTGCTTTCAATCGCTCGACCATTTCCTGCGGTGCTTTCTCCGATGGAAACGGCCCTGGACTCAGGCAATTCACGCGGACGTTATCTTTCGCCCAATAGACTGCTAGATGCCGTGTCATGTGAACCACTCCACCTTTCAAAGTATGATACTGAACTGGACTCGCCGTGCAGATTTCTTCGTACGCCTCTGGATAAGAACCAACGACACCATACATCGATCCGATCATCACAATCGATCCCTGAGATTTACGGCTCGCAACATGGTCTCGCAAACGTTTCGCGAGAAAGAAGTAGCCGGTCGCGTTTTGCAAATCCTGATTGAAGGCTTCGAATGTCACATCGGTCCAATCCATTCCATGACCCTGTTGACCGTTGTTGATGAGAATATCCACGCACCCTGCCGCCTCAACGGCGGCATCGAATCCGGCATCCAGAGAGCCTTCATCCAGATGATTCAACTCAACTCCGAAGTGTTGTTGTCCATGTGTGACAGGAAGTTCGGCGGCGGCAGCGATGGCTCGTTCCGCCGAGCGACTGGCGATCACGACGTTTGCGCCTGCCTCAGCAAGTCCACGTGCCATCGATGACCCCAGAAAACCGGTGCCGCCAGTGATCAATGCGACACGACCAGTGAGGTCGAACAAGTTTTGAATTGTTGGTTCGTTCATAGCGTAATCCACTGACCAGTTTTTACGGATTCCAAAGCGGCGAGGTTCACGCGAAGTGTTTGAAGTCCGTCTTCTAACGAGCAAGCTGGCCCACTTTTGCCTTCGAGTTGATCAAGAAATGCATCCGCCTGCGAGATGAAAAGGTCGTCCCGTTCGAGCGGAAATTCTTGTTCGACATTCCAAGGATCGCCGATTTCGTCGCATGACAACCAGCGGGAATTGTGACCTTCGTAGCGAACCGCACCTTGCTCACAAATGACAGTGAGTGTTGTTTCGTTTGGGCGTTGATGTTGATTCATGCTGAACGAACCGAGCAGACTGCCGTGCCGTGTGAGCACATGCACAGTGTCCTCGACATCGACTCCTTCCAGAACGCAATGATCAGCATCGGCGACGAGTTTCGAGACCGGACCGACCAGCCATTCTGCGGCGTTGAGCATATGGGTCAGTGCATCCTGAATTGCGCCGCCACCAGTTTCATGCTTCGTGTAATAAATTTCCCGATAGGCCGGTCGGTAGAAGGGGAAGTGCTGCCCGCTCGTCAAGATAAGCTGAACTGCTGGTCCAAATCGCTGTTGGTCGAGCGCCTGCTTCATCGCCTGAAGTGCCGGATGTGCATGAGAGACATACGCAATCGATGCGGAGAGATTGTTGCCATTGACTGTTTCGATCAGTTCCTCGACACCGGTTGTGGAGATGCTGAGCGGCTTCTCAATCAGCAGAGAGAGTCCCTTCTCGGCCAGTTGCTGAGCCATCCCAATATGTAAGTGAGCTGGCGTGCAAATGACGGCAGCATCAAAGGAGTTCGATAGTGCTTCATCAAGAGAGTCGAAAGTGCCAGCAACATCATAATCTCGCTCAATCCGTTCCCGAATCTCCGCGCGAAGCTCACAAAGCGAAACCTTCGCACGACCAGACTTCAAAAAACAGCGCAAATGCCGCTCCCCAATCGACCCTCCGCCGATGACAAGGATGTTTTTCATAGATAGTGCGTCTCGGAGTAGGGTCCGCTGTGCGGACCGAAAACGGAATGTACAACCAATGGTCCGCTACAGTGCTTGATGATAGTTAATACAGCTACTAGTCTCGATTCCGATAGCATTCGGAGACGATTCTCAATGTGGTGTAGTCGATGTTGCCTTCGAAGTGCAGGAAGAGCAATTTTAATCTTGCAGGCTGAATTTCTTCGATCGCTTCTTGGACTTTAGTGATGAGCGACGCATCGACCCATGGAGATGGGTCGGTGATTTTTCGGCTGCGGATGTAGTCAGTGAGATAGCCTTCGATGGTCGATTTCGCTCGCCCGATTTTTTGTGCGATCTCTTCGATACTCAAGCCTTGTTCGAATAAATCGAACGACTGAATACTGTTTGCCGATGGTGGACGCACTTCGGCAGGTTCGCTCTGGGCGAGAATCGCATCGACGTCGACATCAAGCGGCAGGCCTTTTTCTTCACAGTACGTTCGTATGACAGCGAGAAAGTCTTCGCTGTATTCCTCGCATTTCTTTTGCCCGACGCCCTGAACTTCAAGAAATTTCGCTCTGCTTGAAGGGAATCGCCGGGCCATGTCAATCAGTGCGGCATCGCCAAAAACTACATACGGAGGCACGTTCTTCTCCAGGGCTTTGGCAGTTCGCAATGTTCGCAGTTCACTGAAGAGTCCTTCGTCGGTCCCTTTCATTGAACGGGTTTTGGATGATTTGGACTTCGTGACTGATTTTGAATCTTCCTCACCGGGCGAGATCAGTCTTGGTGAAACCTCTCCTTTAAGTAACTGTTTTCCGGACGGACTGATTTTAAGAGTTGAGAACCCATCGTTGTCAACTTGCTGCAAAAATCCCTGTCCGACCAGCTGGCCAATCCAATCTTGAATCGTCTTGAGAGGATTTATTTTCAGTAGACCGAACGTACTTAATTCATCATGCTGATTGGAAGTGATTCGTTCGTCTTGCATCCCTTTCAGCACCCGGGCTGTGTACGTCACACCGAATCGTTCTTGCTGGCGATAGACTGATGAGACAATCATTTGTCCGATCTTCTGCGAGTCCTTCACAATTTCAATCGAGCCAGCACAGACATCGCAGGCCGTTTCGCAATCCTTTTCCAGATCCTGCCCGAAGTGCCTGACGAGACCACGGTGCCGACATTCAACGTTATGACAGAAGTCGATCATCGTTTGTAATGAATCGAGCGAGATTTTTCGAACCGCATCCGCTTGATCCGAAAAAATCATTTTCCAGATTCGAGCATCGTTCCCTCCATAGAACAGATGACATTCCGATTCCAGTCCATCGCGACCGGCGCGGCCGGTTTCCTGTTGATAGTTCTCCATCGTCTTCGGGACGCCAGTATGAATGACAAACCGAACGTCCGGCTTGTCGATTCCCATTCCGAAGGCGACCGTCGCGACGATGATTTGAATTTTATCTTTAATGAATGCTTCCTGATTCTGTGCCCGGTCATCGTCCGCCATCCCAGCATGATATGCCGCTGCCTTGTAGCCCATTTCGCGAAGCTGAGCCGTCACCTTCTCGACTTCTTTGCGGCTGATGCAATACACAATCCCTGGGCTTTGTGCGTGTCGATCGACAACTTTCTTCACCTGATTCATCAGGTTGTTCTTCTTGGCAGCTCGATAGAAAAGGTTGGGGCGATCAAAATTGCCGACTAGAGATTCTGGTTCATGAAGACCGAGTTGTTGCTCAATGTCGTCCCGAACTCGCTGTGTTGCTGTTGCTGTATAGGCATGGAAACTTGCCTTAGGAAAACGTTCTCGAAGGAGTTTTAATTCACGGTAGTGCGGCCGGAAATCGTGGCCCCATTGACTGATGCAGTGCGCCTCATCGATGGCGAAGAAGGAAACATTCCCCTGCTCTAGCAAATCCAGAACTCGACCGCCGCCGATTCTCTCTGGTGCAAGATAGAGTAGCTTGATGTCATGTGATTTGATTCGATCAGCCACATTCCATTTTTCGGCATCACTGAGCGTACTGTTAATGTACGCTGCTGAAATCCCATTGGCTGTCAGCGCGTCGACCTGATCTTTCATCAATGAAATGAGCGGAGAGACAACAACTGCCATCCCATCACTACACATCGCTGGTGCCTGATAGCAAAGCGACTTCCCACCTCCAGTCGGCAACACGACGAGTGAATCTCGATCTTCCAGCACTGCCGTCATCGCCGGAAGCTGCAAGTCATGAAACGACTCGTAACCCCAGTAACGTTTGAGAACGTCACTCAATTGATCTTCAATCGGGATGACTTGGTTCATGCTTGCCGAATCGTTTGAAAGGAAGTGAATCACTGTCTCTTGAAAAATGCCTTGTTCGCCGATTTGTGACGCTTAACCTTCAAATTCGTTTCCGACCTTGCGTGCGCGCTCTGGTTTGTCGAGATCGATTCCTAGCGCGAGACCGACTTCGACGAGGACATTCCAGCCAGCACACATTTCCACGAACGGCGAAAGGTCACCGGCCTCTGGAATTTGGATGGTCGGGAAGCGTGTTTCCCGGTCAGCAATTGCAATGATTGTCAGCCCGACTCCTTTTTGCAGGACATCATCGAACTTCTCTTCGGAATCGGCGTAGGGATTAACCCATAACACGACATCGTCGGCAGTCATGACTTCTTCCACGCCATGAACTGCGTACGTTCCTTCGAGGAAGTCGGAAGGCTTGCGAGTGATTTCGTTTGTCTTCAGAGCCAATTCTTCGCTCACGCCATCGTTGCGACCGGCCCAGTAAATTGTGCCTGCTTTGGCAATGCGCTGGGTGAGTGCAGAATCAATTTCCAAGGTCAGGGCTTCATTCATTTTGTCACCAAGCTCGCTGAGCCGGTCTTTCAGACTCGCTTCACCTTCCATCTGTTCGAGTAGAGCACGATAGAACAGTGCCTGTTCGACGACACTTTTCGTTGCTGCGACGGCACCTTCTTTGCCACATTTCAGGACGTACCCTTCCGTCGCGACCGATTCGAGTTTGGAATCTTCGAATGCAGTCAAGCTGTAAAGATGTTGATGCCCTGCCGCGGCGAGCTTGGTGAAGAGTCCAATCACTTCCGCCGTTCGACCAGAGTTGGAAAGGGCAAAGACCGCCCAGTCACCGAGGTTGTATTCCTGAGCCTGCTTGCCAGCTTCGGTATGCAATTCGACCGACCACCCTTGCTGACGAGCGGTTTGCATCGCGCTTTTCGCTGGGAAGATACGGCTCGAACCTTCACCAGTCATGAGAAGTTTGCCCACACGTTCAATTGCTTCGGCGGTCTTGCTCATTCGATCTGGGTCGAATTCGCGAACGATCTGAGGCGTTGCCAGCATATCAGTGGTCAGGCCAAACGCTGTGTATTTTTCGTCGGTGGAGTTCATAATGGAATCGTTGAGAGTTGAGGGTTGAACATGGAGGTTATTTCGGTAGCGAAACGTACTCCGGGAGATCGCCAATCAATGGGTCGAGGTAATCGAGGAATGCTTTCGTGACGTCCATGCCATTCCTGGAAATGTACTTGTCTGGCATGGGGCGTTCGTGGTTGGCGACTTCACTCAATGGGGCGGTGCCGTAGGTGGACTTGTATGGTTCGCCTCGTTTTGAAACGCGATCGATGGTGACCATCACGCCACTTTCGCCGCTGGTCGCAAGTTGAACGGCTTTCTTTCCGCAGCCGTAGGCTTCTTTGATATCGAGTGGAACGGTGCGGTCTCCGGCTGACATTTGCAGTGACTCACAGACCTGAAATTCACCTCGCCAGCCGAATTCGTCACTGAGGATACGATGCAAAATCATGGCGGCACTCGTGCCGCCCATGGCTCCAAATTCTGTATTGCCGAATTTATCGGTCGTGCCTGAGGCACTGACTGGTGACCCATCTGGATTTGTGATCCCTTCTCCGCAGGCAATTGAAACGAAGCCTTTTTTGTCGTACGTCTTCTTCACAGCAGCCAGAAATTCTTTTCGATTGAAAGGTCGTTCAGGCAATAAGATAATGTGCGGTGGATCACCAGCTTTTCGACGAGCCGCAGCCGCCGCGGCTGGGAGCCAACCGGCGCTGCGACCGACGGTTTGAAAGACGACGAATTGGTCGACACGCTGCATGTCGCGTGCTAACACTCCGGCCTGAAGAACGCTCATCGCGACGTACCGCGCTGCCGAGGGGAAACCGGGAGTGTGATCGGTTCCGAAGAGGTCATTATCGACAGTCTTTGAGACACCCACGCCTGCCATTTCCCAACCATGATTCTTGGCGTACTCAACGACACGGTGGATCGTGTCCATCGTGTCGTTACCGCCAATCATGAAGTAGTGGCGGATGTTCTTTTGTTTCAAGCGTTTCAGGATCGGTCCGAAGTGCTCGTCTTGCAGTTTCAATCGGCTTGATCCCAAGGCGCTGCTCGGAGTTTGTTTCAACTGCTGAAGGATGTTGCTGTCGACGTTCGCGAAGTCGAGCAGCTTGTTATTGAGAACACCTTCGATTCCGAATCGCATGCCATAGACGGTGCCGATTTTCTTGTTCTTCAATGCAGTTTCAACAACGCCAGCGAGTGAAGCATTGATGACAGAAGTCGGGCCTCCAGATTGGCCGACGATTGCGTTTCCGATTTCCATGAGTTTCTTTCAGAGAGCGATATCTTCATTTGAGCAGTCAACTCGCCGCATCATATCCGATGTAGCGTTGATTGAAAGCGGGGCTTTTCAATTGCCGAACACTTTAAGTGTGAAGGTAAACGGGAATCGAATGATTGCTCTTTCTGATCAAAGCTGATTTATTTCTCAAGCGGCAACTGTCCGACCCAACTGATGAGTTGGCTCACGAATTGGTAGTACAGATTTCCGAC
>DAOUPA010000291.1 GCA_030626405.1 Planctomicrobium sp.
CGGTTCAAGAACTCGTCAGTGATCAGGATGCCATCCAGAATCATTTTCCTAAAGCCAGAGGCTACGACCCAGCCGGTTCGATTTTCTACCTCAGCTTGATCAATCGATTTTCAAACAATGACAAGCGTCCTGTGGACCCGACCGGTTTTTCTCAAGTGAAATTGGCGGACGCTTCTCGAAACCTACTCAACGCCGCAGCGATCTCACACGTACTACAAGTTCATCGCAAAAACTTCTCCGAAGCTCCTGCGGATTGGAAACTCGTTTGGTCTGACGAAATGACAAAGCGCGTTCAGCGACGCGGAGCACCTGACGCCCCGCCTGAATACAAAGTTGAACTCTTCGAAAATCCCAACGCTTTGCCGAAAGCCTATGTCGTTGGGAATGTTCGCCTACTGAAACAGGATAGCGATCTCAAGAAACTTATTTCTGAAACAGATTTCCGCAAGGAAGTGATTCTCAGTGCAGATGTTCTCCCTTCTGGCGAGCGGAGCATTTTTCAACCCATGGAATTCACGCTCAACTCACCTGATCAACTGGAAATGGAAGTCGATCTCGGTGCCCCCGGCTATCTTGTCGTAAGTGACCTCTGGTTTCCAGGTTGGACCGCAACGGTCGATGGAACACGGGTGAAAATCATTCGCGGAAACCTGTCGTTCCGAGTTGTCCCACTACAAGCTGGTAAGCACATTGTGAAGATGTCCTTCCGTCCGCCTGGCTTTCAATTCGGAATGATCCTCACTCTTCTAACTCTGGGTTTTGCAGTCTGGCAATTCATGGCGACACCAGCGGTGAAGGATTCTACAGCAGACCCTGGAAAGTGAACTCTTCTCGCGCCTCTGCTTCTACCCTCGCGAACGATCCTCATTCGAATTGTCTTGAGCGGTCTTGATTGAGCGAGAACGCAAGAACAGCCACCGTCCTGCCACGAATGCTCCGAGCAAGGTCAACCACCAACCGTGAGATGGTTCAATCAGGTAATGTAGCACCGTATCTGGCTCCGAAGCACCATGTCCAGGATGCGCCCAGAGTGGTGAGCCCGCCAGTAACAACAAGGTGCAAGCGGCGATATTTGAACGGTTGAAAAACATCCTGTTCCTTCTCTGTTTCAAAGTGATCATGAGTCTGTCGACCCGGCGAGATTTTTGTTGGAGATCAGATTGGCGAAGTTCTTCAACAGATGCAATCCGACCCGCTGACTTTTCTCCGGGTGAAACTGCGTCGCATACAGGTTTCCCGATGCGATTGCCGAGACGAAGGTTTGGCTACCGTGTCGAGTGGTCGCGGCAACGACGTTTTCATCCTTGGGACGAACGAAATAGCTGTGAACAAAATAGACATAGTCTCCGGTGGACAGTCCAACGAACAGCGGAGTTTCCTCTTGTTCGATTTTCAAGGCATTCCAACCCATGTGTGGAATTTTGATCCCTGACTCTGGTTGAAACCGTACAACATCCCCTTCCAGAATACCTAACCCTTCGTACGTTCCATCTTCGTAGCTTGTCTCAAAGAGCAGTTGCAGCCCCAGGCAGATTCCCAAAAGGGGTTTCCCGGATTCAACGGTATCGCGAATCGCTGTCACGAAGTCATGACGCTGAAGTTCTGAAATCGCATCGCGAAAGGCACCGACCCCAGGCAAAATAACACCTTCGACATCTTTGAGCTCTGTTGGAGACTGAACAATGCGTGCCTCGACTTCGAGGTGCTCCATCGCTTTCTGCACACTTCGCAGGTTTCCCATCCCGTAGTCAATAATGCCGATCATTCGGTTGCAGTTTCCTTTTGAGACTTCATAAACGCAAGAACCAATATAAAAGCCGGACACCCGAAAATGAATCGGGTGTCCGGCTTTTCAGTGGAAATCGATAAATTCCAGAGAGATTTTTAGCTCTCAACCTCATTTTCATCCAGACCATCCGCTTCGCCGGAGTCATCCGCACCAAACAAGGCGGCAGCAGCGCTGCCTGCTGGACCATGGTCGTAACAGTCGCTGTCGTGCCACAGAGGAACTCCTGCGGAGTAGCGAGCTGCCAACATCTTGACTTTATCTTCTGAACCTGGTTTCGAGCCGGTTGGGGTGAGTGGATCATAACCAGTGATGTCAAAGTGATCGTCATCGTCCTCAAACGACACGACCTGATTGATAACTAACTCAGTACCGATCGCAATGTCGATGCTAGGATCGACTTCAAAGGAAAACTCCATGAAATGTTCTCCCCTCTCATTTTCTAATATTTTAAAACCGCAAATGTTGAACTGATACCTCATCAGTTCACGCTGTAACCCTGACCGAATCTGGAATCGTGTCCGCAAAAAAAGGACATACTCCTTAACTCCGTTCAAAAAATGTCTCTGAACGGAGACCGTACTGTAAGAACACCCAACTCTTTACAAACCTTTTACCCAATTTCCATATTTATTATTGTTGTCCCTGAACTTCAGCAAACTGCACGTCTGGAACTTCGAATCATTCGTTAGCAATTAGACGGCGGCGGGACATCAAGGGGAGGTTTAAAGGTGGACTCACATCGATCAGTGCTGATTCTCTCGTATTCCGACTGAATGTCAACAAAAATTTTTCGATTGGAGACAGATTCCAGAATTTCGACGAGTTGTCGGACATCTTCGCCGATGTGCCAACTCACATTGAGTTAGGTGACCCTATTACTTCGTTCATGGATCAAAAGAAATCCAGCGTATTTTTCATCATGCTCGAAATACATGAACCGTGACCAAGAATTCCCAACTTACGGAATCGCAAGGACGCAGAAAGGCTCGCACAAGGAACTGGACGAAATGAAGCGACGACTCCACTGGTGGTGACTGATTGAATGACGAGTCGAAACTCTCTCTCGTTCCTCTTGAAGCAGATGATGCATCTCTTTTATTCAAGGAGTTACTGATACGATTGAACACGCGGTAGGACGCAGCATAGACTGGCGGACGACCAAAATACATCTGCTGCCCCTGTTGTAAGGATTTGATCGTTGTTGCTCGCTGCAAACAGTCATCTGACATCGCCTGACTACATTGTCATCCTCCTCTACCTTGCGATCACAATCGGGATCGGAATTGCGATCGGAAGGAAAGTCAAAACCGGATCGGACTTCTTTCTCGGTGGACGTCGGCTCCCCTGGTGGGCGATTGGAATGTCGCTCGTTGCAACGGATATTGGCGGGACTGATATTATCGGTGTCGGCGGGGCGGCTTATTCGCATGGTCTGGCGGTCGCAAATTTTGAATGGATTGGATGCATTCCAGCGATGATCGTCGGAGCTTTCATCTTCATCCCATTCTTTTACCGGACCGGTGTTTACACCATCCCCGAGTATCTGGAAAGAAGGTACAACGCTGGCGTCCGAACGGTGATGGCGATTTGCTGGCTGCTGTTTATGGCCTGCAATCTGGGAATCATGCTGCTTGCTTCGGCAAAGATGATGTCAGAAGTCTTCGGCTGGAATCAACCTGTTTGCATACTGGTGACCGCCGTTCTTGTGGGAGCGTACACCTGCGTAGGTGGTTTAGCTGCCGTGGTTTATACAGATATGATCCAGTGCACGGTCATGATCGCAGGTTGCCTGCTCGTGCTGGTGCTTGGTATTATCGAAGTCGGCGGGATCGATGAATTGAAGAATCGTCTCGCCGAAGTGGAAGCCCGACAGGCAGCAACTGCAATGGAAGTCGCTGATGCCGAATCCCCGCCAGTCGCAATCGACACTGATCGCCCGCTAGAGCGGACCTCACTCATTCTCCCAGCCGATACGAAGTCTCCGTTCCCTTGGCCGGGTATCTTTTTCGGTTTGGCACTCATTCTCAGCCCAGCGTACTGGATTGGCAATCAGGCAATCGTCCAGCGATCTCTCGGAGCCAAAAGCGATTTTGAAGCGAAGGCGTCCTACATTTGGGGAGCTGTTTTAAAGAACATCATTCCGCTTATCGTAGCCGTTCCAGGCCTAATTGCCCTTGCACTCTTGCCCGATTTGGAAAGCGGCGATGTCGCCATTCCCGCCCTGGTCAATAGGTTGCTTCCCGTGGGGATACGGGGTCTGTTCGTTGCCGCGTTCCTGGCAGCGCTGATGTCCAGCGTTGACTCCTATCTGAACTCGGCAGCGACGATTGTCTCGAACGATTTCTACAAACGATTTATCGACAAGGATGTCTCCGACGAACGCCTGCTAACTGTCGGTCGCGTGACGACTGCGGCACTGGTCGTTTGGGCGGTCATCTTCGCATTCATCTTGACGCTGATGAGTGAAAAGTCCGGCGTCTACGCAATTTTCCAAACCTTGATGGCGTTCTTTCAAGGGCCAGCATTTGCTGTATTGCTTTTTGGGTTCCTCTGGAAACGTGCAACCGGCACGGCGGCGTTCATTGCACTGCTCTGCGGGATTGCGACGTCGGTTTCACTCTACACATTGAATCAGAAAGTCATCTACACCCTCCTCGGTTGGGAACCACTCTTCCGCGTCGAGGAACCATTCCTGTATTTCTCGATCTGGGCGTTCCTGGTGACGTCCACTTTGATCGTCATCATCAGCTTCTTCACGTCGCCAGATAGCGAGGAGAAACTGAAATACGTTTACCACCGGGCGAAACTCCCGAATGAATTTGATAACGCCGCGAAAGGATCCGTCGTATGAGTCCTCTGCACCACATTGGTCAAACAATTCGCGAAGCATTGATGGCAATTCCGTTGTCAGGTGTTCGTGTCCTGTTCGTCGGATCACTCGTCGCACTCCTCATCTGGGTTCTGCGTTTACCCAATAGCGAAACAACCCCACCCGGCGGCGCCAAACGCTGGGACGAAAACCTGAAACTCGGAGCATCACTGGCACTGATCCTGCAAATTATTGTTTACTCCTTTTTGTGACGTTCAGAAATCCCTGATTCTTTTTCTCTCATTGAAACTCCATGATTCGCATACCGAACGCCGAAATCTGGGATCTACACTGTCACTTTTCAGGAGTGGAAGGGAAGACTGTCGATGAACGCATTGCACAGTTGATGGTCTACGCCGACAGAATGAACGTCGACCGTTTGGTCTTTTTTATGGGCTGGCCCTGGTCCACGAATCCCGATCCTGATGAATTTCGTCGACAAAACGATCAGGTCATTCAGGCACTCACGCACTGGCAAGACCGCGCCTTCGGCTTTGCTTATCTCAACCCGATGTATGTGGAAGAATCACTGGCGGAGATTGATCGGTGCATCGCGAACGGACCGCTTGTTGGGATTAAGCTGTGGGTATCGCGACGCTGTCGCGATGAAGAAGTCGACGAGATTATCAATAAAACGGCAGAATTGAAAGGCGTGATCTATCAACATACGTGGCTTAAAGTGAGTGGAAACCGTGAGACAGAATCGACTCCTGAAGACCTCGCAAAACTCGCCAGCCGCCACCCCGGTGTCCCTCTTATTTGCGGTCACACTGGTGGTGACTGGGAACGTGGAATTCGCGCGATTCAAAATCATCCCAACGTCTCAATCGGCATTGGCGGGTCCGATCCAACTGCCGGGTTTGTGGAGATGGCAGTCCGTGAACTTGGTGCGGAGCGTATCCTCTACGGCAGCGATATCGGTGGTAGAAGTTTTAGTTCGCAACTGGCAAAAGTGTTCGGAGCCGAAATCCCGGAAGCCGCGAAGCATCTGATTCTGGGACAAAACTTAAAAACCATGATGACGCCGATCCTGAAATCAAAGGGGATTCAGTTTTGATCACCGATGTGAATGTCAATCTGTCGCGGTGGCCGTTTCGGAGGCTTCCACATGACGACCCAGCTCAACTCGTCCGCAAGTTGCGAACCTCAGGCATCACCAGTGCCTGGGCGGGCAGCTTTGATGGCGTGCTGCACAAAGATTTGGCCTCGGTCAATCGGCGAACCGTTAAAGACTGCGAGACCTTCGGGGATGGCTTACTGATTCCAGTCGGTTCGATCAATCCAATGCTTCCGGCGTGGAAGGATGACATGCGCCGGTGCCGAGAGGATCACGGAATGAAGATCATCCGCCTACATCCGAATTACCACGGGTACAAACTCGACAATCCGATCTTTGGTGAACTCCTCGGACTTGCGGTCGAGCAAAATTTCATTGTTCAAATCGCTTTAAAAATGGAAGACGAGCGTGTTCACCATCCTTTAATGCAAGTCGAAATGGTTGATACCACACCATTGAAAGAACTGGTGGAGCAACATCCCAACTCGAAGATTCTCATCATAAATGGAATGAAAGGTCTGCAAAAAAACAGACTCATCGAACTCGCAAAGACTGGCAATGTCTCGTTTGAAATTTCCATGCTCGAAGCTGTCGGCGGAGTTGAGAACGTTCTCAAACTCATTCCGGTCGAAATACTTTTGTTCGGCTCGTACTTTCCGTTCTTCTATCTCGAATCAGCATTATTGAAAATGCAGGAATCCGAACTCGGAAACTTCCGCAGCAACGCCATCTTCAGCGGTAACGCGAAACGACTATTGGCAGAAAATTAACGTTTCGCAACTGTAGGCTGGGTCTCGTCCCAGCATTTCCACACGGTCTAAATTGTGTACACGAGGCAAGAGATGCCAAGAAAAAAAACGACTCTTCAAACTCAATCGGCGCGCACGATTCAAGCGTTCCTAGTTGCAATCATTGCCCTCGCTCCCCAATTGCAGGCTGGCACAACGCCTGCATATGCGACGCATGGAATGGTTGTTTCGCAAAGTGGGTACGCTTCGGAGGCAGGGGCGAAGGTTCTTCAGGAAGGTGGAACCGCTGTCGATGCCGCAGTGACAACAGCGTTCGTGCTTGCCGTCACACATCCTTCGGCTGGCAACATTGGGGGCGGTGGGTTTCTCATCTATCGACCAAATACCGGACTGCCGGTCGCTTACGACTTTCGTGAAAAAGCTCCGGTAGCGGCGCATGAAATAATGTGGCTCGATGAGCATGGTAAATACGACAAGAACAAACACCACAACAGCCATCTCGCCGTGGGTGTCCCAGGTACGGTTGCCGGGCTGCATCTTGCCTGGAAGCAGAATGGAAAACTTCCGTGGGCGAGACTTGTGCAACCATCAATCGACATTGCCCGTAACGGCTTCCCTGTCTCGCATGGATTGGCGCGTGATCTAGAAAGCAGACTGAAACGATTCCAACCGTATGCAACAACGATGGCTCAGTTTTCGAATGATG
This sequence comes from Planctomicrobium sp., assembly GCA_030626405.1. Classification (GTDB taxonomy): domain Bacteria; phylum Planctomycetota; class Planctomycetia; order Planctomycetales; family Planctomycetaceae; genus Thalassoglobus. The sequence goes on from DAOUPA010000291.1 coordinate 7,171, forward strand.
GAAAGCCTTATCAGCCGGGGGAGATCCTCAAGCAAACTGACTTGGCAGCAACTCTCACTCGAATTGCCGAGTCAGGACCGGCAGGGTTCTATCAAGGTGAAACTGCTGAGTTGATCGTTGCTGAGATGACGGCAAATGGTGGAATTATCTCGAAGGAAGACCTCGCCAAATACAATGCTGTTGAGCGAAAGCCGATCATCGGCAGCTATCGCGGATACGACATCATTTCCATGCCGCCGCCCAGTTCCGGGGGAGTCACGCTCGTTCAGATGCTGAATATCCTCGAAGGTTATGATCTTCGCAAAAGTCAGTTTGGATCAGCAGAAACGATGCACCTGATGGCAGAGTCCATGCGCCGAGCCTACCGCAACCGTGCGCTGCATCTTGGTGACCCCGAAGCGAACCCTGAGATGCCAATTGCGAAATTAACATCTCAGGGCTATGCCCTCGAATTGCGGCAAAGTATTGTTCCGAGGAAGGCGACGCCTTCCTCTCTGATAGGTTTTGAGTGGCCGCATGAAAGTGATGAGACGACTCACCTCTCTGTCGTCGACGCCGGCCGCAATGCAGTCTCGCTCACATACACCTTAGAGAACAGCTACGGTTCCGGTATTGTCGTCACCGGCGCCGGTTTTCTCCTCAACAACGAGATGGGCGACTTCAATCCCGCTCCTGGAATGACGACTGAAGCTGGCTTGATTGGAACCAAGCCAAATCTCACGCAACCAGGAAAACGAATGCTCTCCAGCATGACGCCGACGATTGTTGCAAAAGATGGAGAACTGGTCATGGCAACCGGCAGCCCTGGTGGACGGACGATTATCAACACCGTGCTACAAACAATCGTGAACGTCGTTGATCACCAGATGAACGCACAAGAAGCCGTCGACGCTGGCAGATTCCACCATCAATGGTTCCCTGACCGAATTCAATATGAAGAACAACGCTTCTCGCCGGACACGCTGCAACTCTTGAAAGGGTACAAATACACCCTGAAAGAAATCGACCGCCAAGGTTCGGCTCACATCATCGTGGTCGATCGCAAACGCAATGTCCTGGAAGGCGGAGTCGACCACCGCCGCCCCGACACCGCCGCCGCAGGGTATTGAGTCAAGGCGGGTGGCTGAGGTTAAATTGCCGAATGAGGCCAAAGCTTGAATGTGATGTGAACGGAATTTTCCCACCAGGAAACGTTCAGGAACACGAAGCTCAATGAGGAGTCAGCAGACGCGTTACCACTTGACAGCTTAAGAGTGGAAAATTCGGTCGGTACTTTTCTGTGGAGCGGACCAGGACGACGGGACGACCTTGAATATCTCATCTGTAGGTCGTCATTGGGATTCTGTTTGTCCTGAGAACAGAGAGAATGACCATTGCGATCAAGATGCATCCAGAGATGCCTAACTGAAGTTCCCCAATTACAAGGTGTGGTACTATTCCTGGAAGTCAGTTCCGTACTTGGCGACCATTTTTCTTCTGGTGACTGAACGTTCTTCGTTGATCATTTGCCAGATTTTGTCTCTTTCAGGCTGAGTTTTAGCGACTTCATCAGCCTGCTTTGCACGGACATCCTGCAAATTCGTGTTCACTTTGGTCTCCATGGGGCGCCCGTAGTTGTACGGACCATATGCTGTCCAAGCTCCTCCCCACCATCTATC
>DAOUPA010000767.1 GCA_030626405.1 Planctomicrobium sp.
CGATTTCCGAAGTTGCTCCGCAACTTCCTGACTCAATGAGACTGAAGAAAAACTGCCGACGATGAAAGCAACGCCGAATGACCACACAAACATACGGAAGAATCGTTTGAGTTGAACCATGCGTCTTACCAATGAAACAGGTATGAATACGAAAATCAGTAATTAGTAACTTGTGTGGGAAGATACTGTACGCGGCAAAGGATATCTGAAAACTCACGGTGTATGTGCCGCATTTTAAACCAGACATTCTTACCCACGCGAGGTATCACAATCCAGAATGAGCGTTTCAGCCTGAATCGTCAAGGCAATTTTGCGGTCTGACAGGTCTCCGGGAGTCAACCACTTGGCTCTCACTCGCCAGCAACGCTAGACTCCACTCATTCAAAGTGCTTTACATTATTGCAAACTATTACGGCGACAGCAGATGAGTATCTATCTCGGAATTGATATTGGCACCAGCGGGACCAAGACACTTGCCATTCAGGAAAATGGCGAAATCCTCGCGTCAGCGACGGTCGAGTATCCTCTTTACAGCCCAGAACCGGGATGGTCTGAGCAAGATCCTGATGACTGGTGGAAAGCCTCCGCTGAAAGTGTTCGCTTGGTTCTGGAAAAGGGAAACATTTCCCCCAAAGATGTCAAAGGAATTGGACTGAGCGGACAGATGCACGGTTCGGTTTTTCTGAACAAAGATGGAGATGTGATTCGACGAGCATTGTTGTGGAACGATCAACGGACCGCCCGTGAATGCCAGGAAATCGAAGAACGCGCCGGTGGACGAGCGGCTCTCATCGACATGGTTGCCAACCCGGCCCTCACTGGATTCACGGCTCCGAAAATTCTCTGGCTGCGGAATCACGAACCACAGAACTACGAACAAGTTCAGCAGATCCTGCTGCCGAAAGACTACGTTCGCTTTCGGCTCACTGGTGAGTTTGCCTCTGAGGTGAGTGACGCCTCTGGAACATTGCTACTCGATGTGAAAGCTCGAGAGTGGAGTTCCGAACTGCTTACGAAGCTCGACATTGACTCTGCACTGCTTCCCAAAGTTTATGAGTCCGAAGAAGTGACCGGAGTTTTAACGGCGGCTGCCGCTGAGAAGTTAGGACTTCCGAAAGGTGTCCCTGTTGTCGGTGGTGGCGGAGATCAAGCTGCCAGCGCGATTGGGAACGGCATCGTCAGTCGCGGAGATATCTCGGCGACAATGGGGACAAGCGGCGTTGTCTTCGCACATAGCGACGAAGTTCAAATTGACGCAGGCGGGCGAATTCATACGTTCTGCCATGCTGTCCGCGGAAAATGGCATGTCATGGGCTGCGTTCTCTCTGCCGGTGGAAGCTTCCAGTGGTATCGCAATCAACTCGGTCAGAACGAAGTGGCGACAGCATCCGCCATGGGAGTCGACCCATACGAACTTCTCACCGCACAGTCGGCGCAGGCACCTGCCGGGTCCGAAGGCCTCTTCTTTCTGCCTTACCTCACTGGTGAACGAACTCCACATGCCGATCCGAATGCGCGAGGTGCCTGGGTGGGGCTGAGCCTTCGCCATGGAAAATCGCACCTGGCACGATCCATCATGGAAGGAGCGACATTTGCGATGCGAGACTGTCTTGAATTGATTCGAGAGATGCACATTCCGGTCGAGCAGATCCGTCTTTCCGGAGGCGGCGCCAGAAGCGAGTTCTGGAAACAACTCCAGGCAGATGTCTACGGACAAGAGGTCGTGACGATTAACGCTGAAGAAGGCCCTGCATACGGAGTCGCGTTATTGGCGGCGGCAGGAACAGGCGCCTACAGCGACGTGGTCGAAGCGTGCAACGCAACAATTCGCGTTGTCACCAAAACAAAACCTTGCGAGACTGCAAAAGCAACCTACAATCGAGCCTTTC
>DAOUPA010000582.1 GCA_030626405.1 Planctomicrobium sp.
ATTGGAATGGGATTCGCGTTTTCGCTTACGATGCTGGATCGCGCGAGCACCTTTGCTTTCGAGCAGACGGCACGTTACTCAGGCCGATGCGTCCGGTACGCGGTAATCCGTCGACACTCAGGTATCAACAGTATGTGAAAGAGATGTCGAAAGCAGAGTTGGAGAAGCTGTCTCGTGAAGAGAGATTGAAGCTACGAGATGAGAAGAAGAAAGCAAAAGAGGAGAGTGCGAAATGGAAGGGCCTGGGAATTCTCGGGATTCACACAGATACTTACAATAACATTTGGTGTACTGCAAACAAGGGTTGGACCGCAGAGAAGGATTTCTCTTCAATAAATCTCATTACTGGTGATGAGAAGTTGATAATTCTACACAAAGGTGGTGAGTTGGAGACGCCCTACAATCTTGTTCATGATGCAAAACGCTCGCTGCTGTTCTATTGCGAGCCGCTCAAGAAGCAGGTTTGGGTCTTACCTGTGGACAGGAAAGGACAGAATATTGGACAACCTAAGAAGATCATTCAGTACGAGGAATCCGAGCCGTGGGCATTGGCACTCGATGAGTTCGGCCACCTGTACGTTTCTGCAGAGCCGAATGTCTTACGTTACGAAATAAATGAACAGGGCGGTGTTGTTGGCGAGCCATTGAAGTTGAATAAGGAGCCAATTCAACGAGCCCACGCCATCCACTTCGGTCATGGCCCAGGATTTAGCGACACGAGCCTGGATATCATCAGCACTCCGAGAACTTGGAAGATCGTCGCCGACCCCCTCACCGGATACGTCACCGGTTCGCTTCGTGAGGATGGTTCAGTTTCCCGTCAACTTGAAAACGTTCGTGGTTTCATGTCCGAACTTGTTCGGTTGGACCTCGGCGTTCGCGGCGCTCCCGAAACGCTCGTGAAGATAGAAAACCTGGCACCAGATAATTACCCGGAAGGGATGATTGAGAAGATCGAGGATAAAAGACAGAGCAGTGGATTTTGAGCCGTTACAAAAAAGGATCACGATGAACGATAGAAAACGACTTATCACGGTTTGTGTGATCGCGTTGAGCGTGTCATTCACATTCTCAGCTTTTGGACAGAAAAAAAAGAGAACGCCACCTACGGCGGAACAAAAAGCCAAGACCGTGTTAAAACATGCCAAAGAAGACGTTCGCCGAAAAGAGATTCCCCTCGGCGGTGACTTCAAGCCAAACCCAAAAGATCCCGTCATTGTTGCTGCTGACATGGGGCTTCGGATTGTGATGTCACGAGATGATGGCAAAACATGGAATGAAGTTTTCTTTGGCTTCCCGGCGCATGACCATAGCGCTTTTGCAACATTTGACGTTGCCTATACGAATGGTCTCTTCGCTATCAGTTCCGGCTGGGGTTCCGGTGGTCGGGGAACGATCATTGCTTCAGAAGATGGCATTTACTGGCGGCATCTCACCGGTCCAAATAGAAAAGGCCGACATGATGCCTATGGTATGGGCGATAGTATGGGCATTGCAGGCGGGAACGGTGTGATCGTTAATGCCGGAACGAGTATTGAGGCGACCCAAGATTTCGGCAAAAGCTGGATTCCCTATAACGTGAGAAAAGAAACAGGGCTTGGCTTTGGATTCCATCACATGGGAGTCATTTTTGGCGACTACGATGGTGGTCGATTCTTTGCGTGGGATGGTGCTGGAGAAAACGTTGTCTATTCCAAGGACCTTGGCAAGACATGGGCTTTTTGCAGTCAAAAGAATGGCTGGGTTGAAGGCGAAAAAGGTCTTTATGCTGGTATGGCTTACGGAAACGGCGTGTTCCTCATGCTCGATGGAAATGGAGCCTTGGTGAGGCGAACTGCTGATGGTGGTGAGACTTGGACTGCTCACAAAACCGGCGCATCCAAGCCATCCTCAAATCGAAAAACGGGCATGTTCTTTGTGAACGGTGAGTTCTGGATCAATGGAAAAACACCTCGCAAAAGCAAAGATGGAATCACCTGGACCGATCTGCACGATGGCCTGCCTGCCGGACACATTTCACAAACCGACAAGGGGACCTACATCAATGTCTCCACCAAGCGTACGACCATTCTGCGAAGCGAAGATGGAAAACAGTGGGACGTTGTTTATACCATGACTCCTCATCCAGACAGTGGAAAAATTGGTTTCATCAAATCCCGTTTCGGCTATGTGAATGCCTACGCAAGAGGCGGTAAGAAGTAGGGGCATCTGCCAACAGTCTCGATTATTCTGACTGAGAGTTCGTGTCACTCATTCGGATGCGGTGCTCAGAGAAAGATTTCTCGACATGACAGTGCGAAAATAAACGGGTGCCGATGGCACTTCAAAACCAGAGGAAATTCAGTGGATCGCAGAAGTTTTCTGAAACAAGTTGGAACGGTCAGCGCTGCTGGACTGGCGTTCGCCACACTGCCGGACAACACCGCCACGAGAGCCAGTGAGAAGGCAGGCTCCACCGCAGTAAGAGATTCCAAGACGTGGATGTTCTGGGATCTTTGGCATCTGGATCGCATGACGAATTTGGAGCTGGTACAAGGCCAACCAAAGTGGCGACCAGAAGGTACCTACGTTGATCCTCTCATGTATGGTCACAACTCGTGGCCCACCGTTTATCACGACAAAGGAACCAACCGCTGGCGGATGCTGTACTCGATTTCCTGGAAGCCGTATCAATTGATGCTGGCCGAAAGCGACGACGGGATCCACTGGCAGCCGTTGCCACAATCTGATGTTAAACTGGTAGGAAAGAAACTCGCACCTCAGCATCTCTTTACCTTGGATCACGGTAGCGCAGGCGGTGTCTATGTTGATCCCATTGCGGCAGACGGGTTTCCTTTCAAGGTATTTGCTCACGACAACGGCGAGCCGGTCTTTCGACGAGCGCTGAACGATCCGAAACATCGCTGGCACAAAATCGCCAAGACCGAAGGTGTGAAGCGCTACATGAACGACGAGTTGATGATCGTCTCCCGCGACGGTCTGAATTGGGAAGCTCGGTACGACATGAATTGGGGACTGCCTGACTGGCATCCCGAGCCGCCGATCTTTGGATTCTACGACCACGGTCGCGCTCAGCACGCGATGACCGTTCGTCCAGGCTGGGGCGACCGGCGTGTTTGTTTGCAGTCGACTGACGACTTCAATCGCTGGTCAGGACCTGAACTGCTGTTTCAGCCAGACGCGTTGGACCAGACGCTGATCCAACATTATGGCATGCCGGTGTTTCCATATGCGGGTGGCTACGTTGGGTTGTTGTGGGTGTTTCACTGTTCAGACACCGGGCCAGTCACGAGCTTCAATCAATTCCAGGGACCGATCGATGTGCAGCTCGCATACAGTAATGATGGTCGACACTTCTTTCGCGGACTGCGCGAGCCTTTCATTCCACGCACCGCAGCTGGTGAGCATGGCTGTTCAGTGATTCAATCTTCATCACTGGTTGAAACAGACGATGAGATTCGCATTTACTCGGGAACCGGCAAAGTCCCGCACGGCATGTCGCGGTCCACGAAGAATGGTCGCGAGCGCGAGTTGTTCGCAATCACCCTTCACACTCTACGCAAAGATGGGTTCATGTCCCTCAAATCACAGGGTGATTGGGGCGAGTTTCTCTCCAAGCCATTTGCTCTCTTCGACAAAAATCTTACCGTGAATGCGCAGGCCACATTTGGCGAAATTCGCTTTCAACTGACCGACATGAAAAGTCATCCCGTCGAGGGATTCACGTTCGATGACTGCATCCCGCTAAAAGAAGCCGATTCTCTAGCACACTCAATCTCCTGGAAAAATGGGAAACTTCTCGATGTTCTCAGCAAGGTCGTTCGCCTGGAAGTTCAGCTACGCAACGCGCAGCTTTACTCCTTCACCGGAGAATTCCACTTTCTGGATGCTCAAGATAAATGGATGATCGATGATGGCAAGCCAATCGATTCAACACTTTTCGACTTTTGAAAGCCCGTGTACTC
>DAOUPA010000218.1 GCA_030626405.1 Planctomicrobium sp.
ATGCAGGTTTCTTCAATGTTCATGTGGAACAAATCGGCGAGCAGAACGACGTTCGAAATCGATTGCGATTCGATCAGCTGCACGCCATCGGACATTGTATTGCAGAGGTTTGTTTCGTAACGATTCAGCGGTTCGTAGATGAGAGGCACGTTGTATTTGCCAGCGTATTCACCAAGCTCGCTGAGTGCTTCGCCGAGAAGTTTGAGTGCGTCGTCTTTGGGAAGATCGGCCGACCAGCGACCTTGCATGGAACCAATGATTGCCGGAGCGGAAAACTCACCCCCGAAGGCGATCATTGATTTTACAAAATCGATTGCGGATTGACGCTTCGCAGTGTCGGTGTCTGTCAGGCTTAACTGACTAATGACCATGCCAGCCCCGGTTCCGACAGCGGCACACTTCAGGCCTGTTTCCGCGAGCAAAGTCGCCAGTTCTGCACGATCGACGGCATCTGGTCCGGGGGCGAAGATTTCAACGGCGTCGTATCCAAGTTCCTTCGCTGTACGAACAGAAGCAGCCAAGTCGTCCCACAATACAAAAGGACCGCCGCGAGCTTGTTCAACAAGGCTGATAGTCACTGCTGATGAGATCATAGTTTTTTTTCGTTTTGTCGGACACTAAATGTGTCCGGCTAAGTCTGTCAACGATGTCGTGTGACACCTTACGAGGTGGCATTCAGGAATTGGGCACCAGCGTAAATCGTTGACGCACACTGAATTGTTTCCAGTATTTGTTCTTTGCTGAGCCCCAGTTTCTTCGCTTTATCGACGTGCCCAGAGGTGCAAGGCTTGCAAGCGTTGAGGTCGCTGATCGCGATGTTGATCAACTCGATGAGTGAATCTTCTAGCGATGTATTGGCGAACGTGTGTGCTCGCAGACCAACCCCCATGCCTTCGAAGAGATCGCTGCCGCTTAAATCGCGAAATTTGAAGAAGGTGTTGTACATGTAGTTCGTCGCCGCGATGGCGAGAATCTCTGCGACTTGTGCTTCGCTGAATCCGAGGTTGACGCACCTCTTCGCAAAGTAATCAATCCACGGTTTCGACTTGGCATGAGCCGCAACGGAAAGGGCAATTGCTGCACGAGTTTTGCTGTCAATCGCGCCATTGCTGTACACGAACTTTTTGACGTTCATGTAGAAGTCTTTGAGAAATGCTTCGACGTTTCCATACACCAGAAACGGCGATGGCATTTCTTCTTCACCCAGCATCTCCTGCACACGACCGTACAATTTGGCAATGTTTTCAGGAGCACCGGCAACTTCGACAGGCTGTAAGAGCATGGATGAGACTAGAGTTGAGTGTCCAGAGTCGAGAAAAAATTCGCCCCGCACTTGAAGTGCGGGGCTTATTTGCAAAACGATGAATCACTAGTTCAGTGTTTCTTCGCCTTTGTTCCAGTTGCATGGGCAGAGTTTGTCTGTTTGCAATGCGTCCAGGACACGCAAGACTTCATCGACATTTCGACCGACACTGAGATCGTGAATCGCGGACCAGCGAACGATTCCGTTCGGATCGATCAGGAAAATTCCACGGTAGGCGATGCCAGCGTCTTCTTTGAGGACACCGTAGTCGCGTGAAAGCTGATGAGTCGTATCGGCAAGCATTGGGTACTTGAGCTTTGCGAGATCTTCGTGGCTATCGCACCAACCTTTGTGTGAAAAGACACTGTCAGTACTGGCGGTGAGTAGAGCACACTCGCGGTCTTCGAATTCCCCGAGATTGTCGTTGAATGCAACAATTTCCGTCGGGCAGACGAATGTAAAATCGAGCGGGTAGAAGAAGAGACAGACCCACTTGCCTTTGAAATCTCCGAGAGAGACTTCACCAAATTGATCGTCAGACCCATCTTTGGTGCGGTCGTATGCTTGAACTTTGAAATCGGGGGCAGGTTGACCTACTTGAGCACTCATTGATGCGAACTCCTGTGTTGATTGACATCGTTTGAACTTGATTGGCATGCAGACAATTCGCGCTACCATCGCTGATTTATTGCGTCCTGTGAGAGAAATAGCAGGCTATTCTGCTTCGTCGCCAACGTGCTACCTGGACGACTTCAACATAAGACGCGTCGCTGTACTGAATTGGTACAGAGGTCAGTATAGTCTGGTCGGCGGGTTCTTCAAGGAGTCAAAACGTGCAAATCGATCAGCACAAATTGTCGGTTTTGTTCCACCGTATCTCTTTGCTGTATTGAAGCTTAAGCACACATTTTCCAATAATGATACTGTCGTTTCATTGTTAGTGAATTCGATTTTTGTAAGTTCGTACCGACAAATGCTACGGAGAATCACATCGCCAGGACACCTGATTCATCTCGAAGAGACTTTCTAACCGGTCGAGCGGTGCAGAAGGAAATCCGGCGTGCAGGTGATGAATTCGCCGATGTGTTTGAGGAATCTGGTGCCGGACGGACAACTCCGTTGGCTGGGGATACCGTTCGGCTGGAAACGAAAGCGATGGGCTGTTCGTGGTTCGTAATTATGAACCCTGGTCCGCCGCGACAAGTGATGGTGGCATCAGATGCTTTTGATGTGGTTCGCGATGCAGAGCAAATGTTGACGATTTACCGGGAAGACAGCGAGACTTCCCGACTCAACAAAGATGCAGCTTCCTCTTGGCAAACGGTTTCCGAGGAACTGCAAAAGTTCCTGCAAACTTGCCAGCGAATTTTCGACGCAACGGGCGGTGCGTTTGACCCGGCAGTCGGTGCATTGATCAATCTCTGGAAGCAGGCAAGAGAGGAGAGCCGAATTCCTTCGCAGGGTGAAATCGAAGAGGCATTGGCGATTTCGGGAATGAGTCTCGTTCTTCAAGAACCAGAGAAGCAGCGAGTGAAATTTGATCAAGATGGGCTGTTGCTCGACTTTGCATCGATTGGAAAAGGGTACGGAATCGATCAGGCAGCAGAGCACATTCGGCAGGAAGAAATTGACAGTTTTCTGGTTCACGGTGGGCAGAGCAGTCTCTACGCGGCAGGGGAACATCAGGGGCACGATGGTTGGCCGATTGGGCTGAAAAACCCTCTCTTCACCGAAAAACGATACGCGACGATTCTTCTCAAAGACGTGGCGATGTCGACCAGCGGTTCGAATATCCAGTATTTCCGCTACGAAGGGAAACGCTACGGACATCTTCTCGATCCGCGAACCGGGTGGCCTGCCGAAGGACTGTTATCGGTGACGGTGATCGCTCCCACGGCAACGGAAGCGGATGCTTTATCAACAGCTTTCTATGCGATGGGACTCGACAATTCCGTACAGTATTGCGATGATCATTCAAGGATTGGTGCCATCCTGATTTCGGCACCGACTCAAGGACGGGTTCTCGAACCGGTTGTGAAGAACTTTCCCAGCGACCGTCTGTTTTTTGAGAGTTGAGGGGTAGGCGCACACTTAAAGTGTGCGGCGAAGCATTCTTTAAAACTACACCATCGGCGGCGCTCATTTCACATTCGTCCTCCACCCAGTTATCCTACCACGTCCACCTTCCCGTTTACATTATTGAGGAACCGTCAGAGTGAAAGACATCAAGCAAATTTCCTGGCTTGCCATTCTTCTGATCGTCGTCTTGCGGATTTCCATCGGTTGGCAATTCCTGTACGAGGGGATGTGGAAGTACGACCAGATGAACGGTCCAAAACCGTGGTCTGCAGAAGGATTCCTGAAGAATTCTCAGGGACCATATCGCGACAAATTCCGCGCAATGGTCGGGGACCCAGATGAGCTTGGTTGGCTCGATTATGAGCAGATGAGCAAAAAGTGCTACGACTGGCGGGACCGATTCGTCACTCATTACAAGCTCAACGATGAGCAAAAAACTCTGCTCAATATCATGATCGACTCTTCCGCGGAGGAAGATACCGCCGCTGGTGAATTGCCGCCTCCGCTCACTTTCTCGCGAAAACTGGATCAGTTGCCCGAACCTCTCGCGCGGATCGCTAGTAGCGGGGATAGTGTCTTATCTACGTTAACTCATCATGCTGTCACGTATGATGAAGACAAAAAATTACTCAAAGTTCTTCGACCGGTTCGACCGAGTGAGGAATCTAAAATTAAAAAATTGGTTGATGTTGTCGCGAGCGGTGATAAAGAAGTCCCATACATCAAAAAACCTGTTCTCGATGCAGAAGGAAAACCAGGGCCAAAGATACCTGCCGATGAAGTTGAACTCAATTTCTTTCGTGCCTTCGACTCATTGGTGAAATACTCACGGATTCCGATTGAGAGGCAGATTGGCGATCTCTCCAATGCCGTGAAGAAGAAAGATTCAGTAATCGATGCAGACAATTTCAATTATGCCTCAAGTCGTATCAATTCCAAAGTAAAAAAGGCGCTTCCGTACCGGCACCGCCTGGCTTCTTCGCTTCTTGGGGACCCGGATCGAGTAGGTGTTTATGGGGCGTTGAATGAGCGAGGTTCGTTGGAGTTCGAGATGGGTACCGTGCTACGTAGTGAAGAAAGCGGGGAGAAGCACAACATTCGCTTTGGTGAAATTGAGGAGTACAAAAAATTACTTGAGGAGTACGAACAGACCCTCACTCAAGCATCAATGGACTACCAGTATGATCACGCCACGATGCTCAATCGCAAAGTGGCAACCTTACGAGCGAAATTGACAGGTCCGATTAAAGCGATGGAGTCAGACCTGAAAGACAACTCAATAAAAATCCTCACTTCCGAGCAGCTTGCTCTCGGCTCAATGAAACCTGCCGATACTCCTCTTCACCGATCCAATATGATGGCGATGTGGGGATTGCTTATTCTGGGGTCTCTGCTGATCGTTGGCTTTTTTAGCCGTTTGGCGGCGATTCTAGGGGCCGTGATGGTTCTCTCGTTCTACCTCGTCATCCCACCCTGGCCGGGAGTTCCGCCTGCACCAGGACCGGAGCACAGTCTGTACATCAATAAGAACATGATCGAAGTGATTGCTCTGCTGGGGATTGCCGCACTCCCAACGGGGACATGGTTCGGGATCGACGCATTCTTCTCTCGGATGTTTTTTGGGAGTAGGAGCGAGAACAGCAAGAAGTAGATGAAGCAATGCAGGCGGCATTTCTCTGCCTTGATGAACTGAAGGCAAACGGAGAGTTCAATGACAGACAGTCCAGAGAACGAAGATGCAGTCGCAGAAAAATTGGTCGAACGGATTCGTCAGCACGATCAGGGTGCCCTTGTCGAATTTATTGATCTCCGGCAGCCCCAGTTGCTCGCTTTTATCGGCAAGAGATTAAGCGATCAACTGCGAAGTAAAATTGAAGCCAGCGATATTTTTCAAGAACTCTCGGTCAGTTGCCTCGGCTCTTTTGAGGATGTTGATTTTCAAGGACGCGATCCGTTTCGCTGGCTATGTCAACAGGCAGAACGTCGCATCATCGATGCACACCGACATCACTTCGGAGCACAAAAACGAGCGGCCGGTCGCGAAGTGGGGATTCACGGTTCAGGTGGCGACGATGCCGGGATCGAAAATTATCTCGCAGCAAGTATGACGAGCCCCAGTGCTGCGTTTTCGCGTGGGCAGAAGGAATTCTATCTCGCGGAGGCAATGGAACAATTGCCGGACGATGCCAGAGACGCCCTGAGATTGCGATACCTGAATGGGTTACCTAGCAAAGAAATTGCAGAGAAAATCGGGAAGTCTGACGCTGCAACTCGTGTTCTTCTCAGTCGTGCCTTGAAACGATTACAGGAAATGCTGGCCGAGAATGTCGCTTTTCAAACGATGCTCGCACAAGGGAAACCTGAATTGTAGGCTGGGACTCTTTCCAGTGCTGGAAGACAATCATCCAGTGCCATGCTGAGTTACTTTTCGAGAATCTCGCGGGAGACATTCTCCAGTTCTTGAAGAATTCGTGGCATCCAGTCCTCGTGTTCTGGTTTCATGACACAGGCGCGCAGACATGTGACTTCGTCGTTGTCCCAATTCATTATTTGACCAGCTGGCTCTACGAGCTTTTTGGGAAGAGTGACCAGAGCGAAATGAAGATTTCTCGCCGCTGCGGCTTCAAAAACTTCACGAGCTTTTGCTGATACCAGCGAGGCGGTTTCTGCTCGAACACTCCAGACAACGATATCCAACTCTGGCGTTACGACAGGCTCGTAATGCGGACTCTCTTTAAGCCATTCATACAGTTGCATCGCAGCTCGGCGTGAACATTCGAGCCGCTGTGCGAAATCGCCGTTTTGCGCAAGTGGAAAGCGTTGCAAAGTCGCCCAAAGTGCAACGGCGGCGGCGCCTGCTCTTGAGCATTCAAACGAAATTTCGCCGAGGTGAAGCTGATCACTGGTGAAGTAAGTGTACGGTGAATCGTGCTTGTAGATTTTGGCTGCGCGAGGGTCTTTGAAGAGAACGCAACCGCAACCATACGGCTGCAAACCATGTTTGTGAGGATCGATGACGACCGAGTCTGCATGCTGCATCAACTGGTATTGTCTCATTCCATATTCAGAAAGGTTCCTGGCAAGTTTGAAGTAGCCGCCATAGGCTGAATCAATATGTATCCGGAACCCGTACTTCTGTTGCAGAGTCAGGATCTCTTCCAGAGGATCAATGGCGCCGAGTCCTGTGGTTCCCAGTGTGACGACAACCGTTCCGATTTCGTTTGCATCCAACAATTCTTCAAGATGGCCAACATTCATTCGACCACGTTCGTCGGCACGAACTTCGAGGCATTCCACTTTCAGTAACGAGGCACAACGGTTGTGTGTGTAGTGCGCCTGACTGGAAACGGCGATTGCTTTTCCGCCAGTCAGTTCCCGGGCAACCCACAACGCTTCGAGATTGGCAATTGTGCCACCACCACACAGATGCCCCAAGGCGTTGTCCCAGCCGACCATGGCGGCAATTTTATGGATGGCATCCTTTTCCATTTCCGAGCTGGCGCGCCCACCATCCAGGGCATGATTATTCGGATTGATGCACATCGCCAATGTGTACGCCAGATGGGCCAGGCGGTGCGGCGGCTTCATCATTTGTCCCAGGTACATGGGATGATGATAGGGATAGTTGTTGTGCAGCTTCTCCGCGACAAGGTTTAAAATCAGTTCGTCGCTTGTGGAGCCGGACGTTTGTCCAGAACTCGAAAGCGTCTCGAACCCACCCTCAAGCAGTTCCACGACACGATCCAAAATCTGTAGCGAGTCGCGATTCAAGTTCATCAAGAATAGATCATTGAGCAATTGGTTGATTGTTTAAAGAGCCCCGAACATCCTAGTGAATCTTGTACAGGAGTTGTTCGGATCGGCTTTATGAAAACATCAGAATTCAGAAATCATGAGCATCCATCTCTCCCGAATCGCGAACGTGAAGAATAGAAGAAAGGTTTGTCACGTCGAGAACTTCCTGCATTTCTGTCGACGGATGATAGAGCTCGACATCGATTCCGTTTTGCTTGATGGCTGTCAGGACGCCAAAAACCCAACTGGAAATGATTCCCACGTTCGCCAAATCTACGACGAGAACTTCACAATCGTGACGTGATATCATTCCCAGGAGTTGAGTTCGAATTGATTCCGCGTACAGCGGATCTTCTAGATGTCGACCTTCGAAGCCAATGACGGTCATTCGGCCAGTTTGATAGACGTGAAAGAGTTCTGTAGATGATAAATCCATGACTATGCCCGCAGTAAAATGAATCCTCCTGATTCTGGTTGATCAATGCATCTCGCATTGACTTTTTGTCGACCTGAGTTAGTAAACCTGCCCCGTGAGTAGTATTCCCTTGTAGTCACCAAAAAGGCAAGTAAGAATTTATGAAACAGAGAAAGATAGCAACAATCGTCCTTGAAATATTTCTTATTTCGCAATGCCTTCGCGGTAAATTTCCGTTCCCTTTTCTAAAGCGGGTTCAATTTTTGTAGCGTCTTTTCCCCCAGCTTCCGCTAAATCGGGACGTCCACCGCCCCCTCCGCCGACAATTTTGGCTGCTTCACGAACACAGTCACCTGCCTTAACCCCTTGCTTCACAAGGTCTTTGCTCACAGCGGCGAGTAGCGCGACCTTCCCGTCAATTTCCGCTCCGAGTAAAATTGCAATCGTGCCGCCCTGTTGACGAAGCTGATCGGCGTATTCGCGAAGTGTGTCTCGGTCGACGCCTTCAAGTTTCTGGCAAACAATTTTTGCTTCGCCGACTTGTTGAGCCGATTCGAGCAGGTGAGCAACCGAGTCCTTCACCGATGCCTTCGTGAACTTCGCGAGTTGTTGCTTCAATGATTTCAATTCCTCTTGAAGCTGTGAAACTTTGCGAGGAAGATCTTGAAGTAGTGGCGTTTTGAGTTGTCTGCCGACATCTTTGAGTAAACCTTCCTGTTCGCGAATACGCTGGAGTGCTTTTTTACCGGTTGAAGCGACAATTCGGCGGACGCCAGCAGCGACGTTTTCTTCGGTTTCAACTCGGAAAATGCCAACCTGTCCGGTATTGGTTAAGTGTGTTCCTCCGCATAACTCTTTGCTGTAGTCACCCATCTGGACGACGCGGACGCGGTCGGGATACTTCTCACCAAAGAGTGCCATTGCGCCGAGTGCGCGGGCTTCCTTGATGTCCATAAAGTTTGTCGAAACAGCCGCACCTTCGGAGATGCGAGAGTTGACGATGTCTTCGACTTCGCGCAATTCCTCTTGTGTGACCGCTGCGCCATGTGAGAAATCGAAACGCAGGTGATCATTCTCAACCTTAGAGCCACGCTGCATTGCATGGTCTCCTAACACAGTATGCAAAGCGTGATGCAATAAGTGAGTGGCGGAGTGGGCGCGCTGAATTCCCTGCCGTCGGTCGGTGTTGACCTCAGCGTGGAGGGTTGTGTTGACATGCAGTTCGCCAGAGAGGAGGCGTCCGCGATGCACAATGAGACCGGCATGTTTTTGGGAATCGAGGATCTCGACTTCGCAGTGCTTGCCTTTGAGAATACCGACATCGCCAACCTGCCCGCCGGACTCTCCATAGAAAGGCGTTTGATTGAGAACAATATCGACAGGCAAGTCGACTTGAGTGATCGACTCAACCGGCTTGCCATCCACAATCAATCCAACCACGATGGCATCGGAAGAGATTCCTTCGTATGCCAGAGTTTTCGTTTCGCCATGTTCCTGCTGCATTCCATCGAGCGGACCGGCTGCCATCACGCCCCAGGAAACATCCCCGCCGCTTCGCAGACGGTGTTCCGCCTCCGCAGCTTTGAAGCCATCCATGTCAATGGCCAGGCCCTGATCACTTGCGAGTGCCGAAGTCAGGTCGAGGAGAAAGCCGTCGGTCTGATGCAGATCGAAGACATCTTTGCCGGAAAGTTCATTGCCACCGCTCCCTTTGGCTCTCTGAATGAGCTTCTCGTATTTGTGTAATCCTCGTTCAATCGTGCCGAGAAAGTGTTCTTCTTCTTCGCGAATCGTGTCCCGAACATTATCCGCAGTTTGCTTCAGTTCTGGATACGGTGCTGACATCAGGTCCACGACCGTCGGCACAACTTCATAGAGGAAGGGTTCCCGTCGACCGAGCAAATAGCCTTCCAGAAATGCCCGACGCAACAGTAGACGGATGATGTATGCGTCTGCTTTGCTACCGGGAGTTGCACCTTCGTGGATCGCAAACGTACAAGCGCGCACGTGATCTGAAATCCGACGAACAGCGCGGCCTTCTTTCGCATTGAAGTCGTACTTCACCCCGACAACATCGCCGGCAGCCATGCACAGCGGTTTCAGAATGTCGATCTCATAATTGCTTTCAACACCTTGCAACACGGCAGCGGTGCGTTCGAGTCCCATGCCTGTGTCGATATTTTTCTTGGGCAGCGGTCGCAAGTTGTCTGGCGGATCGCCGACGCGATTGAATTGTGTAAAGACCAAGTTCCAGATTTCAACTTCTGGTCCACCACTGGGCGGGTGATAGTAAATCTCGCTGCACGGTCCGCAGACGCCATCCGGTCCTTTCGATGGAGCTTCAGCAGGCCAGAAGTTTTCGTCTTCGCCGAGTCGCTGAATTTGGTTTGGCGATAGCCCGACTTCTTTTTCCCAGATGTTGAACGCTTCATCATCATCCAGGTAAACAGTCACACTCAGGCGAGCTGGATCGAGACTGAGCCAGTTCTTATCGGTCAGGAATTCCCACGCCCAGTGGATCGCTTCCTTCTTGAAATAATCTCCGAACGAAAAATTGCCGAGCATTTCGAAGAACGTATGGTGATACGCAGTCACCCCCACATTACCAATATCACCCGTTCGCAGGCATTTCTGTGAAGTCGTCGCACGGGTAAATTCCAGTGGACCAATGCCTAGGAACTGGTTCTTGAACTGATTCATCCCGGCAGGTGTGAACAACACCGTCGGATCATCCTTCGGCACGAGGACATCACTGGGGCGACGCATGCAGTCCTTGGATTCAAAGAAAGAGAGATAAGCTTCACGGAGTTCGTTGGTATTCATTATAAAAATCTTTGCGGATGAGTCGCGAGTTGAATGCGACTTATCAATTGCTTTGTTTTGGTTTGCGTCTTGGCTGTTTTCGTTTCACTGCATCGGTAAATGGAGACTTGTCGTAAGTTGTGCCATCACCTGTCACGCGAGGGTCGCCGGTTTCCTTCAGGAGGGTCATGAGGCGTGATGATAGCTTGTTTTTGATTTTTTCAACATCGACGTTTTGGGCCAGATTCTTCATTTGATGGGGGTCTTTTCGAATATCGTACAGTTCTTCTGCTGGTCGCAGACCGTAAGCGATATCGAGAAACATTTGCATCCCAGGCTTGTCCATCTGGAGCGTCACCCAGGCTTTTGTTGGACTCGCATCAAGATCGCCGTATCCGACGAATGTGTTATTCGCGAGTTCGTCAAACGTCGGCAATGTCACTTTCGATTTTCCATA
>DAOUPA010000661.1 GCA_030626405.1 Planctomicrobium sp.
ACCTGGAGACAAACTCACAATTGACCATTCATCGACGGTCGTCTGAGAATCAACAATGAGCTCCAGGTCGACATCATAGATCTCCAAAGCTCCTCCATGTCCGATTTCAAAAACGGACGCTGTGCTTGCCAGAGGACGGTACCTGTTAAACTCTTCTGCCAAATCGAACCGAACGACTGGATGGAAATTTTCTGCGGCCCTGAGAATGACTCGTTTCCCTGCAAATTGAACCGGCTTCTTTTGAAGACTGAGAACACCGTCTGATTGAATTTCAATCACGGTATTGTCGACAGCAAGTGCAAATGCTTCGGAGAGTTTGGCAACATTAACAGCCTCTCCCGACTTCGACTGAGCGACGTAAAACGGACGCGAGTCGTCACGAACATCAAACGACGTCCCCGTCTCATCGGATTGCCCTGTCTTCCTCATCCCAGTAGTTGAAGTAGACGACGAATCACCTTCCCCCGAGACACCACTCTGCCCAAATTGTTCGAGTTGACTCCAAAAACTTTCATTGTTGACCAGCATCGCCCCCTGAGACCACTTCATTCCGGAAAACTCAGTAGGCGAAACCAAATTGGTCGGGTCTTCAACCTGAGAATCTCGATTCGCTTCTGTGTCATGGTTCGTGTTTTCAGGCGAATTATTGACTCCAGAGTTAGCAATATGATCGGGCGCGATTTCCTGGCCTACTGGAAGATGCGATTCAGGAGTGCCAACTGGACTCTCCTCCAAACCCGATCCCTCTGACGGGTGACTCGTTGCGACACTGTTCGTCCCTGTCGGTTGCAAGCTGTCGACAAGGTAGACCAGAAGAAGAAGCACCAAAGCGACCGCCATCCAGGTTCGTGATCCATCCCAATAAGGGTTGCGAGCCTTAAACAATGGGGTCGTCCAAACAACAGTTTCCGGTGAAGTTGGAGCAAGCCCAAGGCTTTCCGCAATCTGAACAAGATCGTTGATGAGCGATTCTGCCGTCGCGTGCCGTTCATCTGGATTACTCGCCATCATCTTTTGAATGACCCGGGAGAGCTGTACCGTGACACTCTGGTTTTTCAACTGCGCATCTGGCGGAGTTGGACCATGATGATTCATCACTTTTTGAAACATCGTCCCTTTCGGATACGGTGGCTCGCCAGTGAGCATGTGGTACATCGTGCATCCGAGCGAATAGATATCGCTACGGACGTCAACGTTGCGAGCGTCCATCGCCTGCTCAGGAGCGATATAGTCGAACGTTCCCAATGCAGTCCCGGCGACCGTGAGATCTTGGGATTGATCCACCGGCTGTTGTCTCGCCAAGCCGAGATCGACAAGCTTGGCACATCCGGTCGAAGAGATAATGATATTCGATGGTTTGATATCGCGATGAACAACGCCAACTGCAGAAGTCTGTCGAAGTGCTTCAGCAATCTGAAGTGTATAATTGACGACACATTCTGGATCGAGCTTTCCCTTCTGGCGAATAAACTCTCTTACGTTGGTTCCAGTGACAAACTCGAATGCGATGAAATGCAAACCATTTTCTTCACCGATGTAATGCACCCTGGCGATATTGTCATGGTCCAACTTTGCGGCAGCACGGGCCTCATTCTGAAACCGTTGAACCGCTTCTGGATCGGTAGACAATTCCGAAGAGAGAATTTTCAAAGCGACAACACGATCCAACCGCTTGTCGATTGCACGGAAAACTGCCCCCATCCCGCCGCGTCCGATGCGTTCTTCAAGTACAAAGTGCCCCAGTTCTAAGCCAGCCACTGGTGGAAGAGAACCTGAATCGCCCTGAACATGAAGTGGAAATAGACGACTCGCAAATTCAAGCTGATCACGCAGATTCACAGGCTGGTTTCGCTGCCCATCGCTCTGTGCACACTGCTCCCGTGGAAGGGGGCGGACAAATGTAAGGCCACTTCCTTCTGAATCAGAAGACGATTGCTGGGCACTAACTTGCGACATCAGACTTTTAGGAAAATCAGAGACGGGATTGATTGAAACTTACTTTAATCCCTGAGATTTCAGGGCTTTTCTGTACTAAATCTCTTCAACAACTACTGTCTAAACCACCAAACGCCCATTCTAGGCCAACTAGATTGACCAACCTAGTGCAAAAACGCTCCAGTGGTATTTTAGCTCCACTTTCAATATCGACGAGAGGGAAATACGTTCAATACTTAATTTCCGATGATCCTGTTCAAATCTTTTTCAATTGATGCAAGATAATCGGAAAGTTGATCACAGAGTTGCAGTGAAAAATCGTCAGAATCGAGAACCTTCTCAACTGCGCTCCGGATTGTAAGATCAGTGATATCTTTCTGATCCTTCGGGTCATTGCCCTTACGAGCAGTCCGACGTAAAAGATGAGCTTTGGGAACATAGCCGTGTTCAAGATGGTGAATCAGCTCTCGAATCAGCCGCTCAGACTCATTGAGTTTGTTGCGAAGCGTCAAGTTTTCAAGTTGATGACTCATCGGCAAGGCTCTTTTCTGAGATGATTGAGGCGATCACATCCACGAAAAAGATCGCCACTTTCCTCACTGCCTAAAACCACGAGGAAAAATGCGATCCCTGACGAGAGCAGAATATCCAGTACGAGGCTGAAAATATCTGATTCTTACACGCGAAACGTATCATGTAAGCATTTAGACATTCTTTGTCGCGTACAGAATGGCACCTGCAAGCATTGATCAATGAAACCACTGCGTCGTATTCTAACGATTTACCCCAACCTTTGGTCAACAACACTTGTAGAAATCTGATGCGAATTCTGATCCTTGGCGACATTCATGCGAATTGGGCAGCTCTACGCGCGATCAATGAAGAATTCGACTATTGTGTTTTCACAGGTGATCTCGTCGATTACGGGACAGACCCTGCCCCCTGCATTGATTGGGTTCGCAGGTATGCTGCTGCGGCTGTTCGCGGGAATCACGACCATGCAGTGGCACAACGAGTCCAGGCTGTTGGAACGACAGGATTTCGGCGACTGGCGGCTGCCACACGTCCACTGCATTGGGAACAACTCGACTCCAGACGATTAAAATTCCTCGGGAGATTGCCGGTCACAACTCACTTTCGAACGGAGGAATTTTCAATTCAGCTGGTCCATGCAACTCCCAGAGATCCGATGGATGAGTACCTGACTGCTGACCCAACAGCATGGAAATTGCGACTCAGTGACGTTGATGCAGATTTCGTTTGCGTGGGACATTCTCACGTTCCGTATCACTTGG
>DAOUPA010000586.1 GCA_030626405.1 Planctomicrobium sp.
GTTCACATTCGAGATGAATCTGCCAGTTACCATTTAGACGTCTCTGAAAACCAGTGACGTTTGTTCGGTTGAAAAGCGTGGCACCGTTCTTCACTGCCTGCTCGCAAAAGAACTGGTCGACGTCTTCGCGATACCACTGCGTGTCCGCGATATCTCTGCTTGCGCTCGCGGCGACGAAGAGTTCGTTCTGGTGATTTTCTGTTGACGAGTAGCCTTCGGTCGCTCCATGCCAGAAGTAACTGAAACCCCGTTTGCAGCCGCAACGAAGATCTGGGTAGGTTTCTCTCCACGATCTGAATTGACACAGAGGCAGGAATTCGTCGAGACCATACTTCGTTGCCAGAGAATGCAGGATCATATCCGCCGCCGGTGTCGACGATTCTCCAATCGCAAACCGGGGATGAGATCCTTTGTCGATCAGGCAAACACTTTGCCCAGACTTACTCAGTATCGCAGCGAGCAGACTCCCTCCGAAACCAGAGCCGAGAATGACGATATCAAAGGAGTTACGTGTTCTCATGGAGAACACTCATCGCAAGGGATTTCAGGCAGTATGGTTTGCTTCAAATTCATTTCATTCAATCTGGCAATGCGGTCTTTCCGGCAGGTTTGGCAAGCAAAGAAACGCTCTGCGTCCCAGAGATCCATGAAGACTCGTCCGCGTTGCATCTTGATCCCTTCGGAGAGGACGTGTTCTATCGACCTTCCCACCGGCGGTGAGAAACTCCTTTGCTCTTCCAGTGTTTCCATAATCCCGTTTCCTGCACGAGTTGGGACCAGAGAGCAGCAGTTGACACCCTGTTCAAATGCAAATTCGATGGACTTTAATGCCCACTCGATCCCCTCCTTTTCGCTGAGAAAGGGTGGTTTGAGCAAAATGAATGTCCGCATCTGGATGTTTTCTGAAAGAAGAAAGCTCGCCGCATGTTTGTAATTATCAAGCGTCATCCCTTTGTTAAGTGACTTCAGAATTTCTGGATGACAGGTTTCCAACCCCAAGGCTACTTCAAGTTGTGCCGGAGCGATGGCGTCACGAAAGTCCCGGCAACGGTCTCCGCACAGGTTCGGATGGTTCTCCACTACCACTGTTTCGAAACCTCGAACGAGACCGGCGATATCTTCATATTGCTCCGGTGGCACGGCCTTCGGGTCGAAGAAGTTGCCACTGTTGTAGAGTTTAATCTCCCGAGCCTCAGGGAGCTGACTTAAGGCAAACTTGATCTGCTGTGGAATGTTGGCTGATGGCTCAGATCGTTCGAGTGTATTCTTCCACAGGTCGCACATCAGACAGTGATACGGGCATTCGCTGTTCATCAGAAAGAGCGTGGCAACATCGACGACCTCGCCGTTCGCGTTGTGTTCCGGCTCAATAAGATACGCGTACGGCTTCTGTGCATCGACCACATTACGCGGCGGTCGATGACGAATGATCTCTTCATTGGTGAAGACCGGGAACAGCTCAGCCATAGATTGCCTGAAACGCGTTACGGTATTCGAGTTCATCTTTCGGGAAGAGTTGATCGAATTGAGAGTCACCGGCAGCGCCGTTCTGGAACCGACGCTTCTCGAAAATCGGCATCTTGAATCCGGTAATCGCCTCGACGCCACGGCGGACGATTTCGCCTTTGAGAGAATACAGTTTCTCGTGATCCCAGTCCGTTAGTTCGATGAACGGAATCCCTTCGGCGATGTCAATCACATTTGGCAACGCGTAAGGACTGAAGCCTTTGAAACCAAATTTTCTGGCCGGCGCCCACGAACGAATATGCCCTCGGCTTTGACCACCAGAATACGTGAGTGAGTGCTTCACGGCATCGACGCCCCAACCTTCCTGATAGAGCATTGTGTTGTTCAACACGCTGCGAATCGTCAGTTCCGGGTTTGCTTCGATTGGGTAGTCTTTGAGGTTCTCGTCGCCGCCATCTCCATCGATGAGCCAGGTCCATTCCGGATATTGTTCGCGTATTCCCCGACACAGGGCGTGCCCCATTGCCGCTGCTTGAACATCAAGTGGTTTGTAATCTTCGATAACGCGGATCGTCTCCTGATAGTCAACCGACTTCGCTGGCACGGTGACCGTTTCCAGAAACAGGCCCAGGCCGAGCTGCTTCAGGAAATCGGCGGCTTGCTGTTCGTCGGTGCCTGTTCCGTCGACTGAAAGGGTGAACGCTTTGAGCCGTTGCGGAGCTTCGCCACGCTGCAACAACAAGTGGTACAGAACCAGAAAAACAGAGCCGCTATCGATTCCGCCTGAAAAGAGAACTCCGAGCGGTTCTTTGGGACCGACATGGTCCAGCCAGAGATTGCATTCCTTCGCGAGTTGACCGATGTACTCTTTGCCGATTTCGTCGAGGTCGGTTGAGAGTCGATTTCGCTGCGGTGCAAAGAATCGACGATTGACCGGGTTCGGATCCGGGCAGCCGATCAGTTTCAGTTCCGTCACATGGTGAGCCGGGACCATTCGTGTGTACGAGGGATGAAACTGGTCGCCCAAGCCTTCCTGATCCAGAAACTCAGCGATTTCGTCCATCCGTTCCGCGACGACCAGACATGGTCCTTCACTTCGCTTCGCCAGAAAATATCGTAGAGGTCGTCCGAGCGACCGAGCCATGCGAATCAACTGCCCATCTTTATGAATCAACGCGAAATGTCCATCGATTCCACGCACACGATTCACATCGCCACTGCCGACACGTTCGATTGCTGCTTCGACTGTCATATTGAGAATTTGATTGGCATCCGGATCAAGCAGATTCACGAGCCGCTCGACAGGTTGTGGAAAATTCATGAGAAGACACCAATAACTAAGCGAGAAGAACGAAGTATTAAAGAATGAAATGGTAACATTTCAGCCGTTTGAAGCAATCGCGATCATTTTCACATTGCCCAGGTGAATCACCCGGTGGGAAGACACATCAACTGTTTTTGGCATTTCGAGCGATGGTCATGCCAACATCACGTATTCCACCGGTGGATCACCGGCGGCTAAATGGAGATGTGACTGTTCCCAACACTCACGTCCCTTGGCAGAAGTGTTTTACTCGCAATAATGAAAATATGATATTACGACTCATACTTCTGTTCACAATCGTTCCATTCGTGGAATTAGCACTTCTGCTGCAAGTGCATCATATGATCTCTTCTGTTTGGGGGAACGGGATCGGATTGCTGGTGACGTTGGGGTCGATCATCGTCACCGGTGTTGCAGGCGCCGCACTCGCGCGACAGCAGGGGCTGAGCGTCATTCGTCAGGTTCAAACCCAGATGGGTCAGGGACAAGTCCCCGGTCAGGCACTCGCCGACGGAATCCTCGTTCTCATCGGGGCAGCGTTTCTGCTCACGCCTGGTTTTCTGACCGACATCTTCGGTTTCAGCCTACTCTTCCCGGCAAGCCGTTCGTTGTACCGAAAGAGAGTCCTCGCCTGGTTCCAAAAGAATGTCCGGGTCCACCGAGCCGGCGGAGCGGATGTCTTCGTCGTGGATTCTATGCCGGTAGATTCCGTGCCGAATGATGTTATCGATATTGAGGAACAGTAAAGCTGGCCCGTAGCTTACTCTTCCTTCTTGTTGCCCATCTCTCGCGCTTCTTTTTCTTTGCGGAGAAAGAAGAACAGAAACACGCCGGTCAAGCAGACGTGCATAAAGATGTAAATGAGCAGCACAGGGCTTCTCAGGACAACAACACCAAGAATCGCCCAGGCAATAATTGCAAACAGAGCCATTCGTTTCATTGATCCGTCAATACTATCCGGCACCTTCTCTTCTCCTGTCGCTTTTGATTGTTGAGTCTTCCGTCAGCACGCGCAGACTACTTTGTCGGTCCTCTTACTGCCACCCATATCATCGAAGTTACCGCCATTGGGCATACAAATCTTTCGATTCCAACTGGCTTCGCATTCGCCACTCTCGGAGAACGTCTA
>DAOUPA010000339.1 GCA_030626405.1 Planctomicrobium sp.
AAGAATTCAATCAACGGACTCTCTCTTTGGTGAGGTCGCTCGCAGGTTGTGTCGCGATGCAGCGCAGGCTATGAAGTTTCGAAGCGCCGCATTAATTCGGCGGTTCCTTTTGAATTGTCGTCGTTGTTCTCGGACAGAGCGTCAATCACGAGCTGTCGTCGTTCTTGAGGGTGGTTCTGACTCAATTTAAATTTGCCTTCGAAGCGGTCGATGTCGATGGTGAAACCGACGATTTGATCGAGTAATGTTTCGATGAAGTCCTCGCCTGCCTGATCCATGTTCCAGGGTTTCGGCAGAGGAGTTTCCATCTTGGTGACGAGTTGTTCGACAGCGGTTCTCGAACGCTGTCGATCATCGATAACCTTGAATTTTCCGTAAACATGGACTGCCGTGTAATTCCAGGTCGGCACTGATTTCGGTGTCTCATACCAGGATGAAGAGATATAGGCGTGCGGACCTGTAAAGACGGCGAGAACAGTTGTTTGGTCAGCATGTTTCCATTGAGAATTCGCGCGAGCCAGATGCCCGATGAGTTGCCCGTTCTCTCCAGTGTTTTCATCCAGAAGCAGTGGAACATGACTTACAACCGGCTCGCTGCCGTTGAAAGAAGTGAGCTGCGCGAACGGGTTCTGTGAGAGAAACTCAACGATTGTTGCATCATCGGTGACCTCGAACGAGGAAGGAGTGTACATAACCGTTGTTTCGTGAGTTGGGTGCGTCTTGACGCACCAATCTGCCAACACTCGGCTCAGGGAAAGTGCGTTACAACGCACCCTACGAAGCTGGAACCATTAAGCTTCCGGGTATTCCCATTCGCCGCGGTATTCGCGTTTGAGGAGAGCGTTTGCCTCGGCGTCGCCGGGGATGGTTTCTTTTTCGCCGTCCCAGTCGATGCTGCGTCCCAGTTTGTAGGAGAGCATGCCGAGCAGAGAAAGGTTCGTGGCGAGATGCCCGATTTCGGCACTGGCGACCGGAGTGTTTCCGGTTTCAATGCAGTTGAGGAAATCCTGCCAGAGCGGTGGGACGTTGTGTCCGTCTTTCTCGTTGTCGAACTTGGGGGCTTGATGGATCGGTTTCGCGCCGCGCTTACTGGGGTAAAAAGTCCAGCCGTCCCGCCAGCCCATGTGGAAGACACCGTTCGTCCCGTAGAAGTAACAACCGAACGGATGCGGCTCAGCACCTTTGCCGCCGAAGCGGTGATGCTCCCAGGTGGCGGTGAATGTTTCGAATTCAAAAACGGCGGATTGATGGTCAGGCGCGTCGCTGGTTTGCCCTTGTTCGTTGTTGATCGCTTCGCCTCGCACCGGTCGACCACCACTTGAGAAGACTCGCTTCGGAGACTTTTCGTCGGTCCACCATAAGACCTGATCGAGCCAATGGACTCCCCAATCGCCAAGAGTCCCGTTCGCGTAATCGAGGAAATGACGGAAACCGCCAGGATGAATTTTCCGGTTGAACGGTCGCAGCGGCGCAGGTCCGCAGTACATGTCCCAATCAAGGTCTTTCGGTGGTTTGCTGTTCGGCGATGGCGACTCCTTACCACCTCCACCATGGACGAACATTCGCACCATTCCAATATTGCCAACATCCCCAGACTTCAAGAAATCCATACCTGAGATATGGTGCGGACCGATACGGCGGTGCAGCCCAACTTGGACAATTCGATCAGCCTGATCGGCCGCTTTGACGATTGCTCGACTTTCCTTGACCGTATGACCAGTTGGTTTTTCAAGAAAGACATGGGCGCCAGCTTTGAGAGCCGCGATGGTGTTCAGTGCGTGCCAGTGATCCGGCGTGGCAATGATGACAATGTCGATCTGTTCCTTCTCGAACATTTCGCGAAAGTCACTGTAGAGCTTTGGTTCGTCAGCAGTAAGGGTGGAAATTTCGTCGGCGCAGACTTCCGCCTGCGACATGTCGACATCGCAGAGTGCGACGACTTTGGATTTCCCAGCCTTAATCGCTTCGGAAAGTATGTTCGTTCCCCACCAACCGGCTCCGATGAGTGCGGTTCGGTATTTTTTCGCTTTTGATTGAGCATGAACGAACGGCGCACCGAGCGTGAGTGCTGATGTTGCGGCGGTCGTCGAAGAAAGAAATTGGCGACGATTGATGTGCATGGTTGATTGTTTCAAAAAGATTTCGTTAGCCTCACACTTTAAGTGTGCGGCTAACAGCGTTAGAACTGCGAAGAAAGCTTAGTGATTAAAGATAAATTCACGGCTGGTCATTAAGGCCCAGAAGAGGTCTTCGACGACTTCGCGTTTTTCATCGGCGGAAGTTTCGTTAATGATTGTTAAGAAGCTGCTGCGTTCGTTCGGAGTCGGGTATCTACAAAGGCACCAAAGGTAGGATTCATCAATCAGTGAGTCGACCGACATGCCATTATTGAGTTGAGCAATGAGCGACTCGGCTCGGCTTTCCTTGCTTTGATTCTTCCCATTGATCGTCGTCCCATTTGAAAGGTGCAGCACCTGCACCATGCTCGGTTCGTTGGAGCGTTCGCACTCGCAGACGATGTTCCGAGTGTTTCGACCAAACGTTTTCAGGAAGTACGATTCGACTGCTGAATCATAAAGCTGAACGGCACGCGTGCCGACGGGATAGAAGTCGGTCTTCTGGAAGTCGGCACCTGGAAAGGCGACGCGTTCAAATTTTGTTGGAACGTCAGTTGCCAAAACGATGGAATCGTGAATCACTTCGGCGATAAGTCGGCGCGGGAAGTATCGGGAATAGAACCGCGTGTCTGCTTCGTTCCCTTCCACGGGCAGGCTGGAACGCTGGTAGGCGTTGGATTGCAGGATGAGTTTCATCAAGGGTTTGAGGTCAAACTTGTTTTCGACCACGTAATTTGCGGCGGTATCAAGAAGTTCTTCGTTGCTGGCAGGGTTGGAATTCCGCATGTCGTCGATTGACTCAACAAGTCCGACACCGAAGAAATTCGCCCAAACTCGATTCGTGATCGACTTTGCGAAATACGGGTTCTCTGCGGAGGTCATCCAGTTTGCGAGGGGGATGCGTCGATCAACGGTGCTTTCGAAAGAAAGAGCTTCACCATCGAGCGGTGTCGGTGGTTGCGGCTTGCCGGTGCGGGGCTGAAACAGTTCTCCATCTTCGGCAACAAAAACAGTTCGTAGTCCGTCGCCGTTGCGTTTGTCACCACCCCAGCCTTTCGCTCGGACGCGGGCGAACAGACTCGCCATCGAGTAATACTGGTCGTTCGTCCATTTTTCGAGCGGATGGTTATGGCATTTCGCGCAGCCAATACTCAGCCCCAGAAACGTCTGACAGGCATTCTCCGTCATGTCCTCTGGAGTTTCGTAGAGCGAATAAAAATTCGCCGCTCCGTTTTCGTAGGTGTTGCCGGTTGCGGTCAGAATTTCACGGGCGAACTGATCCCAGGGGGTGTTCTTTTCAACATGAGCGTGAATCCATTTGTAATAAGCTTTCAGAGCATTCGGTCGCAACAATTGACCATTGAGCATCAGGATGTCGGACCATTTGTAGGTCCAGTAATCAACGAACTCAGGCCGTGCCAGAAGTTGGTCGATCAGTTTGTCTCGCTTGTCCTCTGACGAATCCGCCAGAAAGGCTTTTAGTTCGCTCGGTGTTGGTGGCAGACCGATGGTGTCCAGAAAGGCACGGCGGATAAAAGTGACGTCGTCGCAACGCGGGGAAGGTGGCAGATTTAATCGTTGAAGCTGCTCGTTGATGAGTTCATCAATAAACCCTTTGGGTTTGAGTGATGAGTAGACGGTCGCAGCGATTTCGTTTTCATACGGAACGGTAATTCTGGCGACAGCAATTTTTGAGGAGAACCAGCCGACGACAGCACCTTCGCCGGGGCCGATGATCGTTACTTTCCCAGACTTATCGACGGTGCAGACGGTTTCGTTTGTTGATGTCCACTTCACCCATTGTGTGACATCCCGGTGTGATTGGTTGGAATAGCTGGCATATCCGAGGAGATCCTGAGTTTGCCCTTTCGCGAGTTGAACTCGTTTTGGAAGAACTTCAATCGTCTGAACGAGTGCGTCAGCCTCAGCCGGTGCCGGAGCACCGTTTGCGATCCATTCGGCGACAATCTGGTAGTCGCGGGACTGGTTGTCGAGTTTGACGCCTCCCTTGTGAGGAATCGCCGCGGATGGTTTCGTGAGAACCAGACTACGGCCAGGGTCGGCAAATTCGACTCGTCGACCACGGTTTTGCTGAGTGATGTTGAAGTGATCTGATGTCGAATCGTACCCCAGCAATGAAAGTTTGAATCCTCCCTTGCCAGCGAGTGCTCCGTGGCAAGCCCCCATGTTGCAGCCTGCCTTTGTGAAAACAGGTTGAATGTGATTCCGGAAACTCCACTCAAATGGAGCCTCGATTCCGGAGACTTTCACCTTCACTTGTGCCGATTTGCCACCCACCGTTGCCGTGACAATCGTTTCTCCGTTTGCTTTAGGAGTGATTGTTCCATCGCTGCGAACACCGGCGATCTTCTCGTCTGCAATGCTCCATTCGACACCTTCCCGAATTTGAGTTCGAAGAGTCTCTCCCGATGTATCATGAAGAACCACACGTGCTGAGCTTTCTCGATTGGTAAGCGTGACTTCACCTGGAATGAGTACCAGGCTCTCAGCAGCATTTGCCGCGCTCGCAAAACAGAGAGAACCCAGTAGAAATACTAAGGTCGTGATATGGGTATTTTTCATTGATTCAACGTGTTCAGTGTTCAATCTTGCGGTTGACGTAAATGCAGCGAAATCGTGAAGACCGACTTCGACGATGCAAAGCTTCCTTCATCAGTATGACTGCCGACTATGATAATCATTTCCAGTCAATTCTTGCACTCACCAGACTCGATCCAGTGAAAACTGAAGAACTGCCGTAAGATTCTTCGAAAAGTAGTGCCGGACGGTTCGCCGGAATCCGACACTCTGGTATTATTCTATTGTGACTGAAATTTCGGTGGGAGTCTGTGCGTCTCAGGGACCAAGTTGCAAAAACTTGTCTTTTGCGAATCGGTATTCGTGCACTTCCCCCCCGAACTTCGAGAGAAAGTAACGCTTCACTCCTCAGGTCATTGGCCGGGGGCTATGTGCAAGTTTCAAAGTACCACTTCACATGTCATCGTGCCCCACTTAGCCTCCAGTGACCTACCGGAGCGGGGTGGCTTACTGCCTTCACGTTAGAGTTGAAAGAATGGAAAGCTCTCCAGATGAGTGAGACAAATTACTTCGATCGGGAACTGAGCTGGCTGGAATTCAATCAGCGGGTGCTTGATGAGGCCCTCGACGAGCGCGTTCCACTACTGGAACGAGTGAAATTTCTGGCGATTACAGGCTCGAACCTTGATGAGTTTTTTCGGGTGCGCATCGGTGCTTTGACTCGATTGATTGATTCACAAGGGAGCAGCAAGGCTCTTTCTGGAATGACGCCGCATGAACAATTGGTAGCCATTCGAGATCGTGTCAATCAAATGATTCAGGACCAGTACGCATTTTTCCTCGATCAGTTGTCCCCTCTTTTGGAAAACGAAGGGATCCGGCGACTGTCCGAAGATGCGCTAAACGCAACTCAAAAGCTGATGCTGAAACAAGTGTTTCAGGACGAGATCCTTTCTGTTCTGACACCAATGGCCGTGGGAGCAGAAGTCCAGTTTCCTCTACTTGCGAATCAGATCCTGAACGTCTGTGTACGCATGACTCCGAAGGACACCTCGAACGGCAACGCGGTAGAAAGCCGATACGCGGTCATACCGTTCGGACGGACACTCTCCCGGTTCTATTCGCTTCCGGCCGAAAGTGGTTTTGCTTACATGCACTTGGAAGACATCGTTTCGATGTTCATTCACGATTTCTTTCCAGGCGAAGAAATCGAAGATATTCACACATTTCGACTGACTCGTAATGCAGATGTGGAAGTCCAGGAACTGACGCCTCAAGGCCTAGCTGTGAACATGGCGGATGTTATTACAGCTCGCACAGAAGCAGACTGCCTGCGACTTGAAATCGAACAATCCGCATCCAATGGAATGGTTAATTTTCTAAAATCAGAAACCGGTGTCACTCACGAACAGGTCTACCAAATTCCTGGACCAATCGACTTAGGAGCGTTTATGGAGTTAGCTGGTCGACGTGGTTTCGACCAATTGAAGTACGATGCCTGGCCGCCAGTTGAGTCGCCCGATGTTCCAGCAGAAGAGTTAATGTTTGATATCGTCTCGGAAAAAGATGTCTTGCTGTTTCACCCGTACGAAAGTTTTGAGCCGGTTGTTCGCTTCATCGAAGAAGCCGCCGACGACCCAGATGTGATTGCGATCAAGCAAACGCTCTACCGTATCAGTCGGCACAGTCCAATCGTAAAGGCACTTAAGCGGGCGGTGGTCAACGGGAAACACGTCACCGTGCTACTGGAACTGAAAGCAAGGTTTGATGAAGAGAGAAATCTCAAACAGGCGCGCGAACTGGAAGCCATCGGCGCTCAAGTCATTCATGGAGTGAAAGGCCTGAAGACTCATGCCAAGGTTTGCATCATCGTGCGACGCGAACCGAGTGGAGTCCAACGATATTTGCATTTCGGAACAGGAAACTACAACGAATCAACGGCGAAACTTTACAGTGATGTCTCACTGTTCACACGTGACGAAGACCTCGGTACAGATGCCATCGCATTTTTCAATTCAATAGCAGGTGATTCGCAACCACCGCAGAACTTCCGCAAGCTGGAATCGGCCCCGCTGCGGCTTCGAATGACTCTCAAGAAACTGATTGACTCAGAGGCAAGACGAGCAACAAACGGGCAGGAAGCCAGAATTTTCATCAAGCTGAACGCTTTGACCGACACGACGCTGATCGATGCGTTGTATGCAGCGTCTCAGGCGGGAGTAAAAGTGTTTCTCAACATCAGAGGAATCTGCTGTCTCAAGCCGGGTGTCGAGGGACTCAGCGAAAACATCGAGGTTGTGAGTATTGTAGATCGTTTTTTAGAACACGCGAGAATCTTTTCCATTCACAATGGTGGAGATCCGAAAGTGTTCATCTCTAGCGCCGATTGGATGCCGCGAAATCTTGACAATCGCAAAGAGTTGCTGGTTCCAGTGGAAGATATTCAGTGTCGCCGAAAGCTGTTGCACATTCTGGACGAGTTCCGCAAAGACAACATCAAATCTTCCGTTCTGCAAGCCGATGGTTCTTATTTGAAGAAAACTGCGACAAGTGACGAACCTGTCCGAGCACAGGAAGTCCTCTATAGAGAGGCTCAAGTCGCAACCAATCGAATAGCCAAAAAACAACGAACAATGTTCGAACCGCATCACTTTTAAGAACTCTTTTCCAAGATCGCGGCAACACATCAACAAAATTATCGATAGAATTTAGCAATGACCGATTTAGAAACATACACACAAAAAGTCGCACAACAGGCAAAGCAAGCCTCTCGTAAACTTGCCATTGCAACCGGCGAACAGAAGAACGAATGGCTGCGGCTTTCTGCTGCTCGAATTCGAGAGCGGTCTGCCGAACTCATGCAGGAGAATGAGAAAGATCTTGCCAAGGCACCGGAATACGGACAGAGCGATGCCCAGATTGATCGCCTTCGCTTGACAGATGAACGGTTGG
>DAOUPA010000485.1 GCA_030626405.1 Planctomicrobium sp.
GTCAGCACGCGCAGACTACTTTGTCGGTCCTCTTACTGCCACCCATATCATCGAAGTTACCGCCATTGGGCATACAAATCTTTCGATTCCAACTGGCTTCGCATTCGCCACTCTCGGAGAACGTCTAATAATTCCCGTTTTTTCTCCAGGTGTTCTGGGGAATTCCAGAGGTTGTTGATTTCTTCCGGATCGTTGTTGAGGTCGAAGAGTTGACCATCGTCCTGACCGATGAAGTGGACGAGTTTCCAGTCGCGGCTGCGGACCATCGTCATGAAGTCGGTGCCGGTCAGGATGCCGTCTTTGGCTTGCTCGGCGAAAACGTATTCGCGTTCTTCCCACTCCTTCCCTTCCAGAGCCGGGAGCAGGGACTGCGCTTCCATGTTCTCAGGCGGCTCGATGCCTGCGAGTTCGAGAATCGCTGGTCCTAGATCGAATTGGCTGCATAGTCCATCAAAGCGTTTGTCCGCTTCGAAGCGACCCGGCGACCATACGATCGTCGGCATTTTTGTGATGATGTCGTACATCGTCCACTTCTGCGAATGCCCATGATCGGTCAGGCAGTCGCCGTGATCGGAAGTGAAAATGACGACCGCGTTTTCGAGGTAGCCTTTGTCTTCGAGTGCCTGCAGGATTTCGCCGACTTTCGTATCGATCATCGAAACATTCGCAAGGTAATACGCCCGCTGCCGGTGTCGTTGTTCTTCACTCGGATCGAGATCAAGCACGACTGAGTCGTGATCGATTTCGTTGTTGTGCTGCCGCAATTCCTTCAACGCCGCCGGCTGATTGTCGAGTTCCTCCTGCGTCACTTCCAGCAGCGGCAACTCTTTGTCCATGTACTTCGCAGCGTACTCCGGCGTCGGGTCGTACGGCGGATGCGGACCGGGGAAGCCGATCTCCAGGAACAGCGGCTCGGTTTGCGGGTACGAATTGATCCACCACTTCGCCATCTCGCCGACGAACATATCCGAATGCAAATCCTCCGGCAGTTCCCAGTCGAAGGCACCGAGAGCTTCCCGGTAATCGTCTCTCTCGCGGTACTGCTCTCGCTGCTGCTTGACAAGCCCCCGCGCCCGCAGCGCTTTGTCCCATTCATCAAAATAGTAACGCTCTTCCAGGTAACGGTCTTTGTTCTCGACGACGTATCGCTCGTGGAAACCGAGCGGCGTGTGGTACGGATACGTGTGCATCTTCCCGATGTTCACACAGCGATAGCCCGACACATTCAACAGCTCCACCCAGGAATGCCGCCACAAATCGGCATTCTTTAACACACCAGTCGTGTGCGGATAATATCCGGTAAACAGCGACGCCCGACTCGGAGCACAACTCGCCGCCGTCACATGACAGTTCGTGAGCGTCGTCCCTTCCCGAACCAGCCGATCCAGATTCGGCGTCTCCATATAAGGAAACCCCAACTCCGCAATCGTGTCAAAACGTTGCTGGTCAGTAATAATAAAAATGATATTCGGTCGCTCGGACATCGTCTCTCGCTCTACTGCTATTTTCGTGAGAGAGCATCATGTCGTTTTGAAACTATTTCGTCCAGCGAGCGGTGTCGCGCATTTAGTCGCGTATCTACACATTTACCCCCGGGTGACTCACCCGGGGCCAAGTGGACATTCAACTACGAACTCTGCTGAAGATGACCAAAGCCGCCGGTGACGTTATCATCAGAGCCGAAATTGACACCAACTTTGGAGAAAGAATATGCGTTCGCGGATCACCATCTTTTCAACTCTGCTGTTTACGGTCATTTTTCTAAGCTCGCTGCAAGCCCAAGAAAGAACACAGGACAAAGCACCAACCAAAGTCCTACGTGCTGGGGCGGCGGCGAGTAATATTACTCCGCCGTTGGGGGAACTGATTGTTGGGGGTTGGAAGCCGATCCCGGCGACGCATATTCATGATGAATTGCACGCTCGCTGCCTGTTGCTCAATGATGGGGAAACGACGATTGGTTTTGTGATTTGCGACAACGTTGGCATTCCGCGTGAAGTCTTTGATGCTGCGCGGCAATTGATCGATGCCGAGACTGACCTCGATGTCAACAAACTGTTGATGGCGTCGACGCATACGCACTCGGCGACGACCGCACGCGGGAACAGTAAAGTGACCGCCGTCGAAGAACTGACGGCGTATCAAACGTTCATCGCGCGCCGAATTGCCGACGGCGTACGACGGGCGCTCAACGAAATGCAGCCCGCTCGCATTGCCTGGGGTTCGGCGAGCGAACCGTCGGAACTGAACAACCGTCGTTGGTTCGTGACCGATCCGAAGATGCTTTCGAACCCGTTCGGCGGTGTCGATCAGGTACGCATGAACCCTCCACGGAGCAACAAAGCTCTGCTTCGCCCTGCCGGTCCGATTGATCCGGAAGTCTCCTTCATCTCTGTTCAATCTACTGAAGGTCAACCGATTGCGTTGCTGGGGAATTACTCGCTGCATTATGTCGGCGGCGTGAACTCTGGTGAGGTCTCCGCGGACTATTTCGGTTACTTCGCGAAGATGATCGCTGAGCGTCTGGGAGCGGACAAACAGCAACCACCGTTCGTCGGCATGTTGACAAACGGCACGTCCGGCGATGTCAACAATATCAACTTCACTGGCAAGTCGCCGCGTGTGGCGAAGTATCAGAAAATGCAAATCGTCGCCGAGAAAGTCACGAACCGAGTCATGGAAGCGCACGCCACGTTGGAATGGCACGACTGGGTGAAGCTCGATTCCGCGACGACAGAAATCGTCCTGAAAGTTCGCAAGCCGACCGAAGCGATGAAGCAGCACTTCATCGAACTTGCAAAACGTCCGAAAGAAGAACAACACCGCCGCGAAGAGATCTACGCCAAGCGAGTCAAGATCATCGAAGACGGTCCTGACGAAGTAACGATCCCGCTTCAGGTCTTACAAATCGGCAGCCTCGCGATTCACGCAATGCCGTTCGAAGTCTTCACCGAAATCGGCCTCGAACTCAAAGACCGCACCCCGTTCGAAGAGGCTTTCACCATCGAACTCGCGAACGGCTCTTACGGTTATTTACCAACGCCAGAACAACACAAATTCGGCGGCTACGAAACCTGGCTCGGCACAAACTACGTGCAACTAAACGCTTCGGATTTGATGATTGAACGGTTGCTGTATTTGTCGCAGAAATTGCTTGGTGAGGAGGAGAAATAAGTAGGTCAGGATGAGTTCAATCTTGCTCGACACGCAGTTCCTGTAGACCGAACAGCATTCTCGGACCCCTCTTCTCTCCGTTTCTAAGGTGAAAACAGGCGGGCTTCTCGCTTGACACAATTGTAGCGTTAGTTACGCTTCGGCTAAATTGTAACAGACGCTACCTTGTATCAAGAGGGACGGATGTCTCGTGGTTTCCCCCGTCAGCGCGGTTTTACGCTGATTGAATTGCTCGTTGTGATCGCGATCATTGCGATTCTGGTTTCCCTTCTTTTGCCGGCGGTTCAGCAGGCGAGAGAAGCGGCTCGACGCTCACAATGTAAAAACAATCTCAAACAGATTGGCCTCGCATTGCATAACTATCACGACACTCACTTTAGCTTTCCGGGCGGGTATTATTCCTATGGAACGAGTGATGGAACCGGGCCGAGCTGGGCCAATATCGACCCTCAGACATGGGATGCCGCTCCCGGATGGGCTTGGGGAACGATGCTCCTTCCGTTTCTTGATCAAGCGCCTTTGCACAATTCTTTAGATGTGGATCAGGCCTGTTTTTCGCCTGTGAATTCTGATTCTGTTCGGACGAGTTTATCCGTCTTTTTGTGTCCGTCGGTTTCCGGACCGCATGAAGAATTCACTGTTCGAGACGGTGCAGGGAGTCCACTGACAATCGGAGGGAATCAAGTCATTTTCGGTCGAAGCCACTATGTCGCCAGTCATGGGCAAGAGTCCTGCTGGGGCGACTGCGGGGCAAGTACGACCGGGGAAATTTTCACAGATATCTACACCTCAGCAACCACGACTGTGCAGATCAACGGAAACGCAAGTGTTGTTGCGGATGGTCCGTTCTACCGAAATTCCGCGACGCGTTTTCGTGACGTCACCGATGGAACATCCAATTCAGTTTTCCTGGGCGAACATTCTTCCAGCTTGAGCGAGAAAACATGGGTCGGCGTTGTTCCGGGGGCGTATACTCATCCCAATTTCACGACACCAGAGAATGGCGAAGATGCAGCGGCCACTCTCACACTCGTCCATGCTGGTCCTTCCGGTGGTGAGCTTGACATTACAGGTTTTCCGATCATCCATCCGGTCAATTTTCCGACGTATCATGTCGGGCAAATGTTCTCCGAACATCCCGGAGGAGGACAAATTTTGATGGGAGATGGCTCGGTACGGTTCGTTTCCGAAAATGTCGACCTGATCCTATGGGCGGAGCTTTCAAGTATTGGAGAAGGAGAGGTCATTGGCGAATTTTAATCACCTGCTAGATCAGTGGTTCAGCCACAGTAGAGTCAACAAGATGAAACACGCACGACTCTTAAGCGCGATTCCATTCTTCGTGTTGCTTTGCTGTTTCGCTGGCTGTGGCTATCCGGAAGTCAGTCCGAAAACCTACGAAATTTCGAAAGCTCTCTATTCAGCTTGCAATCGCAAAAGTGCAGAGCATGTTACGAAAGCGTCTGAACTCATCGAAGTTCATCACGAAAGTGGAAATCTCTCTGAACGTGAGGCGAAATGGTTGCGTGAGATTGTTCGAGACGCCGAATCTGGAAGCTGGGAAGCGGCGACATTGGAAGCGCGTCAACTGATGGAAGATCAGATCGACAAGTAATGCCCTTCGTTTCCCACGTCTAGCGATCAGTCTGAATGGCTGTTGATCGGTTAATAACAGGGATGAGAAAGGCGGTTTTAAGTTGTGAGTGCGAGCTTCGGACGATGCAGCTAGGCGGGTCAGTCTGTCCCCCAGCGACGGTTGTCGACTCATATTCCTCGCATAGACCCTCGCTTTTTCGATAGAATTCTCTTCTCTGGGTTTGTCAGATTAAGACGACCCTGCTACGCATCGAACGTGATGACCTCCAATGAC
>DAOUPA010000430.1 GCA_030626405.1 Planctomicrobium sp.
CCTATTCGCCCAGTCATTGTCACGCCGCGATCAATCAATCAAGCAATCGCCCAGTATTACGCTCCTGGCATGCGCGATGATGCAAAAATATCTTCGTCGAGCATGGATGCTGTCTCGAACAAAGCGGTTGGGAAGTCCGCAAAGAAAACATCCAAAGGCAAGAATAAATCTTCGGCAGCTTCTTTTGATCAACTTTCCGTAGATGAAAAGAAGGAGCGTAAACAGTACGGAATTCTGTTTATTTGCTGGAGTGCCATTGTTCCGATGCTGCCAGTGATTTTAAAGATGCTTATTCCATCCATGGCATTGAGACTAGCCTGGTATCCCAATATCGCTTCGTTTGTTTTGGCAGGAATTTGCCTTGCGGGAACGACTTTTTGGGTCACACAAAAATATTGGAAATGACAACGGACTCGTGTTGCTTCAACTCTTGATTTTGGGGTTAAGTAAGTGAACGGGAGCGACAACGGAGCGGTATTGCAGACTCACCCCCCCCTCCCAATTTTAAGGCCTGACAAGGCACTAGAGAGAGTTTTCGAATGTCATGTGCGAATTCTGCTTCGTGGAATTCTAAATTTCATTGACTGAAATTCGCCTGCATGAATATAGGGAAGAGCAATCTGCTCTAAAAGGTTGAAGGGAGTTGATCGCCAATCATCAAAGTAAATGTTTAAGGTGAGGTGCAATTGTGCCGGAAGCGACGTTACTGGTCATTCAGGGGCCGGACCAGGGGAGTCGCATCGATCTCAGAGGCGAATCACTCCGGGTCGGTCGCGGCATCCAAAATGATTACCGCATCCTTGATACCGAGATGTCTCGACAGCATGCGATTATTTCGCGTGAGAATGATCGTTGGCGCATCACTGATCTCAGTAGTTCGAATGGAACCTTCGTTAACGGAAAGATCATCGAATCGTCTCTACTCGAACAGAGTGATCAAATCCAACTTGGCCGGACGATTCTGCTGTTTTCTTCTACTGACGAAGACGGCTCTCAGGCAGCGAACGTTCGAATCAATCTTATTCCGGATCACGCAAGTGATGATCGGTCAAGAATTGTCGGGCAGGCCCGTTCCGAAGGTGTTGGGCTGGGGAATGACTGGGGACATGCCGGTGCCAATCTTCAGCTTCTGTATCAAATCACAGAAGAGGTTGTCAGGCCAACTTCTTCGCGCGATGAATTGCTCAGCCGCATCCTCGATTTGACTCTTCAATCAGTCGGCGCTGATCGAGGCTGCATGTTGGTCACCGATAGTAAAACCGACCGAATTGAACCGAGCGTTGTGAGCCATCGCCCTGGAATTGACGTCGATGAACGCATGCCAATTTCAACGACAATCGTTGAGTATGTCATTCAAAACGGACAAGGGGTTCGAACGTCAGACGCCCAGCAGGACAGCCGTTTCGGAGGCGGTCAAAGTATTCTCAAAGCGGGAATCCGAGAGGTCATGTGCGTTCCAATGCACGGTCGCTACGAACTCATGGGAGTCATCTATGTCGACACCACAAACTCGCTGCTACAGTTTGAAGATCCGCATCGAGGACAATTCAACGATCAATTATTGCGACTACTTTTGGCAATCGCTCGGCAGTCGGCGCTCGCGATTGAAAACTACCGCTATCAGGATTCGATGATCAAAGCGGAACGTCTGGCCGCCGTTGGGCAAACAGTCGCGATTATGAGTCATCACATTAAAAATATTTTGCAGGGGGTGCGCGGCGGCGGATATCTCGTTGACATGGGACTCAAGGATGACAATCGAGAGTTGATCAAAAAGGGTTGGGTGATTGTGGAGAGAAATCAGGACAGGATCTACAACCTGGTTATGGACATGCTGACATTCAGTAAAGAACGTGACCCTAAACTCGTCATGACATCGATTCAGTCAGTGTGTCAGGATGTGGCAGAATTGATGCAGCAAAGGTTGGAGGATCATGGAATCGAACTCCGCATTGACATTGACGACAGTCTTCCTGAATCAATGATCGATCCAGAAGGTTTCCATCGAGCGATTCTCAATCTCATCATTAATGCGATTGATGCCCTGGAAGATCAGGCACGACCAAGAATTTCGGTGACTTGCCGATTTTCCCCTTCGGAAGAACATTTTTATTTAGATGTCGAAGACAACGGAACTGGCATTGACCCTGTGGACCTTCCAAAACTTTTCAGTCTGTTTGAATCCAGCAAAGGCTCGGCTGGCACTGGGCTGGGATTATCTGTGAGTCGCAAAGTCCTTCAGGAGCACGGTGGAGAAATTACCGCCGAGAGTGAACTCGGACGCGGGACATGTTTTCATTTGAAGTGGCCATACATTCTTGACGATGGAGCAGACCAGGACCACCAAACACAAAGAGTCGACAACGCGGAGTAGAAACGGTCCCGACGTCGTCCAGCATTGAGGATTCTCGGAGTCGTAAAGAAAGACGCGTCTCGATTTATCGCTGATTTCTTCAAAATTTCAGTTTATTGTTGCAACTTGACTTCTTGAAGCATCAAAATGCTTGTTACGCGACGTTCTCAGTTTGGAACGATACTGAAATTAACATTGTTGACCACAAAGTCACCAAACACTTTCATAAGACAGGTCTTGCAGATGACGAAACTCTTCAGTCTGTGTTGTACTGGGCTATTTCTACTGACTTCCTGTTTACTTCTTGATGCTGCAGATGGGAAAGATGGACCTGTCTACACGGACATCCATGAAGTTGATTCCGACTACCAATTTCAAGGTGAGTATCGAGGCTGGCAGAGGTCTCGCCCTACGGCACGAAGTTCCGAGCCTGTTGCGATCCAAGTGATTGCTCTGGGGGAAGGGAAATTTGCTGGTACAAAATACTATGGTGGGTTGCCGGGAGAAGGTTGGTTCGGCGGAACTCGGTACGAATTACAGGGAGAGACGACCGGCGATGTTGTCACTTTGCGAAATGACGAATACAACGTCATTCTAGAGAAGAATATCGCGACCATTATGACGAAAGATGGTCGTCGGGCTGGGGTCTTGCAGAAATTGCACCGTGTCAGCTCCACGATGGGAGCGGCACCTCCCGCTGGTGCGGTTGTTCTTTTTGACGGAACCAATACGGATAATTTCAAGAACGCCAAGACGACGGAAGACCGTCTCTTGATTGCCGGCACCGAAACGAAAGAGTCGTTCGACAGTTTCCGTCTGCATGCCGAATTCCGCTTGCCTTATAAACCAATGGCGCGAGGTCAGGGA
This sequence comes from Planctomicrobium sp., assembly GCA_030626405.1. Taxonomy (GTDB): domain Bacteria; phylum Planctomycetota; class Planctomycetia; order Planctomycetales; family Planctomycetaceae; genus Thalassoglobus. Next base: position 3,221 of record DAOUPA010000430.1, read on the forward strand.
CGAGGTAACAGCGGTTTCTACCTTCAAAGTCGTTACGAAGTTCAGGTACTGGATTCATTTGGCTTGGAAGGTGTCGAGAACGAGTGTGGTGCTCTCTATAAAACTCGTCGACCTGACTTCAACATGTGCTTCCCCCCTTTGCAATGGCAAACATACGATATCGACTTAACGTCCCCGAACTTCGATGAAAAAGGCAACAAGATTTCAAACATGAAGATCAGCGTTTGGCACAACGGTGTTCTCATTCACAACAAAGCCGAAATTCCAAACAAGACCGGTGGCGGAAAGCCAGAAGGGACTGAGTTGTTCCCGATCAAGTTACAAGATCATGGAAACCCCGTGATGTATCGCAATATCTGGATTATGCCCAAACGCCCCGATTCCAAGGGAGGCTCATCGTGGGTCTCAACTCACGTGAAAGCTGCACCGATTCCGATTTATTAATATCAGTGCACTCGCAGGTTGCATCGACCGAATGCGACTGTAGCATCTGATGGTCGGTGGAACCGGCCCTACGAATTGTACATTCAGACTTTCAAAGACCGATCATCATGGAAGACGGAATTCCCCAAAACTCAGGGCTTGACGTTTCTTTTATCATTCCGGCCCGCGATGAAGAGTTGTTGTTGGCGTCGACAATTCAGTCCATGGCGAAAGCAGTCTACCACTGCGGCGTCAGCAGTGAAGTGATTGTTGTAAACGACGCTTCAACTGACGCAACTGCCGAGATCGCCGCTGAACTTGGCGCGAGAGTTGTTAATGTTGAGCTACACAACATTGGCGAAGTCCGAAATGCCGGGGCAGAAGTCGCCAACGGTCGCATCTTGATCTTCATCGACGCCGACACGCAACTCCCAACTCAAACCTTGCAAGCGATGATCGATGCCGTCGACGCAGGCGCTGTGGGAGGCGGCGCATCCGTCGATTTTGATGAGGGGATCACCTGGCTGCAACTCAAGCTCTCGCGTCTTTTTGCATATTACTGGCAGAGAATTGGAGGATGGGCGGCAGGTTGCAGCATCTTTGTTTTACGGACTGTTTTTGAAGAAATTGGAGGCTTCGATTCCCGACACTTTGCGGCTGAGGAAAGGTATCTCTCTGAGGCAATTCGGGCTCAAGGAAAGTTTGTCATCGTGAACGAAAGCGTTGTGACATCTGCACGAAAACTCCGAATTTACTCGACTTGGCATTTAGTTAAAATTATTGTGTTCACGATGCTGGTGAAACGCTGGAAATTTAAGGATCGATCAGGACTCGAAATTCTTTACGATGCTCCGCGCGAGTTAGAGTGACACTTCGCTCTGGAACTCTTTAAAATACTTTCAAACCTCCTGATCCATCTGTGTCAAAACCAGCTTCAGAACTGCCACTAATTTCCATTGAAATTGCCTGAACCCTTTCGTGTTCGAGACACTCCCTTTACGATGAATCGCTTACCATATAAAACTACTGTCGGATAAGAATATCGCGTTTTGCCACGCGGGCTCGTTCTGTGAGAATTGCGACAGACTTAAACGCGGGCACTATCAAACGGTAACCGGAAAGTTATGGCGAGTAAGAAAGCAAAAAAGAAGAAAGATCCTGTCGAAGACCCGAACTCCAGGACCGTCTGTCGAAATCGTCGCGCACGGCACGATTACGAAATTATCGACGAAATCGAGTGCGGCATTGTGCTGATGGGGAGTGAAGTCAAAAGTATCCGCAACAATAAAATTACAATTGACGAAGCGTACGCCCGAATTCAAAACGACGAGTTCTGGCTGTTGAACTGCGATATTGCCGAATATCCACAGGCAACCTACCTCAATCACGAGCGTCGACGCGAACGAAAACTGTTACTTAAGAAGAGGGAACTACACAAGTTTGCGGAGTCCGCCGGTCACGATGGGATGACGCTGATCCCACTTTCAGTCTATTTTCGACGCGGAATTGTGAAAGTGAAAGTCGCCGCCGCCAAAGGTCGCAAACTGCACGACCATCGGCAAAGAGACAAAAAAGATCAAGCGCGACGTGTCATTCAAGATGCCATGAAGAAGCGGTACTAACTGACGCTGTCCAACGCTGAGCGTGTTTGGAAATCCCAATCACTGCCACATTGCGGCAACTTTAGTCCCCTCTCCCTGGGGGAGAGGGTTTAGGAGCGAAGCTCAATTGACAAACGGGCTCTAACAGAACGCCTGGCTCGTTGGCTTGATGACGAGGTCTGGAACGTGGGCTCGGGGAGGCAGCATTGCTACCGAGACAACAAGAGACGCAACATCGCATGGTTGCAAAATGCGAGCACGATGCTCAGGACCAACCGGAACGGGTCGGGCATCAAGAATCGGCGTTTCCACTTCTCCTGGATAAACGTTCGTTACGCGAATCCCGCGATCTTTTTCTTCAATTCCAACACAAGTTCCCAAGGCTGTCATCGCAAATTTTGACGCGTTGTAGGCAACGCCTCCCAGTAGACTGGAACGCAACCCTGCGATAGAGGAAATGTTGATGATCAATCCGTCTTTTCGTTCTCTCATTTGAGGCAGAACGGCGTACATGATGTTGTAGGCCCCCGTCGCGTTGACCAGCATCAATTTATCCCAATCCGCGGGGTCAAGGGTTTCCATCGTCCGGTTGGTAATGTTAACTCCAGCGCAGTTTACGAGAATATCGATCTGTCCTAGCTGCTCGTTGGCCCATTCGACCAGCGCTTTCACATCTTCCCGGTTGGCAACGTCTGAGGATTTGTAGAGGATTGGCGTCTCGCCAGTGTATGC
>DAOUPA010000357.1 GCA_030626405.1 Planctomicrobium sp.
CAACGCGTCCCAGAAGCGGCACTTCAAGATCGCTGAATGTGATCACTGGAACCGAGCCAGCCCAGCGAACGTCGCCGTGGACGACAAGTTGCTGGCCGTTCCCACCCGGTGTCATCAGGACGTCGAACTCCCAGTGGTGCCCACCGCAATGGCGAACATCCTCGATCAACCAAGCCAATTCGACTGAGTCCGTGGGTTCGCCTGACTTGCTCGCGGGATCCCGTGTGACACATCCGCACAGTGTTGTGCCGCTCAGTATTCGGTTCAATGATTCATGAAGAATCTGCATCGCGTTCTCTTCCGTCGATTCTTGGGTTCAACTTGCTCCGACAACAAAGGCCGAAAGTCTGGTGATATCAATACGAACTGAACTGAATGGCTCATCAGGTAAGCTGCCTAGACACCGCCATTGCCCAATCGCCGAGCAAGCTATTAGCACATCGCATGCCAAAAGACGGTGGCTCGAATTGTGGCAGGGATGGCGTCCGGCCTGGCACGCGATTTGCCCTTCACCACATCCACCATGAGTATCACGTCGCCGACATCAGAATCACCAGAGAGCGTTACCGTCGTTGCGATAGGTGGGGGTATGTCGATGCTGGATGCATCGTCGGTCTGGTCATCGTGCTGCTCGGTGCGGTGACGGGTGGTGCCATCTCGTTCGAGTGGCCGATGGTGCGCATCGACGTCACAGGACCGTTCGTCGAGGAGTGGTTTTTCCGGGGCGTGCTCGCGTTCGTGCGGCTGGCGGGTGTCTCATTCTGGCCGACGGCGATTATGAGTGGCGTGCTGTTCGGGATGGTGCACGTGCAGTGGACAGGAGACGGGTTCGCACAGGGTTGGCCGCACGGCCTCTTAACGACGGCCGGCGGCATCTGGTTCGCGTGGCTTGCACGCGAGTGGGGATGCAACTTTATGGGTCGTCATCGTCGCGCATGGCCTCATGAACCTGGCCTCGCCGTGGTACGGCACCGACAACGCGATCTGGCACGAGATCGGACGCGGCACCACGATCGCGCTCGGCACCGTCATGACGATTCGTCCAGCCTGGCTGCGTATGAGCTGGGCGCAGGGGTCTGGTCGGTTGGCTGGCCTACAAGGAAGCCAAACCCTGCTCGCTAAGCCCGACACACCGGAAGAGTAGCAGCTCCCGATAAATCCGTGTTCCCAGAACAGGACGGCCAAGTTCGGGCGGCAGTCTCAAGAACTCATACGTTTGATATCACAGCGAGAAAACCACCGTTTTTTGATTCAAGTCCCAGTTTCTCATACGTTTTCTGCTTCAGCGAATCTGTCCCAAGTACGCCATACGTTTTCTCGGCATCAGGGCTGATTTCGATCCTGTCCGGAGAAGCCTCAAAACGTGGTAAAACGTACAGTCGTTTTCTCAACGTATTTCGGGACTCCATCATCGACAATTCGCCACGCTGGGCCATCGATCAAATGGGCTCTGCTGAGAATTGCTTGTGAGGGTCTTCCAGGTGCCGTAGAATATCTGCTGTTGCCTTTGAAGGATGTCTGCTTTTAAATATTGCAAGACTCCGTCGCTTGAAAGACATCGCACTCGGCATCCCTTAAGTTGATCGACTAATAGCCTTGCATTATACAAACCATGAGGCATCGGCAAACATGGATCATTTCGACCGCGAGCGGTACATCACGGTCTACAAGATGCTCGCTGAGATCCTCGAGCGAGACCGGCCGCGCGATCCGGAAGGACACCACCTTTCCCACGTCCTCGGCGACTTGGCCCGACGGGTCTTCGTCGGTTCCGAGTACTTTCCTCCGGACGAATTGCTCGAAGAGACGGCCCACGTGCTACGATCGAGCGACCGCCGGGAAGTGCAGGCCATGGCACGGCGGCTACACGACCACGCCCGGCATCTGGCCGACATGGACGAATGAGAAAGAACGCGGGAGGAACCACCGTTTTCTGATTTAAGTCCCAGTTTCTCATACGTTTTCTGCTTCAGCGAATCTGTCCCAAGTACGCCATACGTTTATTCGGAATCTGGACTAATTTCGCTCCGATCTTGAGAAGCCGAAGAAAGTGGTGAAATGTGCAGGCATTTTCTCAACGGTTTTCGAAACAATCAAGGTATTGCAATTCTACCCGAATGTTCGCCCGGTAACCGTTCTCTGCTCACCGCTCCAAATCTGTCGCTTGGCCATTTCTGTGACCTCTTTTCAACGTCCACAATTTGCGATGAGAAACGGCGAGTGCCGAGGTCGCCTGAATGAATCGGGGCATTTTTACTCATCCGATTGAAGCGATTACTTTCGGTTGGTGGATGTGTTCCTCATCAGCTCTTCGATTAAAACCAGATCATCTGGGCTCGGCAGGCCATATCCATCTTGGTATCCGAAGAGCTGTGCGATGGTGGTCGATCCCAATTGACCATTCAGAATCTCGATATGTTTTCCTGTGATCAGCCCTGGGTGAGCCTGACCGCAAGCCCTACTTAGCATCAGAAGTTCTTTGCGGAGCGTGACCAGATAGTTGGCCAACTGGGCCGCCTTACTGGTCGGCTCAAGTCCGCGCATCAGCCAGCGGTTTTGTGTTGCGACCCCCGTCGGACAATGACCCGTATGGCAGCGTTGCGCCTGGATACAGCCGATGGCCAACATTGCTTCCCGCGCAACCGCGACCATGTCGCATCCCAACGCAAAGCCGAATAGCGCCGACTGTGGGAACCCCAGCTTGGCCGAACCGACAAAGACGACTTGCTCGTGCAGCCCTTGCTCGGCAAACGCTCGATATACACGCGGAAATCCGAGCTTGAATGGCAAGGAGACATGATCGGCAAAGGCCAGCGGAGCTGCACCGCTTCCACCTTCCCCTCCGTCAATCGTTACAAAATCGACTCCCCTATTGGTTGTCGTCATCAATCGGGTTAGTTCCATCCAGAACTCCATTTCCCCGACCGCCGATTTGATCCCAACGGGAAGCCCCGTTTGTTCCGCCAGCTGTTCGACAAAGTCCAGAAGTCCGTCCGGATTGTCGAACGCAGTGTGAAACGGCGGGCTGATGCAATCGGCGTCAACCGGTACTCCCCTGATTTGGCTGATCTCCTTCGTGACTTTGGCCCCTGGAACGATGCCGCCGACTCCGGCCTTGGCCCCTTGGCTGAGTTTGAGTTCGATCGCGCGAACCTGGGGGTGTCGATCCAGGTTTTCCTTCAGTTTTTTCAGACTGAAGCTCCCATCGTCATTTCGGCAGCCAAAATAGCCCGTCCCAATTTGCCAGATGAGTTCGCCACCGTGCAAATGGTGCGGCGAAATACTTCCCTCGCCCGTGTTTTGCATGCAGCCAGCTAACGCACAACCGCGATTAATTGCCTCGACTGCCGATGCACTCAGAGACCCGTAGCTCATCGCTGAGGTGTTGACGACCGAGGTCGGACGGAACGCTTTTGCGCGTTGTCGGTAACCGCCAAGAACTTTCGCGCACGGGATGCTGAAACCAGGATCGTAATTTTCGTCATCAGGTTTCGGCATATGCAGGGGAAACGTGCTCTGCTTCACAATCAAATAGTTCTCTGCCTCGTCCATATCGTTGTCGGAACCGAAACCGAAGTAGTTGTTTTGTTTTTTGGACGAGGCATACACCCAGCGTCGTTGATCTCGGCTAAAGGGGCGTTCTTCGTCGTTGCTGGTGACGATATACTGCCGCAACTCGGGACCGATCATTTCCAACCAGTATCGAAAGTGTCCCACAATCGGATAATTGCGCAGGATCGCATGCTTTTTTTGCACGAGATCATATACGACGACCAACAACAAAATTACAAACCCACTCAGCAGCCACCACATCATGGAATTTCTCTTTCCGGCCTATGTGCCGATCCATTTCCGCAGATCCATCCTCTCGTCGGCCAACAAAGTTGTCTGATTGGCACACAACGACTTCGATTGTCATCAACGTCAAACATTATCACATGTCAGTCGTGGTACACAATCTCTTCACACTCACTGCCCAAGTACGAGGACCCAAAGAAGGCCGGTCACCACTGAATCCGGACGAGCCACATGTCGCCTTGGAGAAGAAGGTGTTCCGTGACAAATGCGAACAGCATTGATGATATTTGTGAGACCTTGAAGCTGTCTCGAACGACGCTTTGCCGATACTGAAATCGGGGTGACCTTCCCCCCTATAACGGTACCAGTCTTTGGTAGACACTCGTCAGACTGAAACCATTTTAGGCAAGGAGCAGAAAAGTGCCTTAAGTACGTTACACAACTGAACAGATCATCCACAAGCTTCGAGAAGTCGAAGTGCTGATTGCTCAAAGGATCTCAGTCAAGCAGGCTTGCCGTCGGTACAGCATTGCGGACAAGACCTATTACAAATGGCGAATAGCTGTGTGAAGTTGTTCGCGTTGACGCGAAACGGTGGTCTGAGGATGGATCAGGCCAAACGTTTCAAGGAGATTGAAAAAGAAAACGCTCGTCTGAAGAAGCTGCTCTCTGAAGCACAACTCGACAAAGCGATCTTGAAGGAAGCTGCCTCGGGAAACTTCTAAGCCCAGTGAAGCGGAGAACCTCTGCAACTCCATTTGCACTGATTGTCCGAGAAACTCCATACGTTAATTGGCACAGCGAGAAAACCACCCATTGATGACACTGCAAACGTTTGGTTCAGGTAATCGGGTCTGCTTTCTGAAGACTGGATGCATGAGATACAGTCAACATGAACTCAATCGAAAGTTCGTTCAGCTTGGAAATGACAAACTTCAGTAATTCCTGTTGTGACATCGTGCTCGCATTTGCAGGTAGAGAGCCTCGAATTCCTCCTCAGAGAGATCGGGAAATCTCTTGCGGAGGCCGATTCGGAAAAGTTTGAGTGTTCGCTCATTGAGTTGAAAGACTTGATCGAGTTTCTGCTGTGGAGTCAGCGTACGCAAGACCCGCAGACGACGCAGATGATTGGGATCTGGTTTCGAACTACCTTTCGTTTTCACAATGACGCTCATGATAGGCTGTTAACTTAGCTCCATTTTGGTTCCAAAACCTGTTAACTTGGACACCAATTTCAAAAGACTCTCGCGCGAGTTTCTTGCGGTGCATGTACGGTTCGGGGACCCCAAGTTGGACCAAAGGGGTGAAAAATATTGTGAGAGTTTTTCCAAGAAATGGCAAAGACCCAAACTCTTTGATAATTTACGAATGTACGGACAAAGCCAATCTAATTCTCCCAAAAAATCCGCTCAAAGAAAATCAGAGAGATTTCATCCATGAGATTGCACATTGGCACCATTTTGATACTCGCTGCTTTGTTCTATTCACAGGTTCACGCGGCTCCACCAAACATTGTCTTTATTATGGCTGACGATCTCGGCTGGGCGGATGTGGCATTTCACGGTGGGAACGCACCAACGCCCCATTTAGATCGATTGTCAAAGGAGGGGCTTGAACTGGCTCAGCATTACGTTGCGCCGGTCTGCAGTCCGACTCGAGCCGGTTTTATGACAGGGCGCTGTTGGAGTCGTTTTGGTATCACGACACCCACCAATGAACTCGCGTTGCCTATGGATACTGTCACGTTGCCTCGCGCACTCAAAAGCCAAGGCTACTCAACATTCCTCGCTGGGAAGTGGCATCTCGGATCGCTCCCCAAGTGGGGACCAAACTATTTCGGATTTGACTATTCATACGGTTCGCTGGCTGGAGGAATTAGCCCATGGAATCACCGCTATAAGAAGGGGCCGTATTCGGTCACGTGGCATCGCAATCATGAATTGATCGATGAAACTGGCCATGTCACCGATCTGCTCACAAACGAAACGGTGCGATGGATTCAGAAACAGAAATCGCCATTCTTCGCCTACGTACCATTCACGGCTGTGCATCTTCCTATTAAGGAGCCTGAGGAATGGCTCGGAAAAGTTCCAGAGAACATTTCTGGCGATGTTGCCCGGCACTACGCAGCCTGTGTCATGCACCTGGATGATTCTGTTGGGCGAATTATTCAGGCTCTTGAAGAGAAAGGAGTTCGCGACAACACGCTATTGGTCTTCACGAGCGACAACGGTGGCAGCACAGTCGAAAATAATGATTTGAAGTACCCGGACGACAATTGTCCTAATGGCCGACTCACTGGAAACAATAATCCGTTGCGTGGCCAAAAGGGAGATGTCTACGAGGGAGGAACACGTGTGCCAACACTTGTCTCCTGGCCGGGGCGAGTGAAACCGGGACGTGTTGAGACTCCAGTTCAAATTACCGACTGGATGCCAACACTGTGCTCACTGACGGAGTACAAATCAGATCGCGATCTGAAATGGGACGGGACGGACCTGACCGAATTACTGACCAACCATACTCCGCTGCCGACCCGAGCCATCTACACAGCTGGACCGCGCTGGCGTGCATCATCTCTCCGCTATGGAGATTGGAAACTCGTGACACATAGTGAGGGTGAATCGCGACGTATAGAACTATTCAACATCCCCAGTGACCCCGAAGAAGCAAAGAACTTGGCAGAGACCGATCCGCAGCGAGTCCAGGAAATGCTTGCAAAACTCAAACGGGCCGCCGCTTCTGATCGTCGTTGAAGATCGCAATGATAAGATATTTGGAGCTTAGTTGATTCCCTTTGGCACATGGCGGCGAACTTTGATGTCGTTGTTCTGCCGTACTCCTGGAGTGCTACGGCCTTTGGTGATTAGCGTTTCCAACAACTCCTGCAGTTCAGATACACGTTCTGGCTGATCAGCAGCCAGATTATTCGCTTCTTCAATGTCGCTCGCGAGATTGTACAGTTGAGACGGCTCGCTCTGATCGCCTCCTTTACCCCATCCGCCCGAACCTGGGGCAGGGATGTATTTCCAATTACCGCTTCGAATGCTCGGTACTCCACGGATTGAGCAACTGACCGATGATTCACGCACCGAGGCGTTGCTGCCTTTGAGCAGAGGGAGCAAGCTGAAACTGTCTTCACCTGCATTCTCGAGGAGTTGTTGTCCGAGGACTTCTGCAAATGTTGCCAGCAAGTCAGCTTGATGAACCAATTGATCGCAGACTGAATCGGGTTTCACAATTCCAGGCCAGCGAACGATGAACGGAACTCGATGTCCCCCTTCCCAAGTGTCAGCTTTATAGCCTCGCAAAGGACCGCTGGGGAAATGGCCCTGCTTCTCCA
>DAOUPA010000105.1 GCA_030626405.1 Planctomicrobium sp.
GGAGTCGTAGAATAATACGACAATGGCTGCTGAGAAGAACAGGATTGCTGCACAGATGAGATTGTGTTTAAATTTCAGGCTCTTCGTCAGAGTCTCTATTTCTTCTTGCTGATCTTCACCGAGTCCTTGAGCTTTGATCTCGGCAGCGATTGCTTCTGCACCCACGGATGCGGGAGCGAGGTTTTGTTGAATCGCTGCTGTTCCAAGTGAGAACTGCGGCATGCACCAGACAAAGTTTGCCATCAATGTTGCGAGTAGCCAGCCCCAGCCAAGAACCGGGCTGACGTGTTTGTTAATCGATGCGAAAGGTCGTTCGCCAGTGGAAAGAGCAACGTAACCAATCGCGCTGAGCATGATGATGCCGAGTATCATCGCGAGTGGTTGTAACCACATCAGGCCGAAGCCTGCTAAAACGCCCAGGTACAGGCTGCTTCCCAAAGAACCACCGCCGAGGGTAATTGCGCTTTGCAACCAACCAGGGCCGGAGAGTTTGGCGAAGGCAAAGAAAAGAGGGCCTTTGCCTTTCTCGCGGGCTTCGTTGATCAACGCGCGATCTTTTTCGATTTGCGGCGTTGGATTAGTTGAATCTGCTTCTGGTTGATTCGTCATGAACCGGATCTCGGACTGTCTTAGTTCGTCAGGAGTGTACTTCAACAGAGTTCACCGAAGACATTCTGGCCGGGAGTGAAAGACACCACGAAGGCACTGAGGTACGGAGAAATTTCTGAAGGGGAAATCCAATTGAAGGAGAGTGTACAACAATCAATGGTGCTTGATTCCAAACACCAACGCCGTCAACGTATCGGAGAGAAGGACGTGACGCAAGTAAGGGGAACCTCTCGAATTGCGGAAAACGGTGTGTGAACTGTCCGGCTGCCGTATCTTTCGCAGGTTTCCATGAATCTGACTGGTTGTGAGCAATCGGTGGCTGTGGTCAATTCGTCGTTCGCGTCTAATGAAAATTAAAACATTACTTGGCAATTTGACCCCAGCCACTCGCAGCGATATTGTCCGCGATTGCTTTTGTCGCAACAGACAACATCTGAATGGTAGGTGGCGAACTTGAAGTGCTGTCGCCAAATAAACGCTTTCGTACTGTAAGAAAAAACTAATGAACGAAGAAATCGATAATTTCGAAGACGAAGGTGAGGTTGAATATCGACTGCCGTTGTCTGAACAATTGGCGATGAATGCAACCTCTGAAATGATCGCTAAGCGGGTGCTGTGCACTTCGGTTGGGCGTGGACAGTGCGCGATGGAAATCGCCTCACGGCTTCCGGACTCCGAAGTGCTGTGTCATTTTGTGGAGTTGTTTCCTGCCAGCGAAACTGCGGAGTGGTGTTCCCAAAAAAGTGCAGACGTTCGTGTTGTTTGCTCGGCAGATCTGCCTGAGGAAGAATTCGATCTGTGCGTATTACCAATGTCGAGATCAGGTGAGAGCGAACTCTCACGTGATCTGTTGCAACAGGCGTATGATCGACTGGTCATGAATGGGCATTTAGTTGTGACCATCGATAACCGCAAGGACAAGTGGTTTCATCATGAAGTCGAGAAACTCGGAAAGAATTTGACTAGAATTCAAAAACGAAAAGGCGTTGTCTACCGACTCAAGAAGCAAAAGGAACTCAAGAAACTCAAAAACTTCTCGTCAGAGTTTGCGTTTCGTAGCGGAGAGAAATTGATCCGCGCGGTCAGTCGTCCAGGAGTGTTTAGCCATCGCAGATTAGATGTTGGTGCTCGTGCTTTAATTGAAACAATGACGATTCAGGATGGCGATCACGTTCTGGACATTGGCTGTGGTGCCGGCACTGTTGGTTTGGCAGCGGGGATGCGTGCGAAAGAAGTTGCTGTTCACTTTGTGGATGCGAACTCGCGGGCTGTCGAATGTGCTTTGGCTGGTGCGGAACTGAATGGTCTGGACGACGTCGCCGGGACGTTGTCTCACGATGGTTCGGTCGGAGCTGACGGAGAGAGCCTGGAAGGACAGTTTGATGTCGTCGTCGGGAACCCGCCTTATTATTCACACTATCAAATCGCAGAAATCTTTTTGCAGTCGGCGCTGAAGCACCTTCGATCTGGTGGTCGGGTTGACATTGTCACGAAACAGACAGAGTGGCTGGAGGCAAGGATGGAGCAGTTGTTCGACGAAATTTCTGTCACAGAACTTCGTGGGTATGCAATAGTGAGTGGCAAGCAGAAGTGACCAAACCAGTGTGACCACACACAAAAAGGTATGTGGTCGCAACCTTATTACATAATCGAAAAGTAATTTTCGATCGCCTGGTCGAGAGCGTCTTTCGTGATTTCTCTTGGCAAGTTGTGTAGCGAACAACGATTCTCGAGTTGTCGCAAAATATCGCGGGGGTGACAAAAACGGAATGGTCGGTTGGCGGCGACGTAATGGTCCTGGATGAGGTAATCAACGATTTCTGGAGTGCAATCGAATTTCGCTGCTCGAGCCATTTTTACGAAGAGCTGTCTGAAGTCGTATTCGGGAGCATCTTTGATTTCGATCTTGTAGGGAATTCGTCGCAGAAACGCATCGTCAACAAGATCGCGTGGTTCCAAATTACTTGAAAAGATAATCAACTGGTCAAACGGGACCTGAATCGTTCGTCCGCTTTCCATATGCAAGAAATCGTGCCGTTGTTCCAGAGGAACAATCCAGCGGTTGAGGAGTTCGTCAGTGCTCATTCTTTGCCGACCGAAATCGTCGATGAGCAATGTCCCGCAATTGGATTTCATTTGTAATGGGGCTTCACCAACACCTGTTTTGCGGATGTAGGTGATCTCCAGGTTGTCCATCGTCAATTCACCACCTGCAACAATGGTTGGGCGTTCGATTTGAATCCAGCGTCCGTCGATTTCAAGTTCCAATTTGGAGTCTGTTTTTACTGGGTGATGACGATTTGGGTCATAGAGGCGAATGATTTCACCAGATGCGACAATGGACCGTGGAATCCAAATTGTATCACCAAACGATTTTGTCACTCGTTCGGCCATGCTGGTTTTTCCGTTTCCAGGAGGGCCGTAAAGAAACATGCCTCGTCCGGAATGGATTGCCTGTCCAATATTGGAGATCAAATGATCACTGATTGAAAGGTCCGAAAATGCTTTGCGAATTGCGTCGAGTGATGGTTTTCGTCCTTCCAGAGATTGTGCGTTGACGCTGTCGATGTACAGATTGAGCGGCACAGGTGCCGTTCCGAAATATGTCGACTGGACTGCGAGAAGGCTGGCTCGCTCGCGACCAAGGTCCGTCAATTCATAGAGATAATCGCCGCCTGCGATGGAATTTTTGTAGGCGGTCAGTCTCTCGACTTTCAATTGCCTCAGAATCCCTTCGACGAGTGGAAACTTCAACCCAATCTGCATCGCAATTTTGAATCCGGTTTCGACTCCTCGGTTATTAAGAAATTTCAGGATCAGATTCATGACCTCACTGAGGCTGAGTCCGGCTTTTTGGAGCGAGTCAGGGCTGTAAGGGACAAACTCGTTTTTGCCTCCGAATCGGCGCGACACTTTCGTTTCATGATTGATCCCTGAAGCAGTGAATGAAACTTTTGGCAGCATACGAGCGGCGTTGATTTTTTCAGCGTGAATCGCTGCGTAGTCCTTGATTTCTTGTTTGACAGCGGCTTTCTGATTATCTGGATTCGCAAGATCAGCGTCCGATTCGCTCGTCGCTGTAGTAGAAGGTGGTTGAGTGCTCTCAGGAGAGGTGTCATCAAGAGAGTGAGCAGGTGGTTTTTCGGCCTCCTCTTGACCAAGGCTCAGCAGTAGGTCGTCGATGCCATTCATTGTCCCACGTTGCATTTCTCTTCTCTTATTTTTGATGATATGCCAGTTGAATTTCAGGTGGCACCGTTCCGATGAATACGGCGACAGACTGTGGCCCCCCCATCGTTGAACTCGACCTAGGTACAAGTGTGAGAGAGAGGGGTCTTCCACTCTGCGATGCGATGACGTCTCAGGAGAAATTCCTCTGCTTCCTGTTGAGAAATTGCCACAGGTAATCCTAAGAGATAGGGAATGTGCCGATTATGCAGGCGTGAAAACGGTATCGATACTCTGGCACCTGATTCAATGCACGCCTTGAGGGAGTCACTAGAAGAGTGATTCGGAAAAGAAAAGCCACGTCCAGAAGTTCTGGACGTGGCCGCAATATTTAGATTTGATGTGCGAGAGTCAATTACTTCTTCGCTGGTTTCTTCATTTGTGCAATCCCGATGACACCAACGGCGACACGAGGACCGGCATCTCCTGATGGCTGACTTTTGAGATCATCTTTTCCGGCATGGACGACGATTGAACGACCGATGACGAAGTGGAGCTTCAGCCCTTTCTGGAGGATGTCGACTTTTGCAACTCCTTCGGAATCAGCTGTAATGTTGCCAAGGTCTCCGGCGTGGCGATGCTCTGCATCTGGACTTCCGTGGTCGTGACCATCTGGATTGAAGTGTCCTCCAGCGGATTTGCCATCGGTCGCACGAAGGTCTCCGAACTCGTGAATGTGGAAACCGTGTTCACCGGGAGTTAAGTTGTTCACGCGACCAGTGACTCGCACTCCACTTTTGACCTGCTTGAGGACCAGGCGTCCACGAACTTTGTTCCCTTTTGTGGATCTCAGTATCACGACTCCTTCGGTCGGCATGTGAGCATGCGCGTGGTCATGGTCACCGTGCTTGTGGTCATCGGCAGCATGAGCGGAAGTTGAAATCAAACTCATCCCGACGAGTGCGCAAAACGTCATTCCCAATGTTGTCATTTTCTTAAGCATCAAAACGTCCTTCCTGTATTTCACTAAAGTTATTGATCGATGTCCGCCGCATGATTGAACAGATAATTGCTCTCCATCAGGCTTCGGCAATTTACCATACGCTGGAACCCTACCAAAAGTCTCCGCGAATTTCCTCCGTGCGGGACCGATTCTTGAGAGACTTCAATTTCTCGACCATGGAAGATCGTGTGGATGGCGAACGAGCAAAGCTCACTCTCTGGTGATGAACTCATCGAGATTCAGGACGGTTCTTGAAACGGCGACCCAGGTGGCTTTCGTTGTTGCTTCGTCTTGTTTCTCATTTTTTGCTAAGGCGATGGCGTCTTTCGGTGAGGCGGTGTAGTAGGCGTCTGCATCGTGAAGTAGCTTTTGCAGGATTTTCAGTTCAACATTCGTTGGAGGACGCCCAGTGCAACGGCGGAAGAGTTCTTGTAGACGTTGGTCATCCGTCTTGAGGTGATCGCTATTCAACAACAAGTCTGCCATCGCTCGTGAGGCATCGACGAAGACATTGTTGTTGAGTGTTTGTAACGCCTGAAGCGGTGTGTTGGATGAACCTCGGTTGACGCAGGTGGTGTTTGAATCGGGGCAATCGAAAGTGACGAGATTTGGATGGGCGGCAGTTCGTTTGAAGAAAGTGTACATCCCACGTCGATAGATATCTTCCTTTGGAGAGACTCCACTCGGTCGGTCAGGGCGCGAATTCCAATCGCTGTTACCCCATTTGAAGTTATTAGCGTAACTCACATTGGCAATCCCTGCTGGGAGTGGTGGGAAGACACTCGGGCCGCCGATACGGGGTTCCAGGAGTCCCGATGCAGCCAGATAGAGATCGCGGACGATCTCCGCTTCGGCGCGAAAACGATTTTGTCGATAGAGCAGTTTGTTCGTTGGATCAACATCTGCCAATTCTGAACGATGCGCTGAAGAGCGTTGGTAAGCTGCGGACATCGCAATCGTTTTAATGAGTTTTTTGCGGCTCCAACCTGATTCGATGAAATGATTCGCCAGCCAGTCGAGGAGCAGCGGATGTGAGACTGCATCACCACGAACTCCGAAGTCGTTCAACGTCGGAACGAGGCCAACTCCAAATAAATGCGACCAAACCTGATTCACAAAAACACGCGGCGGCAGAGGGTTCTTTCCAGAGACGAGCCAGTTGGCGAAATCGAGTCGAGTTTGTGTTTCCTCTTTTCCATCTAGAGAGTTGGTTAAAACTTCTAACGTGCCAGGCTGAACCGGTCCTTGCGGTTGGAGGAAATCTCCTCGTTTCATGATATGTGTCTCGCGCGGTGAGTCAGTGCGCGACTTGATCACACGCACAACCATCTCTGGATTGAACGGAGCTTCTTTCTGAAGTGCATCAACGACTGACTTCAACTCTCTGTACTGCTTGTCTTGAGACCTGTAGTAATTCATGAGAGCATCTGTCTGTTTTTTGTCCCGTTTTACAGTCTCAATAGCCAAGATTGTTTTGATGTTTTCCGGTAACGCGATGAGTTCAGCCTGTGCTGTTGAAATCCACTCGATACGAAAACGTCCCAGCGTGTGAATGCTTGATGAGTATTGCTGAGACAGACGAACGAGAACTTCTCTTTCAAAGATTTCTTTATGCGAGAGAGGCTTTTCAAAAAGAAATGTCGCGGCGTGCGGTTTACCAGTTTGAGGACTGATGGCCCAACCTTTCGTTGATTCTTCACCATCAATTGCTTGCGCGACTTCGAATTCTTTTTGACTGAAGTCGGCAGTCGCGGATCGGAACTTTTGACGGGTTGCGGCGTCACCTTCTCGAATAATGTCAACGGTGATTTCACTCAAAACAAAGTTCCCGCCGCTGGAACGTCCTGGACCTTTCTTGGGGAGTGAATCATCGGTGAGCAATTCGAGGCGGAAGCCAGCAATTTCGTGGGATTCAGCTTCTGGATTTTTAGGATTAGCGTGCCGATAGTGAAGTTCATAGACGTCTTGAATCGCTTCCTTTCCGGTTGCAAAATAGGAACCGTCCTCCAGTGGTTTCAGAGTTGCTCCGCCGGTTGAGGCGACGTGAGTCGACTCCAGGAGATTTGAAGCGGTTTGAGATTTCGCCGCGTCGTGTTTTGCCTGAAGGTCTGTCAGCCAGGCGTTGAACGCTGGTTCGAGTTCATTGCTTCTGGCGGTGAGTGGTTGTTGCAACTCTTTATGCTTGGCGTCGAAAAGAGTTTTTTCGGCAGTGTATTTCTTTTGAGCATCAGACGAACTGGGGATTTTCGTTGTCGTTTCGTCTCCGTTATTGAAGAAGGCGAAGAGCTGGTAATACTCGCGCTGAGAAATTTGGTCGTACTTGTGTGAATGGCAACGAGCGCAACCCATTGTTAATCCCAACCAGACGGCACTGATCGTCTCCACCCGATCAAAAATCGCCATCACGCGAAATTCTTCCTGGTCAGTGCCACCTTCGGTGTTTGTCAGCGTTTGGCGGTGAAATGCAGTCGCGAGTTGCTGACTGATTGTCGGGTTTTCGAGTTGGTCGCCTGCGAGCTGCTCGATTGTAAATTGATCGAATGGCATGTCAGAATTGATCGCTTCAATGACCCAGTCGCGATACTTCCACGCATTGTAGCGAGGACGATCTTTTTCGTATCCATCGGAGTCGGCATAACGAGCTTTGTCGAGCCAATGTCGCCCCCAGCGTTCACCGAAATGTGGTGAGGCGAGAAGCTCGTCGACGAGGTGCTCGTACGCATTATTGCTTTTGTCATTGACGAACGTATCAACAGCTGCAATCGAAGGCGGCAGCCCGAGCAAGTCGTAATAGAGACGTTTGATGAGTGTATATCGATCCGCAATCGGCGAAGGTTCGATCTTGTTTTCATTAAGTCTCGCAAGAATTAATTGATCAATCGGGAGATGCTTTTTCAGCGCAGGGCTCTCAGGCAATTTCACAGTGAGCGGCTCGTACGCCCAGTGCTTTGGTCGTTCGACTTTCGGATCGACACCGTCAGGCCAAATCGCACCTTCCTCAATCCATGTTTCGATTTTTTCGATCTCGTCTTCGGTCAGGTTTTCGCCATCGGGGGGCATCAGTCGGTCAGCATCTTCACCTGAGATTAACTTCACAAGCAGGCTGCCTTCTGCGTCTTTCGGTTTGATGATTTGCCCTGAATCACTGCCTGCGAGAGCATCCGCTTTCTGATCAAGTCGCAGCCCTGCCTCGCGCGTCTCCTCGCCGTGGCATTCGTAGCAGCGTTTTTTGAAGATCGGTTGAATTTCCTTGACGAAATCGATCTCCGCGTTCACTACCGAAGTGTTGATTCCTGAAAGTCCGATGAGGAACAAGGAGAGAATTGTGAGTTGATTCATAATGTTCCACCGGTGCTGCTATCAATACAAATTACTCAACGAAGAAGAGAAGTGCTCTTGCATCTGGACGCGAATCGATAAATCGTGGGACCGGTTTGTGCTTCTTTATTGAAAGTCGCATTACGGCCTCATTATGTTTTAGCATGTGACGGGTTGAATGAACAACGCGAAATGATCTTTGGACGCAGAGTGAATTACATCCCAGCGCGGAGTGCATCGAGATGTCGGCTGAAGTGGTCGGCGAGGACCTCTTTGTATGTTTCCGGGTGAGATTCAAGAACCGAGTAGACCGCTGGTCCGAACTCTTCACTGGTGAGCACGGAGCCGAACGTGCAGTGCAAAATTTGACGGCCAGGTTCGGTGAATCCGAGTCCCTGTGGGACGTCTTGCCAGCGTTCGAGGTAGACTTGTTCGAGTCTGGTTGCATCGAGATCAGTTTCAGGTGGGACGGCGGCGTTTGTTGCAGAAACGTGGTAGGTCGCTTTGTCGGTGTCGTAACGTTCACGGGCGAATTTCACGATTCGACGGAAGAGTTCTTCGTCATGCCGGGCAACGACGCGGATTGCTTCGAGGTAACTTGTCCCAGCAGTTTTGACATGGAAAAGCCCTTTGGTGGCCCGCGCCAGGGCGGTGTACATCGAGATCTTGTCTGATCCGGAATGCAGGCTCAACTTGTATGGGCCGATGAGTTCCGCAATCGCGGCATGATCGTTAAGTGAGGCTTCCAGTGCGCTGACATCTCCTTTGTAATCGACACCTTTTTCCAACTCACCGATAAATCGCGGTGCGAGACTGACCAGCTTCATCCCGCCTTTGATGCACTGGTCGGCGATGATGTAGTGTTCCGCGAGTGTGGTCGGCTGGTCTGTTTCATCGACTGATAATTCGATTTCGTAATCTTGCCCTGCCGATTCGTTCACCGATTTGATGTGGTCACCAAGGTCGAGTGCCCGCTGAATCGCGGCTCCATATTTGACTGCCGCTCGCATGCAGGCTTCTTCACTCAAGTCAATGTTGGTCCCGGTTGGGAGCTGAATTGTGTCGTTGAGATACTCTCCGTACCACGGAGCGGTTCCTTGTGAGGAATCAAACTTTTCCCGAAGCGTTGCTTCATCGTAATCGTCCGCTTGTTGATCAACATCACCGGAAGGATCAATTGTAAAGAAGGTGAAACCGACTGCGGCAGTGACGTCCACATCCTCTGGGGTTTTCAGATGGTCGGCATCTGCTCCAATGGGACCGGTCCACCCTTCGGCAGCGGCGGCGGTCATCGCATCGTCCATGACATCTTGAGGAGTTCGATTCGTTCTGAACATCTCGCGAATCGATTGTTGCGGATAGATCGGGGCAATCCCCTCCCCTGCCCGATTCATCGATTCAACATGACCAGGCGTTGCCAGACCGATTCGGTCTCCAAATCCAAAACTTGGAGCAAGACCAAGAGTGACGCATTTTTGTGGAGCAGGCATGATTTCAATTTCAATATGTAGATGATTATGTTCGTTGTACACAACTTGTTTATCCGTTCACTTTCAAGTGAACGACTAACGGTTTGAATTTTCAAGTGACTTCAATCACGGCTTTGATAACACCCGAATCCGGCTTCGTGAATGTTTCGAATTCTTCGATGACGGTATCGAAAGTTGTTCGGTGTGTAATCCAGGGAGTTGTGTTAATTATGCCATCTTCGATGAGGCCGATGATTCTTGTGAAGTCGGAAGGCAACGCATTGCGAGACCCCTTGAGGGTGATCTCCGGCTTATGCAGAATTGGATGCGCGAAGGAAATGTCCGACGTTGTAATGCCAACGTAGACGAGCGTGCCAGTGTGTGCGACGTAGTTCAATGCATTTGCCATCGATCGATTGTTGCCGGTGGCATCGGTGACGACTGCAAATTTGTCGCCGCCTGTGATTTCCTGGACTTGCTCAATATCGCTGCCATCTCCTTTGAACTGAATTGTGTGCGCGACATTGTAGGTCTGTTTCACAAAGTCGAGCCGTGACTCAACCATGTCCATGACGGTAATCGTCGCACCAGTAAGTCGTGCAAACTCAAGGGTCGCCAGACCAATCGGTCCGGCTCCGATGATCATGATGTGGTCACCCTGCTGCGGGTTGCCGCGATCATTCGCGTGGCAGCCGATGGCGAGTGTCTCGACCAGTGCGAGTTGCTCGAAAGAAAGTTTTTCTGAAGAATGTAGCTTGTCTGCCCGGATCAGAAACTTCTCACAGAGTCCACCATCGACCATGACACCGATGACGTTCAGTTTCTCACAGCAGTTTCCGCTTCCCTTGCGACACGCGTAGCATTCGCCGCAATTCATGTACGGTTCCACGCTGCACTGGTCGCCGACCTTGACGTTCTTAACGCCTTCGCCAATGCTTAGAACTTCGACGCCTAACTCATGACCCGGGATTCGCGGATAGCTGAAGAACGGCATCTTGCCCAGATAGCCGCTGTAATCGGTGCCGCAGATTCCCATGCGATGCGTCCGTACCAACGCCTGCCCTGGGCCTGGTGCTTCCGGTTCCGCGACATCGACATGTGCGAATCGCTTTGGTTCTTCGAGTCGAATTGCTTTCATTTAAATATATCTTTCACAGAAAATCATTGAATCCGTCCAGCACAGAATGAGTGGAGTGTAGCAAGCTGGCGAAAAATCGTGAGTTACATACGCGAACCGAACTGCTGCTGGTCTGCACCTGATATCACTCCGACTCTCGAAGCGACCGTTCTAATTCATCGGTTTGAAGAGACTCTACACTTTCTTCGCCCACTCAATTGCTTCGTCGTCGTTATTTTCAGGACGGCCTTCGGTGTAGATCCAGTTGTGGATAGGTTTGAGAATTGCCTGAACTTCAGCGACGAGTTCTTCATCAAGAGGAAGCTGCGACCATTCAACCCATTGGGCGACTCGTTTCGGATTGGCAGAACCTGTCACGCATGTTGTGAATCCGGGATGCGCGATTGAGAATTGCAGAGCGAGTTGTGCGATGTCGACACCACGGCTCTCGCAGTGCTGGGCAGCTTTTTGCGCGATCTCTCGTACAAATGGAGTTGCTTTGTGCCAAGGTGGAAGAGGCGCGTTTGTGAGCAAGCGAGCAGAGAACGGGGCCGCGTTCATGACGCCGACTCCTTTCTCTTCGCAGATCGGCAGGAGTTCCAGCGCCATGTCATTCTGCAAAGTGTAATGGTTGTAAGAAAGGATGACGTCGACGTCCGCGTTATCGAGAATGTACTTGAACATCTTCATCGGGTAGCCGCTCACTCCGATGAAACGCACCTTTCCTTTTTTGACTTGTTTGCGTAACGCTGGCAAAGTCTCTTCGACAATTTGCGACATCTCGACAAATTCCAGATCGTGACACAAAACAATATCGAGATGGTCTACTTTCATTCGTTCGAGAGAAATGTCAACGCTTTCCGCAACACGCTTCGCACTGAAATCAAAGTGTTCCCCGGAGTAGCGCCCCAGTTTCGTTTGCAGGTAGTAGTTTTCGCGTGGGATTTCAGGAAGGACGCGTCCCAGCAGCATTTCGCTCATCCCACGACCATAAAATGGGGATGTATCGATGTGATTGATGCCAGAATCGATGGCAACGTGCACGCTTTGGACTGCTTCATCGATATCAATTTTGCGAAACTCCTGCCCCAGGGAAGAAGCACCATAAGAAAGCGTAGAGACTTCCATCCCTGTGTTCCCCAAGAACCGTTTCTCCATCGTCCGTTACTCCCAATTATCAAGCCCATATAAATTCGATAAGAGCATTGCGAGAGATCAACGGATTCAGTTCAGAAGCATTGGGGAACAATCAGAGTTCCACGATTTACCACTCATCAATCTGATGCAAGCGGCGTCACCATAGCAAATTCCGCAACCAGACACTTGAAGTTGTCTTGTAGATTCAACAGGAATTTAGAATTCGATGTTGAAGTGTGTTCAGTTCGAGTCGATCGATATTACTTTGGAATCGTTTCAACTCTGCTGAATCTAACTTCGTTTTCCATGTTTTTGTTCAAAACTAGACGATCAGCCAGCATCGTCGGCAATCGGCCTACTCTTTCTTTGTTTTCTGATCATTGATTGACCAGTCGTAGTCGAGGTGCGAAACATGCACGCCGCCGGCTTCGACGAGTGCTTTGGCGTTCGCTGGGAGGTACGGCTTGTAGTAGTTGAGTTGTTGTGCCTGAGTGCTGCCGAAGTCGGTGGCAAACCAACTGAGAATGGAACTCAGGTGCAGGCGCTTGTCGCGAGCATCGACGCGAAGGTTTTTGGGTCGGGAAAAGAAGTCTTTCGCATTGCGAGCAAGTTGCGATTCAAGTTTTGCAGACGTGTACGCTTCGTTGAGTAATCTGGGGCAGCCGACGGATGCACAAACAATTGCGAAGTGGATGCGAGGTTCTTTCTTCTTCCTGAGAATCGAGTGCTCGATCTGTTCGAGCGAATACTCAGCACCACCGACCCTAAGCGGAAGGTTCTTCCAGATATTGTAGCCGAAGACCTTTGCGGTGTGATTGCGAATGCTGGAGGTCGGGTACTCCTGCATCATTCCTTCGAGAGTGACGGCGTTGTAGGCGTTGATCCAGAAGGCGAGTTGACCGCTACGTGTCGCAGGTGTTGAGAGAGACGCCCGGCTCAGTTCACTGATGTATTTTTTCAGTTCCGTACGGTCGGATGAAGAGGCTTTCCATGCGGAGTAGTTGACGTAGCCGTCGGTGTCGACGTACTTCTTCAAGAGTGTATCAAACCGGGCGTGGCTGATTTTGTCCATGGACACTTGCTGCGACGCGGGCCATTGTTTCCCCAACGGTGCCTTGGCGAAGACCACGCCAGGAGGAACGCTCAAGCCACAAACGATCACCGCCAGAAAAATTCCGACCCGCGACGCAGCAGGTATCCATAGACTCAATTTCAAACCAGCCATCCTTGTTTCCTTGATGCTTCAATGCAAAATTGTTGACTCCTGAACGTAGAGTGTCGTCGCTTCTTCGAAAAGGTTCTGTGAAACAGCACACAGGCACGGCGGATTGTTCCTAACTCTTCGAACTCGAAAGGGATGAAAGCCACGGAGGCACGGAGAGAAAAGAAGGTCTGTTAATATTGTTGGGGACTTCAGGAGATAAGATATAAGGTTCAAAGGCGCTCTCTGGACTCTCAACCTCTCTGCTCTTTAATGCTTGGCGTGCGCTCAATGCTTTGGTACCGTTCGGGTTCGGTGCGTTCCATGGATTCGCCAGAGTGCTTCAACGAGTGATTATCAAAGAAGAATGATCAGAATGAAAAACGACACAGTAAATATTGGAATCATTGGCCTTGGGTTTATGGGGATGACCCATTTCGAGGCGACCAAGAAGGTGAGTGGAGCGAAGGTGGTCGCCTTCTCAACTCGCAACGAAAAGAAACTGGCTGGTGACTGGTCGAGCATTCAGGGGAATTTTGGTCCGCGTGGAAGTGAGACAACTGACCTGACTGGCGTCACTGGATACGCAGACTTTCATGATCTGCTTGCGAATCCTGAGATCGATCTTGTACACGTCTGCCTGCCAACGGATCAGCATGAATCGGTTGCGATTGCGGCTTTGGAAGCTGGGAAACATGTCCTCGTCGAAAAGCCGATTGCGATTGAAATGGAAGCTGCCGAACGAATGCTCGCTGCGGCTGAGAAGGCAGGCAAGCTGTTAATGGTCGCTCAGGTGCTACCGTTCTTCCCGGAATTTCGTTGGGCGCGTGAACTTGTTGAAAGTGGCAAGTACGGAAAATTACAGGCGGCGGCTTTTCGTCGTGTGATTGCACCGCCCGACTGGTCGTCTTCGATTAAGGACTTCCAGAAGCTGGGCGGCTGGGGAATTGATCTTCACATTCATGACAATCATTACATTGGCTTGCTATGTGGTGTGCCTGCGAAGGTTTTCTCTCGTGGCTTACTGCGAGAAGGATTCGTGAATCACGTTTGCACGCAGTACCTTTATGACGATCCGGACCTGACCGTCAGTTGCATCAGCGGTGGGATTGCAGCCGGACAGTTGAAGTTTGCTCATAGTTTTGAGTTGATTCTGGAGAAGGCGACGATTCAATTCGACTGCGGAACCTACGGCGACGACTGGATCGTCAACCGACCGCTGACTCTGATTCCCGATAAAGGACCGATTGAAACACCTGACGCCGGTGGAAGCGGCGAATGGTGTGCGGCGTTCACCGAAGAAATTCAAGCGGCTGTGGATGGAGTCAACGCCAAGAATGCACCGACTGTGTTGTCGGGTAAGCTGGCGTGTGATGCATTAAAGCTTTGCTACGCCGAGGCTGAGAGCATTAAAACAGCCGCTGTGGCGGATGTTTAGAGATGTGGTAACAAGATAAATCTTCGGATCTTCGTTACACTTTTTCACTCATACGTACGAATCATAAATTGATGGATCAATGAAACGCACGGTTCCGTTATTGATCACAGCCATTTCCGGCTTTGTGTTGATCGTCTCCTTTTTCCTGCCAGCAATTCAGGAGTGGGGGGAGATTTCGACTCTTTGGTTCGACATTCTGGCATCGATTGCCTTTATCCTCGGTGGTGGAAATCTTCTCAAGCTGCACCTGAAGTCGATCAGCGATAAGAAGGCTGGCTGGGGCTATTCGGCGGTGACGATTGTTGCGTTCCTGCTGACGCTGGCCTTTGGTCTCTTCAAATTTGGAAGCATTCCGACTCCGAATACCGAATTCTACGGAACAACTTTCGCTCGGTTACCATTGTCGGAACTGCCGGAGTATCGCGTCGATGGAACAATTCCGAAGCGAGCAGACGGAGAGCCGTTGCCAACGTCTGTGCGTTACCAGCTTCGCGAGGAAAAGGAACAGCTGGTTTTCCAGGGATGGATGACAATAAATCAGAAAGAAGACTTACTGAGATATCAAGAGACCCTCGGCTGGCAATGTCGAGTCGAAGAACTCTTCAATGAGTCCCGCCCTGAAGAACTGGTCGGCAAATTTGACTACCGAGTGATGCATGGAGCGCTGTCTGTCGAAGGCGTCCTGACGGAAGAATTGAAAACGCTTCTTGCCGAAGCTTTGAATTCCTCCGAAGCATCGAAACGTGCCATCGCAGAGTTGGAAGAAGGATCGCACCGGAAGACAACGATTGAAGTCGCTTCGATCCCGGAGTCGTTCAAAATTCCGGACAGCGTCAAAGATGAGATCACCCTGGACGGAAATCGGCTGACAGTCGTCGGGTCGATGTCGACCGAATTGAGGGACAGTATCTCAATGAAGTGGGCAGGTTTTGCACCGGCAATGCCTTTGACTTCACAACAGGAAAAGGATCTGCTGGCTGAGATCAAAGACCGAGGTGGATCGCTCAGTGTCGAGCAACAGGCAGTCTTTCAACAATTCTTCGCTGCGGAATGGTCCGCGGATGCGATGGTGGTCGCAATTAACAGCGCAGGGATTCTTGCGGCGGAAGATAAGACTGCCTGTGAGCTACTTGATGAACAGATCGCAGGGGCGACGGATCTCGTCCTTAAAAAGGAAACTCCCGAACCAACGCTCTTGAACGATGACCAAAAACAGGCAGTCGCGATCTTCGTTGAACAGCCGGGGCAAACCGTTGAGGAATTTACGGCGAAATTGAAATCGCTCGGAGTGTTGACCGATAAGCAACGAGAGGCCGTCGGTGAATTCGTCGATTCCCTACCGCGACAGGCGGATGTGATGAAATCGCTTGGGATTCAACTGTTGAAAGTCGGCAAGTTGAATTCCGCACAGCGGGAGTTTCTCTTCGCACCAACTGCCCAGCAGTATGCGTGGCGGACCGAAGTGGGGCGATTGTTTGTTGCGGCTCACGAAGTGAAATACTCTTGGTCGGGGAGTTACACGACTCAGGGAAATCCATTCTGGTGGGTGTACGAGTACATCTTTCAGCCTTTGATGACGACAACCTTTGCCATGCTCGCGTTCTACGTTGCCTCAGCAGCGTTCAGAGCGTTTCGAGCCAAAAACCTGGAAGCAACACTACTGCTGGGAACGGCGTTTATTGTCTTGCTGGGGCGAACTTATCTGGGTGTCCAACTGACTGCATGGGTGCCGGATGCGTATTCGGCTCTGAAAATCGACCAAATGACGGTTTACATCATGAAAATCTTCAATACCGCCGGAAATCGGGCGATTATGATCGGTATTGCCTTGGGAATTGCCTCAACGAGCCTGAAGGTTTTACTGGGCATCGACCGATCATACTTAGGGTCAAGAGACTATTGATCTTGCGAAAAAAC
>DAOUPA010000408.1 GCA_030626405.1 Planctomicrobium sp.
CGACCAGTCTGCGTTGGCGTCCATCTTATGCTTTGAGACCGAAAGTAAAAGATCGGCACTAGAAACGGGATCAAAGGAAGAAGAACCACGGCCATCAGCAGAAAATCAAACACCAGTGCCGTCGAACTCACTGGACTTCCAGAATGGCCACCACTTTCATGAGCCGAGAGGACCATCATTGCATTACAAAATGGAATCATGCTTGTACCTCCACGCTTCTGTGAAATTTCCAGTTTGCGATGACGAACAACAAGGCCAGTCCCAGAGCAAAGCTTGCAATCATGATTGACCGCGTTGCATTCGCTCCGTTGAGCCGCTCGTAGCCAACTCCTACAAAACTGGTCATGGCAATCGCAATCATCCAACCAGCCGCCGAGTCACGTGCGGGTTGCCGAGCGCGAACCCATACGTAGTGAAACAGAGCAAACAGGAGCAAGTATTCCAGAGCGATCCATTTGATCGCCGACAATTCGATACTTCCCATCACCGGAGCCCAGGGATTGCCATGGAGGGATTGAACAGCGGCTCGAAACCCTGTCGCGATGACGACGTAGATCAGCAAACAGACAAAGACTCCCGACATGAGTGAAGCCAGAAAATTCGCCCACCACAACTGGTCTCGCGAGAAGCCTTGCGAATACAAAAAACCAGAACCTCTCGGGGAACTTCTGCCAGCAATCAATGCAACTCCGCAACAGTGAAGAAACACTCCTAACATCAGCCATTGTGACCGCGCAAAGAGAATTGCTTCCTGTTTGTAGAGTGTCATGAGAATGAAGTAGATCAACGCAATCAGGTTGATCCAGAACAACTGTTTGAGTTGCCAGCGTATGAGAGTCAACATTTTCGTATGTCCTCATGGGTGGAATGATCAATCGCGTCACTTGGCAGGCTGTATTGCAAGGTCGACTTGTTGATTCGTTTGATCAATTTCGCCATTTCTGTCGGTGCCATTTCTGTCTGTGAGCGTCAGGAAGATTTCTTCCAGCGTTCCTTTTCGCCGACTCTCTTCAAAGGGAACTTTCGCTTCCGCAAGCAATCCTTTCTGGTCTCTCAGCCATAGCGTGCAGTCGCCGCTTTCAGACTGGTGTAAGACTTCCACTCCTTCTGGAAGGTCTTCTTTTTCGGGAACGGAAGAGCAGGAAATAACGTGAACCTGTTCCCGTAAATCTTCCAGGTCTGCTTGCAAGATGATTGAATTGCGATGGAGGACAGCGACTTCGTCGCTCACACGTTCAATGTCGGTGATAATGTGCGTGGCGATCAGAGCAGTCAGTTCCCGATTATTCGCTTCTTCGCGAATCAATCGGTACAGTTCAATTCGTGTTTGTGGGTCGAGCCCGTCCGCTGGTTCGTCGAGCAGCAGCAGGTCACATTCTCGACACAAGAGCATGATCAGCAGCGTCCAACGTTTCTGCCCTTTGCTGAGGGTCGACCAGCGTTGCGATGGTTTCAAATTGTGTGATTTAAGTAGCTGGTCGGCTCGCTGCTGGTTGAATGTTGGACCAGCAGCACGACTCAATTGCATCAGGTGCTGAATCTTCATTGCTGCTGGTGGCTCAAAACCATCGAGGAGACAGCCGACGCGGGCACAAGCTTTATTATTTGCAGGCCAGCTTGGAGTGTCAAAAACCCAACTCATTCCAGTTGTCGGTGCGATCAACCCGCAAAGGAGTTTCAGCAACGTCGTTTTCCCTGCTCCATTCGGTCCCAACAATGCGGTCACAGTGCCTGGCTGGAGCTGAAATGTCACATCTTGCAGAACTGGATTGGCGCCGAAAATTCTGCCGATGTTTTCTGTACGCACAATGGAAGGACTATTTGTGGGCATGGTCTGCCTCCATCTCTTTAACAACACGTTCGAGAATGTCTTGCACTTCCTCGCCGGAGGCCCCCAGCCGATTGGCTTCTGCCATCAGCCGTTGCAGCATGTCCGTCAACACAGCACGTCGCCGATTCTTCGGTAGCGACGCCTGCGAGGCTGTAATGAACACACCCCGTCCTTGCTGCCGAACCACGAGTCCGGCATGAACCAATTCGTCATAGGCTTTGACCACCGTTCGCATGTTGATCCCGAGCGAGTTCGCCAATTCGCGAAGACTGGGCAACTTATCCCCGTCGGTCAGCTTGCCGCGGGCGACTTCGAATTTAATCGCCTCAACAATCTGCCGGTAGATCGGCTCGCCACTGTGATGGTCTAGGTGGATCTTCATTTTTAACGCCAACTGTTGTAGTACACATGATACAGTTGGTCGCGATTTTGTCAAGCGGAAATCATCACATTGCTTGCGACCAGGGCGAACTGACATATTCGAGTGACGAACTATCCGCACCGATTGAATCGATCTCGTCGAGTCGAGGTGGACGGGGGGCGCGCGCTTAATCGTTGCCCGGCACCTTCTGGAGACGGAGGACTTCTCAATGGCTGGGGTTGCAAACGAGTGTGGTTTTTACGACAAAAGTCACTCTTCCAAGCAGTTTAAAACGACTACCGGACTCACGCCTCTGCACGGAGCAGCGGAAACGAAAAACAGAGGCGGGCGAATCTCTGTGCAAGCAGAGACAAGTCCATACCTGAACTATCATCAACAGCCTTACTGGCCTGTGAAGAGCTGCGATCATGGCGAGTGTCGAACCGTTACTTGCAAATCCTGCGACATAAGAAACTCCACCCGGTCACATCGACCGTGTTGCACATTTCTTTTTGCGACAGCGTGCAGGACCGGAGTGAGAAAGTGCAGGCTTGAATTGCGATTCGAAGTGTCGAATGGACTTACTCAAGGTCCTCAGTGACCGATTCGGTTGACTTCGCTGAAGTGAGTCTGGTTCTCGACGCACCTCGCCACGTTGAGTTTAGAATGCTGGCGACATAAACTTACATGGCTTAAGAGCCGTGAAGATGCGAAAAATGGCGGGCCTTTTGGGGAGTATACGCGATCGGCATCTCGTCACTACTAAACGAAATTTTCAAGTGGTGGGACGCGACTGTATGACTGCAGATGAAAACAATTCGTTCCAGATTGGATCGAACTGGCGTCGTTGGAACGCACATCTCCATGCACCGGGCACACTGCTTCCCATGCCGCTCCAAGCGGCTGCCATTTGCCACAAAGACACGCGCGTTGGGCAGCGAGAGGTATTCTCACCCCATGATCCCCATGGCAGCTGGCACAGCTTCAGATTCAGTCCAGTTAGCGGACCGAATTGACTGCTTCAGATTTCTCTACAAAACGTTGCCTTTTCGCTTTCTGATTAGAGCAATCTATCAAATCAGCGGTTTCACCCACGAGCGAGTGAGAGATTGCCATCTCGGAATACAAAACGGCGAATTGCCGTAAAATGCGAGGTTTCTCGGGCTGCATCCAGCAGACCTTCAATCACTCCGAGATGAGTCACCACGCGCACCCCCATCGCCCAGGGCGAGAGTCGTCGGTGTTGTTTTTGGGCGTTTCATGTTTGGGAACGCTTGAGGAAGCCCAAGGCCGCAGCTCGTGGGTTTTTGTCATCAATCCCTGGCACTCCATCGTTGATGATTACTCGTAGCTCATCAGAATCTCTTCCGGTTCCACGCCAGCGATTGACGCGAACGCGCCGCCGGCAATCGCTGCGCCCAACTCGGTCACATGGCGGAAATTACGGTCGCTCGGTCGGCGACCGGTCAGCTGATTGCGTAAATTATTGCATAGACAACTGCCAGCGGCGCGAATGATCTCATCTTCCTGACGGCCCGCGTACAGGCTCGTGCAGAGAATCACAACCGTCTGCTGCATACGCCACGATAATTCCGACATACGGCACTGACGGTCGGCCAGTTTCAACTGATGGCGCCGCATCGTCCCGCTGATTTCAAAACAGGACCGCCCCAGTTGCTCCCTGGCAAACAGCGCGTGAGCGCGCAGCTCGGCCGGCATGGGTGGAAGGTTTTCCCTGATCGCTCCGCGCAGCTTGCGGCCTACCAGCCATTTGCCGTATTTCGCCAGCGGTCCCTTTATTACCGCCAGATGCAAAGGATTGAGCAGGTTCGGCCGCGCGATGCCCGCTCCATGCAACGCTTGACTGATCGGCTCGAAGAACTGTTTGCCGTGTTGCTTCACCAGCGATTTGAAGAACGCCATGCCGAGCATCTCTCCCTCCCCTTCGTAGATGCACGGGGCGAGAAACTCGTGAACATTGTCGCCGAACAGGTGACCGTGCAGAAACGCTCGTCCGCCGTGCGTTTTCATGAACAGTTCAACGGCGGCTTCCTTCTGCGCTTCGCTGCCGAAAACCTTGGCGACAATGCATTCCATCTCTCCGCGATACCCGTCGTCGATCAGCCCGGCACACCATTCTACCAGTGCGTCACAAGCAACAATCAACCCGGCCAGATGCCCTATTCGCCGTCGTACCAGTTCACGGTTTGCGATTGCCTCGCCGTAGGTACTACGAAAATTTGCCCAGGGAATGATGTTCGCCAACATCAACCGCATTGTACCAGCTGCGTTCGCGCACAGCGCAACGCGGCCGAGATTCAAACCATGATAGGCAATCGTTAACCCGTCCCCGCGCAACGGTTCCAACAGATTCCTGGCTGGGACGCGAAAGTCGTGAAAGACGATGCCATAATTGTGCGTGTGCTTCAATGCATGCAACCCATATCGTTTCAACCAGAAACGGTCGGTCTCCTCGTCGGGTAGATCGACGATGAGTACCGCCGGCCGTTCCTCAATCATGCAGACTAAGCCGATGGTGCGGCCCGGTAGCACGTTGGTGATGAACAATTTTTCGCCGTTCACTACAAAATCGTCGCCGTCACGGACTGCTTGCGTTCTCAGAGCGGTCAGGTCGGAACCGGCGCACGGTTCGGTCAACGCGAAGGCCGACAATCTTCGTCCGCTCGCAAGCTCCGGCAGAAAACGCTCCTTTTGCTGCGGCGTGCCGAAGGTCCGCACCGGATCAACTGCGCCGATGCACCCATGCACTGACGCCAACCCCGCCACCGTCGGATCGAACATCGCCGTCCGTGTCAGGAATTGAGCGAAATGTATGAATTCCGCCCCGCTGCCGCCATATTCTTTTCCGACGAGGAGACCCCAATATCCAGTGCCGCCCAACTCATTGAGGACGGTCGTCGAAATCTTCTGCTCAGAGTCGAGCAGCGTTCCCGTTCTGCGGTGACGACGCACCACTCTCAGCGACTCGTCCATCACGCTCTTGACATCTGCCGAAAGTCGGCCGGCTGGTCGGCCGAAGAGTTCGGTTGGGACTCGTCGTTCCCACACAGCGCGATGTACAGCGCTGTTCGCCGTCTGATATTGTGGAGCGAACAGCGCTTCGACTTGATCGTCCGCAGCGTCTATTGCACCCGTGCGCCGCGCTTCGTCGGCGCTCTTGCCGCCCAATCGCAGCGCGGTTTCTGCAAACGACACTTCCGGCTGCTCGACGTCGGTGGCATCGAAGTGGTCGGCGGCGCTGGACGACGTAGCCTGATTCTGATTCGTCTTCCAGTTGTCGATACTCATATCAGAACTCCTCTCCAAAGGTTTTCGCTATGCTGCCCCCACGGCATTGCCCCCTGTATCAGTCTGCTTCGCTTCGTAGAATACGGTGTTATTGCCAGCAAGTTTTTTGAGCAATTCACATGGAACGAAACGTTCCCCGTACAACTCCTGCAAGTCTTGCAATTCGTCGATGATTCGACTTGCCCCTTTTTCGTCAGCCAGCCGCAGCGGTCCTCCGCGAAACGGCGCAAAGCCAGTTCCCAACACCATGGCGAGATCGACCATCCACGGCGTCTCGGTCACGCCCTCTTGCAGACAGCGTGCCGCTTCGTTGACCAGCGATAACACCAGGCGTTGTTCGATGACTGTGCTTGCAACGATGTGGGAGTGAGAATCGTTGTCTTGAGCAACAGAGGGGTGACTTCCCCCGCTCGCTCTTTTTGTGAATTCGTAGCTCACTACGCGAGAGCGTCGGCCGTTCCGGTAGTCGTAGAACCCCCGCCCGGACTTCTTGCCGAGATGTCCTTGCTCGACCATCGTAGAGAGAAACTCTGCGGTCCGTCCCGCTTCGTGCATGATGGAAGCCAGTGTTGTCGCTACGTGGGCTGCAACATCCAATCCAACCTGATCGAGCAATTCCAGAGGGCCCATCGGCATACCGAACTTTTTCATCTGGCTGTCGATCGTTTCCGCACCGACTCCCTCGCGCACCATTACAACCGCTTCGGTGAGGTAGGGGAATAAGATGCGGTTGACCAGAAAACCGGGACTGTCGCTGACAATGATCGGCGTCTTCCCCAACCGTCGCACCAACTGCACTAGCCGTTCGATTGTCGCGTCACCTGTTGCCGGCGTCCGTACC
>DAOUPA010000005.1 GCA_030626405.1 Planctomicrobium sp.
CCGCATCGATTGGAGCGAACAGTCGGAACTTCGGGGCGACTTCAAGACCGCTCATGGGGACAGCGTATCTGTACAATAATTGTCGCATCGTCGAACGTGCCGCGAGAATTCTCGGCAATACCGGGGATGAGAAATACTTCCGTGAACTGGCGGACCGAATTCATAAAGGTTTCAACAGCCGTTTCTTTGATGAAAAGACTGGCTCGTACGAAAGTGCGACACAATGCTCAAGCGTGCTCCCGCTGGCGTTTGGTCTTGTTCCGAAAAAGCATCGACAACGCATCATTGACCATCTGACACATGACATTATGGTCAACCACAAAGGACACACATCGGTCGGACTGATTGGAACACAGTGGCAAATGCAGGTGTTGACCGACATTGGTCATCCAGAAGTTGCTTACAAAATCGCCACACGAACCGAGCAACCGAGTTGGGGGGATATGATCAACAAAGGTGCCACCACAATTTGGGAACGCTGGGACACCGATACTCAAGATGGTGGCATGAACGGCGAAAGCCAGAAGATTCTCTCAGGGAATTTCGAAGCCTGGTGCTATCAAACACTCGGTGGAATCAACTATGACCGCAACAATCCCGGGTTCAAACATCTCATCCTGCGACCTCGACCGGTCGGCGATCTAACTTGGGTGCGAGCTTCACACGTTAGCGTTTACGGGAAAATTGTCAGCGACTGGAAACTGGCCGACGGAAACATCCACTGGCGAGTTGTTGTCCCTCCCAACACAACAGCAACGGCGTACATCCCGACAATGTCGCCGGATCGCATCCGCGAATCAGGGAAACTCATTGGTCAAGTTGCTGATATTCAAGTCCTCGAAAAGCAGAAGGCAGCAACGCTGGTGAAACTTGGCTCCGGTCAATTCAACTTCACAGCTCCCTTTAAAAAGTAGATGCTCCCACGAAGGCCAAATCTGTGCAGAACAATACTGACGAAGCAACCGACTCCACATCGATCATCGACCGCGTTGACAAACTTTACGAGTTTGAACGCGAACCGGTTTCGGAGGACAAACTCGAAAGCGGGAAGCACTTTGCAGCCCTGTTCGCTGGCGAACATGTCGCCGGAACAGAGTTCGTCATCGGGGCGGCCTTCGTTGCCTGGGGGGCGAGTGCTGCGGATGTTTTAATCGGTCTGTTGATAGGGAACGCACTGGCGGTTTTGTCGTGGACGTTCATCTGTGCTCCGATAGCCGTTCGAACGCGCCTCACACTTTACTGGTATTTGCGGAAGATCGCCGGGCCTGGCGTGACCGCCGTTTACAATGTTCTGAACGCACTCCTGTTCTGCATCCTTTCCGGAACAATGATCACGGTCTCCGCATCGGCGATTCGAATTCCATTCGGCATCCCTCCGCAGACGAAATGGTATCCCGAAGATGCTCGGTTCGTGTTGATCGTGTTGATCGTCGGAGCAGTCGTCGTTGGTGTTGCGATTTTAGGATTCAAACGTCTGGCCCAATTTTCCGAAGTCTGCGTCCCATGGCTCTTCGTGATGTTTGCAGCAGGTGCAATCGGCACTCTGCCCGTCCTGGCGAATGCTTCACCTGGCATGGGGAATATTGATGGAGTCGCCGACCTCTGGAGGATTGCGACGGAACAAATCTGGCTACACAATCCGGAAAGCGGTCTCGGTGTCTGGCACATCATTGCCTTTGCCTGGATTTGTAACTTGGCGTTTCACGTTGGGCTTTCAGATATGGCTGTGCTGCGCTATGCGCCGCGTTCCTCGTACGGCCTGTTTTCTGCCTGCGGAATGTACCTGGGACATTATGTCGCCTGGGTCTGTGCTGGAGTCATGGGTGCAGCCGCCGCCTTGATTCTACAACGTCCACTTGGAGAACTTGACGCTGGAGAAGTCGCCTTTCAATCACTTGGCCTCTCCGGGATTCTGGCGGTCATCATCGCAGGTTGGGCGACATCAAACCCGACGCTCTATCGAGCCGGACTCGCATTGCAGGCAGTGACACCTGGCTGGCCTCGTTGGAAAGTCACCATGCTGGCGGGGATCGCGACGACGGTCGTCGCCTGTTTTCCATTCGTCTTCACAAAACTCCTTAGCTTCGTCGCCCTGTTTGGAATTCTACTTTCCCCTGTCGGAGCGATTGTCTTTGTCGAGCATTGGCTGTTTCCGCGTTTAGGATTGTGCCAGTTCTGGTTCAGCAAGACCGGCAAGTCGATCAGTTGGCCGGCGCTGTCGACATGGATGATCTCAGTTACCATCGCACTCACTTTCTGGTTCTCCGAAGCGCTGCACGAATTCTTCATTGCAATTCCGCTTTGGTTTTTCTCTGGAGCGTTGTATACAGGATTAGCGTCCTTTGCCGGAGCGCGTTCAACGGAGTCAATTCATGTCGAAGAAGTAGCCCCCGTCGAAAGTTCTCTTCCAGTCAAATCCACGAAGCGTACAAAGCCGAACTGGCTACGAGCCATGGGCTACATCGCTCTACTGAGTCTGTTGCTGCAATTCATTTTACCGCTCTGGATCGCCTTTGGAGGGAATGGAAACTACGAAACCAGGTTGCCGAGTTATCACTATTGGCTCGGCGTCGCCAGTGTGATCCATCTGGTCACCATCGCCGCCTGGGTTCTTATCGGAGAGCGAAGCCAGGAACCGACACCAGGATTGGCAGACTGATTGAACGCTCAGCAGCAGTTCCTTCTTTAAAAACTCCTCGTTAGTGTTTGCAGTGAATGAGATGTTACCACCGCCTGCCATCGATCACATTGTGGCAGGCGAACGACGCCAAGGGACTTGCTACTGCTCTGTTCCCTTTTCGAATCGCCATGAAAAAGCTCGATGTGCCTGCACTGGATGCGTTGAAAACTCAGTTCCGAAACATCCCTGAACTTCGTTCCTGAAATGATACATTTACTCACTCACCGAAAGTTAGACTGTATCCCGTGCAGCGACGAGCAATTCACTTTTGCTTGAGATGTTTGTCGAAGAATTCGAATCGTGCGTTCTCAATCCCTGCCTTGACTTCCTTCGACGCTCCACGAAATCCGTGATCCGCGCCTTCGATGGTCATTAACGTCGCCTCAACAGCAGAGGCCTTCAGTCGATCAATCAGCCAAACCGCTTGTTCATGGGCGACGTAACTGTCTTCGGTCCCGTGAATACACAACGTCGGTGCCGCATTCGGAGTCACCCAGTACAGCGGGCTGGATTCAATATGCCGACGTCGCTGTTGCTGCAAGTTCCCTCCCAGAAATAACGGTAAAACCTCGGCAGCGTCGACGCTGGCATCGTACGACTTTGTGAAATCACTCGGTCCGAAGTAGTTGACGACGCAGTCCACGTTGCTGGAAAATTCCGCGTGACCACCATCGCCCTCGAACTTCTTGACATCGCTGGTCACACCCAAAAACTGAGCCAGGTGACCACCTGCCGAACCACCGGTTGTTCCAATTCGATTTGGATCGATGTTGTATTTCTCCGCGTTGGCTCGCACCCAACGCACGGCAGCTTTGACATCATAAACCGCTGCCGGAAACTGATATTTCGGGGCCAGGCGGTAAGTCACCGTCACCGCAACGTATCCACGTTCAGCCAATTCTAAACAGAGTCCATTGAAACCTTCCCGAGTCCCTGCACGAAATCCGCCACCGTGAATACAGACGATTGCTGGGAATGGACCGTCTCCGGCCTTTGGTCTCGCCATGTTCAATTGCAGATGCTGGTCGTCTGAGTTTGAGTATTCGATGTCCTTTTCGAAGACGACGCCATTGGGTATTGGTCGTTGGGCTGAGACCGGTTGAACGTGAATTATCGCCACTGACATCGCAAGTGTGATGGCCATCGTGGTTTGTGTGCACCGCATCTTTTCGTTTCCTTTTTATTGTATTCGTGATCTGACTGGCGACGACTCAGTGTTCCAACCATTGGTTTTTCAAGAGGAGCCTGTTCTCCCGAGACGTTCAAACACACTTTTTGCAAGTGAAGTTCCGCCCGACATCAAAGTAGAACGCGAAGGTGAAGATTCAGTTCATCAATCAATTAGACCGGTGAACATGAACTCACCTTTCGAGCAACAGTCCTGTAATGCAGCAAACGACTGGTGGTTTCAGAAACGAGCGTGCACGTAGAGTAAGGTCGTTAATGAGATGGAGTGCTACCAGTAAGGTCAATATGTCAAACCGGATGTCTCAGCAGTTGATTACTTCGGCATCGGTAGGATGATCAGGGCATTCTCAGCGAACGATGCTTCGCCTGCCTTTCCGTTGATGCGATATTGGACTTTCAACTGCTTCACAACACCCGGCGATGGATCGCCACCGAAGCTGGTGTTATAACTGGTTGATGCCAACGTGATCAGCGGTAAGTCACCGGCCTGTTTTTTGAGGACAGCGGTGACGTCTTTCTGAGTTTCTCCGGCACCGTACTCTGCCTTGACAATTTCAAGTTTCACCTTTCCGAGACCACTTTTCGACAAGAGTTTGCTGACGTCGGCTCCTTTGCCACCAACCTTTTGAGCAATGACCAGCGCGGCCTGAGTTGCTTCGTCCTTCACAGCTGCAATCTGCATTGACTTTAAGGCGAGATGAAGCCCCGCGACACTTGGATGTAGCTTCAGAACATCCAGAACAAGTTTTTGTTCAGCGGATCGGCGAGTCGAGTCCAAAGCGTTCTGGCACATTTCGACTCTCTGTTTTTCCGGCATCGCGAACTTCCGTGCGAGACCTATATAACCTCGCAAAGCACGGATTCGATATTTTTCTACTGGAGCAGTCTTTGCCAGATCCAGCAGGACAGGAGCGGCGTCGACACCATTCCACTTGCCGAGCAGTCGGCTGCCAGCATCCTGAAGTTCAGGATCGCTGCTTTTCGCCGCTGTGGCAAGCGTTTGTAGTGACTTGGCACCACCCACGGCACCGAGAATCTCCATTAACGTCGTTTTCGCAGCAGCGGGTGAGTGATCCAATGCAATCGCGAGTTCGGTCGCACACGCCTCGCGGTCAGGCATGCGGATACTGGCAGCCATGAGTGCCCGCTGAGCAACCTGCGCGTCT
Organism: Planctomicrobium sp.; assembly: GCA_030626405.1. GTDB lineage: Bacteria > Planctomycetota > Planctomycetia > Planctomycetales > Planctomycetaceae > Thalassoglobus. The sequence goes on from DAOUPA010000005.1 coordinate 5,035, forward strand.
TCAGGGAATTTCGGAGAGACAACCTGCGAGACCAACAAAGATAATTTCGCGAGAGGCACGGTCTCACCCAACGCAACCAATGCGGCACTGCGAACAGCTGGATCGGAGTGGCCCAATGACTTCACCACAACGGGGACTGCATCGATTCTTCTTTGGCCGATCAACTGCAGAAGCAATATGTAATTTTCCTCTTCTGATTTAGGCAGCATCGCGACGATTTGTGAGTTAAAGTTTTTGCCTGGAAGTTCAGCCAGCGTTTCTTTGGCTGATTGCGATACATCTGCATCGGATTCTGCGGCGATTTTCAAGAGAGCTGAAAGGCACGAATCGTTGCCGACTCGACTGAGTGCATCAATGGCGGACAGGCGTACTTGTTTGTCTCCTTGTCCAGCTGCTTTTAATACCGCAGCCAGCACAACGGTTTCAGATCGGTCTGCCATTGCCTGAATGATCAATGCGGCGTGTTTGGGTGTTGATCGAGTCAATTCGGTCGCCAGTGCTTTATCCACTTCAGAACCAGGAAACTCGCGCGCCGTACCTAATGCGAGTTGAAACAGTTTCTTGTCTGGCGATTGAAAAATCTCCAGCAACAATGGAAGACCGTTCTGGCCGCGAGCGAGAATCGCTCCGCGAGTCGCTTCGATGATTCTCTGCATCGGAACGTCGGCAGTGCGAATTTCGTCATAGATCTCCGTGGCTGCTGCTGAGTTCCCGTCGGAGTAGAGTCGCTCGGCACACAATACATAACCCTCGGCAACTGCTGAAATAACGTTGGCGGGAACAGTCGTCAGTGCTCCTCGAAGTGATTTTGTTGCGGCTTCATTTCCGATTCGTCCCAGAGCAACGGCGGCGGCGGACGCGACTTCAGCGTCAGGATCCTTCAATTGATTGGTTAACAAATCAATGGCGCCTGCGTCTCGTCGAACTCCAATCGAATTGATCGTGCCAACCAGAAGTTGACCTTCAAGAGAGTTCGCCGCTGACTGTAATGCTTCGCTGGCAGCTTGACCGGGAATGACTTCAAGTGCAATCCTCGCCCATGATGACAACTGAGGGTTCGGCAGCAACTTCGCCAGTGCCGGAACGGCGGCATCTGAGCCGTAGATCGCCAGATTTTTGCACGCGATGGCTTTCTCAGCTTCGGGGGCGTCCGAGCCAAGAACTGCGAGCAGTTCCTTTTCTTTTTCAGGTGATGTCGCAGGACCATCGAAGGCTTGGACCGGAGTTGAGGCCACGGCGATCAATGCGGTGAGAAGAACGGCAGAACGAGTGAGAGATCGAATTGTCTTCATGGGATGAGTCCGAAATTTGTAGGAGAGCTAAGAAAGTTCCATCACTGAGCGTTCAGGATGTCGGTACTGCAATTCGCAGTGTTACAGCCTCCACGGTTCTCGAAGTGCCTCTGATCGTAAACGGTTGGCCTGTTCGTCGTTGATGAACGTATGCGTCACGTTGTCGTATTTGACCTGTCTGTCTAGGTGAAGAGCGATGTTCGCTGCATGGCAGGCGATGTGAGCGTTGCACGCCGCGTCAGCATTTCCCTTTGGCTTGCGGCGAGTTTTGACACAGTCCAGGAAATCGCGAACGTGAAACGTTGCCGGGTAGCCGCCGATTTCAGCGACTTCTCTGCCAGCGAGCAATTCTGGAGAACTCAAGACCATTTTGCCGCTATCTCCCGCTTCGACCCAGCCTGTCTCGCCTTCAAACCGAACCGGGCATGAGCCAAGAGGAATCCATCCTTTTTCACGGAAGATCAATTCCGTTCCATTCTCGTAGCGAGCGACCAACTCTCCGTCTTTCGGTGCGTTGTACTCAACCGGAGGAAGGCAATCATCGACGGCCCATTGGCACAGGTCAACACAGTGTGATCCCCATTCCAGAACACCACCGCCGACCAGTCCGCCTCCTTTTTCGAAATTGAAACCATCGAGCAGTTTTTTGTTGAACGGACGCCACGCAGCAGGGCCAAGGTACATGTTCCAATCGACGACTTCTGGATCAGGTTCGGTTTCCGGAATGAGCCAACCACTCATCATGGCCTGCATTCCCGCTGGATGAGCGTAGACTCTCTTGAGTTTGCCAAGCTTTCCGGTTCGAGCTAGCTCGCAGGCAAACGCAAAGTGCGGGAGGTTTCGTCGTTGAGTCCCGGCTTGAAACACGCGTCCAGTCCGACGCATCGTATCCGCCAGGATTAGGCTCTGACTGATATTCTTCGTGACAGGCTTTTCACAGTACATGTCCTTACCGGCTTTGGCAGCAGTCATCGCGGCGGTGGCATGCCAGTTCGGCCCGGTGGCGATCAGCACTGCATCGATATCACTGCGGTCCAACACATCACGAAAGTCGCGATAAGTGACGCAGTTTTCATTGCCGTGGTGCTTGTCAATGATCTGCTTTACTTCGCCACGGCGTTTTTCCTTCACGTCGGCGACAGCCACGAACTGAACATCATTTTGTTGCAGGAAGCAGCCAAGGTCGTAACCTCCTCTGCGTCCGATTCCGATGCCTCCGACGACAACTCTTTCACTCGGAGCGACGGCCCCGTCTTTGCCGAGAGCCGAGCTTGGGATAATCGTAGGCGCCACCACTGCGGCACCAACCGCGGAAGCTGCGGTCTTCAAAAAACGACGCCGAGGAACTTGTGTTGGCTTGTTCGACATAATTGGTCTCCTGGTCGTGGTGATCGCCGGGGCACACATGAAAGATGCCCCTTACAATCAAAGCGTACCCTCGCAGGATTCGCCTTGCCACTCACCGACCGTCATTGATCAGTAATCGGCGTCGTTTTCTAATCATAGGCTTTCAGCAAATCATCTCTGACCTTCAAATTCCACTTCATTCCTGTGCTTGACTGAGAGGTTTGGAAAGAGTTCGAGATGTCAGGTGTTGACATTCGACTGAGAGCGCGATCTGCGCTGCGTTTCAGTTATTGATCATCTCGTTTCAATTAAACAACTTGGTCGTGGTCACTCGTGGATTTCAAGAAGTTTTCTCATGCAGAATTGGAACAGAGAGTTGACGGTCGACCGTCGACGAATTACGTTAAGTCGATGAAAGCAAATATTTCTTCAACAGAAAACACAAAATTTTCCCTTCGAAAAGTCCAAAAGCAACTGGTCACTGACGATGTCGAGGGCCAGCTGCGTGAGGCGATTTTATCCGGAGCTTTGGTCCCAGGTGACTCTTTGGCTGAAGCGCATGTGGCGGCACAGCTTGGTGTGAGTCGGGCATCCGTACGGCAGGCAAAGTTTCGATTGGCGAGCGATGGACTCTTGGAGTTCAATGATCGTGGGACAGCCATCATTCGCAAGTTGACCGTGGCAGATGCGCGTGAGATTATCGAGTTTCGGCGAGTGCTCGAAGTCGCCGCCACAACGTTGGCTTGCTCACGCCTGACCGATGAAGCAGTCGCCGCGATGGAAGTGAACATCCGCCGTACAGAGCAGGAACGTGATCTACTAAAGTTGACACATCTTGACATTGCTTTTCACGAAGAAATCATTCGCGCAGCCTGCAATTCACGGTTAATGTCCGCCTGGCAGACTCTGCGTCCACAACTCGAATTGTGGCTCGCTGGCATGCATCGCAAGCATAGCGCAGTGACAGCTCAAACATCTGTGGAGACAACCAAAAACCACCGGGATCTGCTGGCCGCAATGAAGTCCGGGGATTCCCTCAAGGCAGAACAACTCATGCTCCAGCATGTGACCGGATTTCAAGAATACTTTTTGATGGACGCCGAGGGTGAGAACGAGTAGAGAAAAAAAGAGACCGGAGACGAAAACATCATGCTAGAAATGTGCAAAAGAACACTCACGCAACTTGGACTCACGATCCTGGTATTCTCTCTTCAGGCACGTACGAGTCTCGCAGCTGACGTACGGTTTAATGAACAGATTCGGCCACTTCTCGCCGAGAATTGTCTGCACTGCCATGGTCCTGATGCAGAAAATCGTGAAGCGGATTTAAGGTTGGATATCAGACAAGTTGCAGAAGATCATGTGATCGTGCCTGAGAAGCCGGAGGAGAGCGAGCTGTTCATACGAATCACCTCCGAAGATGCCGACTTGGTGATGCCTCCACCTGAAACCGGGAAATCATTGAATACGAAACAGATTGCACTAGTGCGTCAGTGGATTGAGCAGGGTGCTCGCTATGAAGAGCACTGGTCGTTTGAATCAATCGTGAAGCCAGAACTTCCACCGCTCAATGAGTTGTCAAAAAATGGAATAGATCAATTTATCCTGGAGGCTCTTCAAAAGAGAAAGATGACCCTCTCACCTACCGTCAATCGGCAGCAACTCATTCGTCGCGCCACATTTGATTTGATCGGTTTACCTCCCACGTGGGATGAAGTTGAAGCATTCGTGAACGATGAGTCTGAACAGGCTTTTGAGAAAGTGGTGGATCGACTTCTGGATTCGCCGCAGTATGGCCCACGCTGGGGAAGGCACTGGCTCGATATCGCTCGATACGCCGACACACATGGTGGCACTGCCATTGGATTCGTCAAATTTCCATTTTCGTATACGTACCGCGATTATGTCATTCAGGCGTTCAACTCAGATACGCCTTACAACCGCTTTGTCACGGAACAGATAGCGGCCGACCAAATGGAACTGGATGAGAATGATCCTGCTCTGGCTGGCTTGGGATTTCTGTCTGTGGGAATGCAGTATCGAAATCCGCACGATGTGATTGATGATCAAATTGACGTGGTCACACGCGGCTTGTTGGGCTTGACTGTCGCCTGCGCGCGGTGCCACGACCACAAGTACGATGCCATTCCGACAAAAGATTACTATTCCTTGTACGCCACGCTCGCCAGCAGTCATTCGCCAGAATTACTCCCGCTAATCGGCGAGCCTGCCGAGACCGCACCTTATCGCAAATATCAACAAGAGTTACTGCACAGGCAGGAAACGCGTGACCAGATGGCTCGCGATCAAAGTGCAGTCATGCGCAGCCGATTGAAAATGCAAGTGGGTGCTTACCTGAAAAAGTTGGCGCAAGGGACTCCAGAGCAAGATTTGTCTTCAACTTTCCTTTCTTATCGCACGGACGATGTTCGACCACTTGTGCTGGAACGTTGGCGGAAATATCTCGCCGAATTAAATGAAAACGATCCCGTTTTCGGACCGTGGATAAAATTGTCGCAGCTGGATACCAAAGATTTCTCCAATCAATGTGCAGAGTTAATTCAAGCATTGGTTAAGGAAAATGGCGACCCGAAGAAACAGCCGGCGATGCACACACTCAGTGCAACTCCACCACTCTGGAATCCGCGCGTTCTGGGTGCCATTCTCGAAAGAAAACCGCAGTCATTGGTTGATGTGGCGGATGCTTACGGAAAACTCTTTGCTGACGTGCATCAGCAGTGGTTACAAAGTTTGATAACGACATCACTTGAAGCCGCCAGTGGAGCCGAGGTGATTCCTGATGAAGACCCCAGGCACCTCGAAGTCAACAGTCCAATCAACCGGCAACTGCGAAAACACCTCTACACATCAGGAACGCCAACCGCAATGACAACGGACATCGCGGTGACATTATTGAACCGCCCGATCCGTGACAAAGTGCGTGGCCTCAAGGGAGCCATTCAAAACCTGCATTTGACATCTCCCGGTTCCCCACCTCGTGCAATGGCAGTGCAGGAAGACGAACACGCCAATGAATTTTACGTTTTCCGTAGAGGAAATTCCATTGATCGGGGCGTGCCTGTTCAGGCTCGTTTTCTGTCCGCTTTGCCAGGCATGAAAACCAGTCCGTTTCCTATCGGAAAGAGAAGGTTGGGACTTGCGAAAGCGATTGTTGATCCATCGAATCCATTGACTCGAAGAGTCATTGTGAACTGGGCCTGGCAGCATCATTTTGGTCGAGGATTGGTCCGCACTCCAGACGACTTCGGGACGCGAGGCGAACCGCCGACACATTCACAACTGCTTGACTATCTCGCTTCAACATTCGGAGAGGACGGTTGGTCGCTGAAGAAGCTGCATCGCCGGATCATGCTCTCGGCTGTCTATCGGCAGGCTGCCATCGAAGACGCCAACTCGCGCAAACTCGATCCAGACAACGAACTCTTGTGGAGAATGCCTCGCCGCAAACTCGACTTGGAAGCAATGCGTGATTCGATGCTGGCTGTCTCAGGAGAACTGAATTCCGCAATAGGAGGTAAGCCGTTTGACTTATCTTCATCTCCTGCAATTCCGCGGCGCACTGCCTATGGGTTCGTGAACCGAGATATTGTATCGAGTCTTGCCAGCACGTTTGACGCGGCGAATTCAAGTTCGTGTACTGCACAGCGACCGGAAACGAATGTCCCACAGCAGACACTGTTTGCTTTGAATTCAGAGTTTATTCAAGACCGGGCTGCTGCGTTGACGTCTCTCGATGAATTCACTTCAGAGAAGACCGATTCTGACCGAATACAATTTCTCTACCGCAGAACCTTCTCTCGTACTGCAGAACCGCAGGAAGTAGAAATTGCGATCAGTTACGTCACATCTCAGAACCAGAAATCGAAAACCACTCCATGGCAGCGGCTGGCTCATGCCTTGCTCGCTGCAAATGAATTTGTTTTTGTGGATTAAAGCATGAACGATCAACAGGACTTCTCCCGACGTCTATTTTTGCAGCGCACCGGAATGGGATTCGGCTCGTTGGCATTGAATCATCTTCTGGGGCAAGAGAGCCTCTCGGCTGAGTCTGGTGCCCACTTTGCCGGGAAAGCCAAACACGTCATTCATGTCTTCTTGAACGGAGGCATGTCTCAAGTCGACACGTTCGATCCCAAACCAGAGCTGACGAAACGCGCCGGTCAGATGCTTCCGTTTGAAAACCTACAAACAGAACGCAAAACCGGAGTCGCCTTACCTTCTCCATTTAAATTCAAAAAGCATGGAGAAAGCGGCATTCCCATCAGTGATATCTTTCCGCACCTGTCTCAGTGTGCAGACGATATGGCTGTGATTCGTTCGATGCATGTTGAACTGCCGAATCATGAAATGTCCCTCATGCTGATGAACTCCGGAGATCAACGACTCGTCCGTCCGAGTTTTGGTTCATGGTTAACATGGGGGATGGGGAGCGAGAACCAAAACCTTCCCGGTTTCATCGCACTTTGTCCCGGTGGATACCCGGTCGGTGGTGCAGCAAACTGGCGATCTGCATTTCTGCCAGGTGTTCATCAGGGAACTCATGTTGACACATCAAAAGTCGACCCCACAAAACTGATTAACCATGTTCGTAACAGCCGTTTGACAGATCCAGAACAAAAGGCTCAATTCGACCTGTTGCAGAGTCTCAATGAGAGACACCTCTCCCAACGTCCAGGAGAAGTCTCCCTGGAAGGTCGTATTCGATCTTTTGAACTTGCGTATCGAATGCAGATCGAGGCGACTGACGCATTCGACGTTCAGCAGGAGCCAAAACATATTCAGGAAATGTATGGAAAAGGCCCACAGAACCGCCAGTTGTTGATGGCACGTCGCCTCATCGAACGCGGTGTCCGATTTGTGCAAACATGGCACGGCAGCGGGCAACCGTGGGACAGCCATGCGAATATCAAAAACAGTCATCGCAACGTCGCCAGCCAGTGCGACCAGGGACTGGCTGCATTGATTATGGATCTTAAACAACGAGGACTTCTCGACGAAACACTGATTCTCTGCACAGGAGAATTCGGTCGCACACCTTCTGTTGAAATGGGAACAGGCGGCACCGGAGCATCTCAGGGACGCGACCATAATCACTGGGGCTTCTCATTATGGCTGGCTGGCGGTGGGATCAAAGGTGGCACGATTTACGGAGCCACCGATGATTTTGGATTCAAAGCTGTTGAAACCCCCGTTTCGGTCCATGACCTGCACGCTACGATGCTGCACTTACTCGGTTACAATCACGAGAGATTGACTTACCGCTTTGCCGGTCGCGACTATCGGCTGACCGACCTTTACGGAAAAGTCATCAATGAAATTATTGCGTAGCGACTCCGCTCTTCGATGCTTACAGAATCGAAATGATTGAAGTTCAATCGCGGACACGGTGATTCTCCGACGTCGTCCCTCTCATTCAATATTGGTGAGCACCCTGTCGAACTGGTCGATTTAATCAACAGTCAATTTTCGGCGATAGACAGTTTTTCCATGTGCGATAAAGAGAGTGCTGCGATTCGGTCCAGCTAGAACGCAGCTGGTTAATGGTTGATCCTGATCGACCTTCGGTAAGACACCGCACGGTCGTCCGGTTGGATCGAAAACCTGAACTCCGAGGGCACTGGTGACGTAGTAGCGTCCTTTCTTGTCGACTGCCATGCCATCGCCACGCCCCGTTCTCTGGTACGGTGGCGGCTCGTTGAAATTGAACTCGCCTTTGTAGTCAATCGGGAGCCGCATCGGCATATTGGGCATCTTCGCATCGAGAGTTCCGTTGGGGTTAACGCGGAACAGCCATGTGCGATCACCACCGTAGTCAGAGACCGCCAATGTTCCGCCGTCATTCGAAAGTGCGATACCGTTCGGTTTATTGATCCCGGTATCAACCGCTGTGACTTCACCCGTTTTGATGTTGATGCGGGTGACCTGTTTCGCACCAGTTTCGGTGATGAAGATGAACCCATCATCGGTCACTGCCAGATCGTTAGGTTTCACCTCAGTCGCGACAGTTTTCACTTCACCCGTTTTGATGTTGATGGAGATCACTCGATTCTTCGCTCCCTGACAGCCGTACAACAATCCATCGGAGCCGAATTCCAAGCCACTGACCGATTCCCTGACGATCTCTGATCTTGTTCCATCGTTAGCACTCACACGGTATACGGCTGGTGCTTTCATATCTGAGAAGTAGAGATTGCCAGCATGATCCGAGCAGAGACCATCAGCAAAACCAAGGTTGTCAGCTACGACTTCCCATGGCTCACTACGAATCAATAAATTCAGAAGTGTCAGATCACCTCCGAGGTCTCCGCTGGTGTCCAGGACTGGCTCATGCTGTTCTTTTCTCCAGAGCCACTTCATTGCATCAGGAAAACGAGAGCTGCCATAGTCGGCATTGTGCGCATAGCCTTCGGCCCAATCAAACCGGGTGTCGTACCCCATGTAACTCAAAGAGGATGCCATTCTCTGATTCGACCACGGCCAGCTTCCAAAGCGATTGTCGACGTCCCCGCTCGTGTCAGCCATGTAAACGCGGAGTGGTTTCGGTTCCGTCTTACGGACCAGTGCCGGGTAGACGTTTCCGCCACGCAGATTCGTGAAGCTGCCGACGCTGGAGTAAACTTTCCGGAAGGCATCAGGGCGTTCCCAAGCAGCGGTGAACGCACAAATGGCGCCTGAACTGGAACCTCCGATCGCCCGCATTTCAGGATCTTCTGAGATGTTGTAGCGTTTCTCGACTTCTGGGATGATCTCTTCAATCAGAAAACGGACATAGCGATCGCCGAGACTATCGTATTCGTAACTGCGGTTCGAGGATCTGTTACCTCGTCGCGTTTTCGACATGTCGTGTCCGGGATTGATGAACACCGCAATCGTGGGAGGCATCTCACCGCGTGCAATCAAATTGTCGAACACGACAGGAATTCGCCAGCGTCCTTTCATGGATCTCATCCCTTCTCCGTCTTGGAAGATCATCAAAGCCGCTGGTTTCTCTTTCTGGTACTGCTGCGGAACATAGATTGCCCAGTCGCGCGTTGTATTTGGAAAGATCTTGGATGACTCCCACGGTGGCATCTTCTCGACCGATCCTCGCGGCACATCATCTTTCACGATTGCATCAGGATGTGGTTCCCATTTTGGTTTGGTTTGCGTCGGTGGAAAATGTGTCGACTCTGCGTCCTCAGACCACAGCCAGCGCAAGGCATCTGGAAATTCCTCGCCCCCCCATTTTCCACTATGCCCACCTTCGGTCATGACAAGTTTGTAGTTGTAACCCGCAAACTGGAGAGCTGCCGCGAGATCCTGATTTCCCAGCGGCCAGTTACCATGAAGATTACTGAGATCGTCCTTGCCTTCCTGCAAGTACACCTTAATCGATTTGGGATTGTCTTTCGTTTTGCGAACGAGGCCGGGATAGGCCCAGCCTCCGCGGATATTAGTGAAACTTCCAATGTGGCTGAGCACCTTGCCAAACTGGTCTGGCTTTTCCCAAGCAACGGTAAAAGCACAAATCCCGCTCGAAGAGATTCCGCAGATCGCGCGGTCGGCAGGGGTGGCAGAAACGTTGAGTCCCTCCAATGCCACGGGCAGAAACTCATCCAGCAGAAAGTTTGTGCAGCGGTCACCTAGTGAATCGTACTCGAAGGATCGGTTGCTTCGATTTTTTGCTCCCGGTTTCGTGGCTGGAATCGTGCCCGGATTCACGAAGACAGCAATCGTCACCGGCATCTCTTTTTTGTGAATGAAATTGTCGAAGACAACAGGCACACGAAATGAACCTTTCGGATTCGCATAACCACGCCCGTCCAGGAACACCATCAAATTCGCTGGCTGATCTTTCTTATACTGAGCAGGCACGTAGACGCTGTATTCACGGCTCGTTCCTGGAAAAACCTGACTCTCCGCGTAGACGCCCGTGGTGACCTTCCCTTGAGGGACTCCTTGCTGGACTGTTCGATCAGGATTAGGCTCAGCGGCTTGAACCGAAAGAGCGATGAACGCGACTGAAACAAAGCAGATCAATAATTTCATTATGTGCCTATGGTGAATATGAATATCATCAAGAGGAATTCGAATCGAGCCAAACAAACGGGAGTCGTGTTCGTCATCATGGTACTTTCATGAATGTCTGACAAGTCATGCCCAGATGGGCCGCTCTACCGAGTCTGCAGCGAATCAATTCGGAGATTCAAACAGTCTGTTTTGTGAGCGAGCGAGAACACTTTCGGCTCGGAACAAGTTATCATCGGCACGAAGAGAAATGTGGTCAATACTTTCGCGGAGGGGCATTCCATCAACGAAATTATTGCGTGAACATCCTTACGAACAGTATTCAACCTCGACACAAATCGCATGCCTGCACAAATCCTGCAACTCACTGATTTACATCTACTGGCCGATCCCGAGAAGACGCTCAAAGGTGTTCGTACAAGGGACTCGTTGATTGAGGTCTTGCAGTTGATCCGGGAGCGAGAACAATCAGGAGAATGGAATTTTGAATACATTTTCCTCACTGGCGACCTGACTCATGACGAACAACTCGCCACGTATGAAGCACTGCGAGAATTATTGGGCGATTGGTTACCTCGCTGCCGTTTGATTCCAGGGAACCACGATGACCGCGCCCTGATTCGAAAAGTGTTTCCCGAACTGGTTTCCTCCAGCACCGGATTCATTAACTTCTCAGTGGAAACTGCCGGTTGGAGATTGATCGGTCTCGACTCACACGTTGAAGGCGAACTGTACGGGCGTATTGGATCAGCACAGCTTGAATGGCTCTCCTCAGAGTTATCAACTCACGTGAGACAACCAACGATTCTGTTCATCCATCATCCACCGGTTTCCGTCCAGTCGGCTTGGCTGGACCGCATCGGACTGCGTGATGCGGAAGCTTTGAATGAAGTTGCACGCTCGAATTCGCAAGTTCGTGCCATTAGCACCGGCCACGTCCATCAGGAGTTCTCAGAGAATTTCAATGGTTTGCAAATTCTAACGACGCCGTCCACCGGCGTTCAGTTTCTTCCACGTCAGGACGAACTGGTCTGTGACCAGCTTCCACCAGGATTTCGCATCTTTCACCTCTTTGAAAACGCTTTTGAAAGCGTCGTCATTCGCCTGCCTGAAATCCCTGGGTAGGCACGAGTTTATTGAGCCATGAACAAGTGAGTCTTGAATTCCAATTCTTCATGCGACTGAACTTCACAAGCGTGGACATGACAAGGCTCTCGCCAATCAAGATCCGCTTCACAACGAATGTCTTACTTGCCTCCTCGGCAAACTGCTGGGATTTATTGAAAACGCTCAGTCGGCGATCAGAGCCGTTAAAAAATAGAAAACCGTTCTTCGACTCCTTACGATGACGACCGATTCGATCGGTGGAATCTGTCAGGTCAACCTCGCGAAACCTGTGTGTTTCACCGGGCCGCCGATGCGCCGTGCGATGTCGCCATCGCGGATTGCATCGGCCAGTTCGGTAAAGACATCGTCCAACGCGTCGAGGTAAGCAGCGACGTGTCGCGGTTCATGAGCGAGCATGGCATTGAATGCGCCACCAGCAAGGAATCCTTGCTGCAACATGCGGGCAGTCATCAAAGTCGTCAATGCCGCAGACTCGGGATGCTCAAAAGAGAGTAACGCACACTCTGGTCGGCCGGGAGTTTTCACTGGCACGTTGTGCTTTCGCCCCAATTCCTCCCAGCCTTCAATGACTAAAGAGCCGATGTGAGCAAGGTGACAGGGAGCGTCGAGACGCATCAGCTTCCGCACACATGCCAGTGCCGCAGCTGGTCCGACTCCTTCTGTCCAAAAAGTGCTGGAAATAAAGGATTCCTGTGCAACCTGCATCACGTCACGAGTGCCGATGGCCGCGCCGATTGGAAAGCCGTTGCCTATCGCTTTGGCAAACACAGCAATATCTGGATTGACGCCGAATTTGCGATGCGCTCCGCCGAGACACAGCCGCCAGCCGATTGAGATTTCGTCGAAAATCAGCGGTGATTGAAGTCGATCACATCGTTCTCGAACGCCTTCAAGAAACCCCGGATCCGGGTCTGTGTGGCGTGTTGGTTCCATGACAATCGCTGCCAATTCGCCGCCGTGTTGGGCAATGATTTCGTCCAGTTCGTCGAGGTGATTGTAGCGGAAGGTCAGTACCGATCCGCTCAGGCCAGAAGGGACGCCGCGCGGTTCGAGGCCCGGTAACAGGTGACCTGTGAGTTGATCACTCTCAGAGAGATTCGCAGCGAGATACCAGTCATGCCAACCGTGGTAACCGCAAACGGCAATCTTATCGCGCCCCGTATACGCTCTTGCGATTCGAACAGCGACGGTCATCGTCTCGCCACCGGCACGGGTGAACCGTGCGTTGTGCGCCCAAGGATGAATTTCGAGCAACAGCTTGGCGAGTTCGACCTCGTCAGATGTTTGCAGCGTGGACATTGAGCCGAGGCCGACACGGCGGATGACGGCGGCGTTCACGTCCGGGTCGCTATACCCGAGGATGCACGTCAAAATTCCGCCCAGACTCATATCGATGAAACGTCGCCCTTCGATGTCAATCACCTCACAGCCGCGTGCCTCGCGATAGTAAGCGGGCCACTGGTCGGGAGCGAACATTTCCGGTCGTTTACTGAGCAGTTGCGTCCCACCGGGAATGATCTCTTTCGCTTCTCGGTAAGTCGCCTGCACATCGGGCATGCTTCGCGGCAGCGGCAGGTCGAGCAATCGTCTCGCCCCGAGGCAGAAAACCTCTTCCACATCTCCATCGGTCAAATGCTGGTTGGTACATGCCTGTTTGAGTGCCAGTAAAGACTCAATGCCCAGCAAAGTCGGCTTAGCGAAACGCGAGCGACTGAAATTCGGTTTGAGTTCGTCGAGCCATAAAAAGCCGTCGGCTAAGTTGACGCAACGGCTACGCATCTCGGTCACACAAAAATCGGCCCCGAAGAACAAGCGAGTTGGCCCGAACGTTTTCAAAATGGCCTCGAAGGCTTCTGGTTCGCAAACAGCCGAGGTGTCAAAGAAGACATTGTCCAACCCGCGTAGTGACTCGATCCCTTCAACCGTGTGGCGACCACAGAAACCTCGGGCCGCATGAGCGAGAATCAGCTTTGCTCCGGGATATCGTTGACAGTGATTACGGATATAGGACTGGTTGGCAGGTTCAGCAAGGGCCCGAGGCAACACCATGTGCAGCATGATGACCAAACCACGCCGGTCTGCGATTTCCCACGCCCATTCAGGTATGAACTCCTCCGTCGGTGCGAACAACGTCTCATCCCGATCAGCAAACAGGTGGTAAACTTTGAAGCCCGCGAAACCATCTGCCGCAACTTGCCGCTCAACGTCCGCCGGATCCTGCTTCGGTGTGACGATCATCAGCCCACGAGAACCTGGATCAGTCTTCACTTGGTCAGCGAGAAATCGGTTTGCCGCGTCGACCTCGAGCGCGCGAGTCGGAAAGGGAAAAAACAAGCCACCGGTCGGACAGCGATTTGGCATCCACATCGACATGCGTTCGTCATACACCGCCCGCGTGACTTCTTCTGGTCCCGCGGCAGCCAGTAGCGGTGTGGGAGTTCCAAGATCGGTCACACGCCAGAGATGCGCGTGCGCATCGAACGCATCCGGCGGCACAAAGTTTTTGAGCCCCCGGTCAAACAGATCGAGATCCGTGTCACCAACCGTTGCCCAGACGTACGGGTTGATGTCGTCTGCGGAATCATGTGCCGAGGCTTTCATGGTCATGTGACTGTCCTTGTTCTCATCGTCTTCCAGATTCTCATAACGCTGTTTGAAAACTACTCGTTGAACTTGAAAGCGTAGAGATCGGCGTCCTTGATCACAAACCGCAACCGAACTGGCTTTCCAGAGAGAGAGGAGAGATCACTTCCTTGTTTCCATGTGACCACCCGCTCGATCTCGTTGCCGATTTGCTCGTTGGCCTCGTTCAGTGAAAATCCAGGCATTGGGTTGCCGGATACATCTTGAATCTCAACGCGAACACTGCCTGCTGCGGAAGTCCCAAAGTTGATGGTCAGCTCCTGTCCTTTGAATGTCAGCGGTTTAGTGACCAATTCTCCACCAGCATAGAGCGCTTTCGCCGAAGCAAACCCGTCCAGACGCATTGAGTATCTTCGCAAATGTGATGTGGGTTGAGCGTAATCTTGATTGAGATAAACCGACATTTCCGTAGGGCTGGTTTGCACAACATTCAATGCCGGATAATTCGTCCGCGAAACCCAGTTCCTTGCCCCAATGCCGGGACGAACAAATCCGCCGAGAAATGTTCGGTCGTAGAACCCACCACCTCGCGAAGTCATCAGCACAGCGTCGGAAGTGTCCTTGAAATATTTCGGAGACACGTCGATCGCTTTGGCTTGTTCGTCCGTAAGCACTTGCCGTCCGGGCATAAATCGGGCTGCAATCGAAACATACAGGTGTGGGGCGCGGAAGTATGGATGTGTCTGATTCGTGTAAAGATGTTCGATTGGGGCTTCGCCGCCGTGATGACGATACTCCATCAGGATTGGCTGAGACCAATTGATGAAGTCATCACTGGTTGATCGGCAGATGCGGCGTATTCCGCCCTCAAAAACTCGAAAGTAGCAGACGTACTTGTTTTCCTCGGCGGACCAGAAGGCGAGATTCTGTGAGTCAAACATGTATTTGTACGGGACCTCTTTCGTTTTGATTACCGCTTCTTCACGGAGTTTTTTCCAACGAATGCCATCGGCGGAAACCATGGCAATCAGACCACTGGTCATTGTCCCTCCAATTGCCTTGAAACGTTGGTCGGCTGGAACTCCCGGACGCGTATCAAGCATCGGGCAGAAGTTGTGAGTGACCGGAGCCGCATCTGCCAGGACGATGTTGTTCTTCGAGTGGCCGCGAACATTAAAGAGATCGAGTTCTGGTTTCGTCCACACGATGCCGTCATTGGATTCGGCGTAGCAATAGACTTCGATCGGATCACCGTCCGCTCCCTCTTCAGGTCGGCCTCGATAGTAGAGTCGATACAGATCGCCATCTTTGATCACCGTGCAGTATCCACAGAAAAGGCCTTCCCATGGCTTGTCAAAATTCAAGGTAATGCCTTCGTCTCTCGGCCGATTGAGGACCAGGCGAACGTTGTCCAACTTGTCGATCAGATGATAGTCAACCATTAATTCGCGACGACTGCCGATGTGGATGACGTCGCCTTCCGCACCGATCGATAACTGACAATTTGTCGTAAGTTGCACGGCAAACAGAGTAAGAACGAGGATATGGTTTCGCATTGGGAATAACCTTTTAATACAAATTGAGTCGGAATCTATGAGTAGCGAGATTGACACTTCCGAGTTAGAGCGATGGAAGACACAATCTACAAGACAGTTTCATCTGGTTCAGTTCTCTCCCTCTCGGCCTCCGATGTACATGGCATAGACTCTGATATCGCTCGCATCAGGAAAGTTCACTCTCACTGAGAGCTTTCGATTTTCCGGCAAGTGATTCGTTCGCTGACTCGACCACACAATTTCAACATACGTTCCAGAAGTCACGACACGAGCCGCATCCACACCTGAGAATCCGGGAAGTGGATTGTCGGATGCGTCAAGCAATTCAACTGTGACTGGTGAGTTTGCAGAAACACCTTCCAGGTTGAGAAACATCTTGGTGGCTCCCTGAGCTTCAAACGACGATGTCATGAAGCTCGCAGGTGATTCGGGAACTTTGTGAGAAAGATAACCGAAGCCGTCTCGACGCATTGTGGCGAGACCGATTTCCATGTTTCGCAATTTTCCGCCCGTGTCCCAGTGTGAATACCACATCATGGTCTTGTCACCCACATTGGCAAAGGCGTGCCCTTGCAGCAACGCGATACTGTCCCATTGCCCCTTCTCGCCTCGGGCAATGACTTTGTGATCCGCCACCGGCTCGCGGAAATGGATTCCATCATGACTGGTGATCAATCCCAGATCGACAGCGACGCCCTGATTCCAGTATTTACCGTCTTCGGGCTTCTTCTCAGCGTCCTGCCACATTCCGTAAAGCCCTACGATGACGTTTCCTCGATTCCACATTCCCGCACCCATGTGCGTCTGTTGCCCGGCGATAGGCGAGGATGTCAGCTGTCCTGGTCTTGCGAAGGACAGCGATTTGGCCCGCGACCAATGTTCGAAATCTGATGAGCGGTAAGTGAGCATCACCCGACCGATGTCACTGCCGTTCGCTCGCCATGCCCAAGGTGCAAGCAATTGCCCTGAGGCATAGTACCGACCATCAAAGCGATACAGACTGGAAACTTCGAAACGCTCGCCACCAGCGTTCATGGGCCGATCTCCTACAACCTTCCAACTCAAACCATCGGCACTCGTGGCGCAGATAAACGCCGACCATCGATTTTCATTGGGACCGATGCGACTGCGTCCGCCGTGCACGTCGTCAAAAGTAGGATGTGCGATGTAGGCACACTTAAAACGGCGTTGCGGGTCGGGATCGTGTGGCTCGTAAATCACAGACAGAAAATCGTTCACTTTCGCCAGTGACGGGACAGTGGACTCAATCAGGCAGATATTATTCTTGCGGTCGCCGTTGAACTCAACGAGACCCAGTTCGGGTTTACTCCAGTTCACTCCATCATCACTTTCGGCGTAACACATCGGTCGCCACCAGCCTGGTGCCTGTCCGCTTTTAATCTCGGTCTCGAACATTCCGAGATACCACATGCGAAACTTCCCGTCGATCCGCAACACGCTGCCGTAGAGAATCGCATGGCCGTGGTCAGGCGCACCTTTCGGCCCACGGCGCACGACCGGATTCGCAGGATGCTTCTGCGCACTGACGAGCGTCAATTGAATGTTATCGCGCCAGGGAATCGCATGATCATCAAAAGAAAAGAGCACTGCTTCGTTCACCGCTGGCCCACCTGCAACCGAGACGCGAGTCACCGATTTTGGTGTGCGCGATTCTGGCTCAACGCCGACTGCATCCTGAGCATTCAACGGCGAAGTGAATAGAAAAAGCAGAGAGCAAGTGAGCAACCATGCTGTCCGCGAACAGTACTGAGGCGATCGTTGCAATCGAGTAAAATTCATTCTTTATCCTTCGTGCCAGGGGTGGCGTTTGTTGTTGCAGAATCAGAGTGAATGGAAACGTCGCTTGCATTCAGCGACAGCAGGGTCGTCAATGCTTTGAGGTCTGCACCAGCACTTGAGTTGTGCTCTGTGAGATTTGCCCACTGCGAGTGAACATCTTGCCCGGTCTGTAATTGAAACTTGGAAAATATCTTTGTGGAATAGCGTGCATTATCGCTCCGTAGACTGGCAATGTCATAGAGGTTTCTGTCAGCAGTCCACCGCATGCCTCGCCATAAAGTAATTTCGGGTCGCAGAGGGCCACGCGTCTTCGTCAACGTTGTGATGTAATCGTAGGTCACGGGAATCTTGGTCAGCGCTGGGACACCGGCAATGATCGAGTCGTGTAGCCGTGCTTCGCCTCCAATACCCAGGATGTTTAGCCCAAGGAATGTCACCCGCCGAGCGTCAAGAGCCGAATTGTCGTATAGACGCACATTGCTTTCGTTGGTGATGCGGCGAATGTAAACGTTATCCATCTTCAACCGGCACGGCTGATCTACCTGTTCGTCGCCGACAACACGTAGCGCGTGTACCGCAGATGAAAGCACAACGGCGTTGGTGATCGAATGCCTTCCAGTGTTCAGAAAGTACAGGTCGAAACCCAGACAGTCGCGAATAAAGACACGGTTGTAGCTCGTCTCGCTCGCACCGGTGTCACAGATGCCAGTCGAATTGCCGATGGAGACGAATCCATTCACCCGATATTGTGCCGACTCATGTGCGCTGATGCCATCATCACCGCATTCGATTGCGCGGATGTTCTCAAACAGCACGTCCTCGCAGTTGCCATGAATGTTGAACCCGTCGTTATAGACATGAGTGCTTGTCAGGTTGCGGATAACGAGGTGCGAGTTTTTGTTTTCACCTCTGGCGTCAAACTGTACGCCCGCGGCACGCGACGGCACGAAAATGTTCGCATCGGCAAGCTCTTGCCCTGGCAGCAACTTCACATAAAACGCACCCGCGATTTGCAGTCGTTTTGGCATCTTCCGCTTGGCATCTTTCACGAAGGTCCATTCACCAGGCTTAAGATCGCCAGATTGCTTGAGAGCAGCACTGGGGCCTTTCAGAGTACGCCCCATGTGACTCATACGACCGTTCCAAAGCAGAAACCAACGCCCGATGATGGCATCGTCAAGGTAGGGCAAGAGATCGTCGCAACGAAACAGGCCTGACTCCACTTCGCGCCATTGTTTGGGATCGAGTGGATCAGAACCTTCTAGTGTCGCCCCGTGACCGTCGAGTGTGATCGGATTTCCCTCTTCACCACGTTTGCCGTAAAAGTTGGCGGACTCACGATAAACGATTGGGAGCAGATGGATCGTGTCACCCGGTCTCGCCAGTCGAATTGCCTGACGAATCGTTTTGACAGGACCGTTGACCGAGGAATCGTCGCCGGATTTCGGATCGACATGAATATCACGAGCAAGGAGCAGCGGAGTCCAAAGGACGCTGAGGACATGGGCAAAAATCAGAACACGACAACTCATGATTCAGGCTTCCTCGTCATTCGGTTCTGCATTGACCATCCAGGCACGCGCCTGCATTTGAATCATCGCGCGGGCCTGATTCAGATCCCGGTCGCGCATCGCCGCGGCCAGTTCCTGATGCTCCCAAATGACCCGATCATCAGTTCCTTCGCCGGATGCCCAACGTAGTTGAGCTGACTCGAAGAACTGCACCAGTACGCGCTGCATGCCTGCGACCAGACTCGAGCCTGTCATCTGTAACAGAACCGAATGAAAAGCAACGTCCAACTCAACCGTTTTGTCATTCGCGCCGCTGCGGATAGAGCGTTCGAGTTCATCCGCCAATTCGCATAACTTGGAGATTTGCTCATCTGTTGCGTTTCGTACAGCTAGCTCAACGGCTCCCATTTCCAGTACGTACCGCAGCTTCGCCAACTCCGAAATATCCTGCTGTGATTCGAGTAGCGAGGGCAAGCCGAGTTCCAGCAATCGCAATGGATCGGGTCGACGAACGACCAATCCTTTGCGTTTGCGACCTTCCAGTAATCCAAGTGCGACCAGTCGTCCGACTGCCTCACGCGCGACAGTTCGCGAAACGTCATATTCCTCGGCAAGCTCTGCTTCGGTCATAAAAAACTCGCCATCGGTTAACCGTGACGATTGAATGCGCTCACGCAATCGTTCAGCAAGGTCTCCGGACTGTGTCCGTTGAATCGTGGTCTTCGCAGTCATATGTACGGTCTATTCTGCTCGCTTGAATTGGACGGTCACTGTTGCTCGAGGGTCGACATCACGAATCAACACGTGCCCATCCGGCGTCGCTTCCCACGCATGTGGCTTCTGGTTCTGGAAAACGTTTGCGACGTCGGATGCCATTCGGTCCGTAATTCGTAACCACCCACGAACGGACGGATCAGAAGTTTTGAGTTGGAATGCGAATCGATACTCGTGCTGGACCAGCACATAATCAAGTTGTACGACTGCGTTGTTGCCTTGTCCGAACAGCGTCCGGAAACGTTTGGTCATCAGGTAGCCCAAAATCATGAACTGACCTGAAGGAGCTAACTTTGGAGCCGGGTTGTTTCGTTCGATAAACAGCGGCATGCAGATTCGCTCTGACTCAATTGCCGTCGCGCGGTCAAATCCTGTATGCAACCAGCGAACCGCGTCTGATTCTTTACTTTCGTGAGCGGTGATATTCTTGTAGCCGAGTTCTTGTGCAAGGCGACGATACTCGGTGTCCATCCAAGGCGGACAAATCGTCTCTTTTTCATCCCAGAAGAAATGGAAGTTCGTGTAGGCGTTGTTAATCACGCCCAGCAGACTATTTCTCGCACTGTAGCGATCAGGAACTTGCGCTGGTGTCCCACCAATGTTAGGCTCCAAAACCCCTTTGTAACTCGTGTTCGCCCAATGACCATAGTCGGTGATTCCGAAAAACGCAGTCGCATTGCTAAACAGATCAGGCATGCGAGTGACGGCAGAAAATGTATTCCCGCCACCACCGCTGCCTCCTGTCATGTTGATGCACGACGCATCGATTTCGTTCGGATGTTTTTGCAATGCGGCTTGAACGGCATCGTAGATATCCATGACTTCCAATCCGCCGTCATCGCGTTGTCCCGCAGACTCTTCACGACCACGCAAGTCCACGGAAATCGCAAACAAATCTCGCAAAGCAAAGTGACGTGCGGTGCCGAGCATCCGCCGTCCGCCATGTCGTAGAATCGGCTCGCCGAACCCATGTAGCATGACAACCACCGGTTTGGGATTGCCGTCAGGTCGAAACGCTGTCCACGCTTTGAGTGGTTTCAGGTGCGACACACTGGACGAGTAGACGAGCGACTCCTCGACGAGACGCTTGTCAGCCCGAAACGCCTCGGGAGATGTCGCGTTCTCCTGTCGACGAAACCCCATTGAATAGAGACGCAGTCCGTCTCCTTTCCCTCGAAAGATGATGCGAACGCGAACACTTTTCGTCTTCACATTTCCGAGGCCTGACTTGCCTTTCCAGGAAACAACCTGCTGCGCGCCTGACATATCGATCTTGTCGCAACTGTCTAATTCATATCCTCCAATCACATCGTCGCTTTGACCATCAAGCAGTTCAGCAAGCAGGTACCCACCGTCATCAGTTTGAGTGTTGAGTGTGAGGACGCATTCGTGAAGATCTTCGACCTTCATCGGAACGGTCGTTACGTAGCCAACGTGCTTTCCCGCAATGTTTCGGATGTAAGTCCAGCCATCGGTCGGCAGTGTCGCCAGGCCCAACTGCATCTTTGTTTCTTTCCATCGCTTGAACTCAAACGGTGGATCGTCCGGAGATTGATAATCGGCAGCACCGTAATACAAGCGAATTTCGTTCTCCATCACCATAGGTTTGACTGGCAGGAACAGGCCCCGGTCAAAGGCATCGCCCTTTCCCTGTTCAATGATTGCTTGTCCGTCGTGAACGCGAACGAAATGTTCGCCATCGCGGCTGACAGCAAGTTCCAGATGCTGCTCGTAGCCGTTGCCGGTTTGGTAAAGCATCACATACCGCCCCTTGTACTTGCAGACGGCAATGTCGTGAACTTTGTCCCAGGAGCCGCCAGTTTCGGCTTGAAAAATGGGATTCTGCGGATGCTCGGTCCATGACAGACCATCGGCACTGTAGGCGTAGCAAATGGTGCGTCGTACTGGGGGTTCATCGAGATTCGGACACATGCAACCGTAGGCTTTCCATCGCCGAGACGCTGGAGCGACCGGGTCGTAGACCACCGAGTGGTAGTCCACCCACTTCGGTTCAGGTCCAGGGCGATGAAACGTGATCGGCTCCTTTCGCCAACTCAATCCGTCCTCTGAAGCAAACCCAGGTGGAACACTCAGATACTTGCGAGACGTCTGGGTTTGATCAGGATTAAGCATCACGTTGAACGGGCCATGAAAGTGACGCAATTCCATGCTGAGGTCATAGCCAAGACCGAGTGCATTGTTCTGCTTACTGCCTTTGAATTCGTGAAGGCCGAGCGTAGGTTTTTCCCAGGTGATGCCATCTTTGGAAGTGGCGTAGCACAGGCGGAGTAATCGCTTCCAGCCTGGGACTCCGTCTGTCTCTTTGAACCAATCCTCCGCGAACGGATTGCTTGCCCCGTACCACGCTTTGAAAATGCCATCGTCCTGTAATACGACTCCACCATTGAACACTCGGTGAGAATCAAGTGTTTTATCGTCACCGCTGGGACGTAAGAGTGGGTTTCCCGGGTGTTTGTGCGCCGTTTGCATGACCTGCTCCGTCCAGAGCGACCGTCCCACATCAAGCATGTCGAGGAATAATACATCTGTGCCAGGACGGGCAACCGGAGAGGAAGTTGCGAACCGATAGGCACGCAAAGGGCGAGGGACATTTTTATTTATTAAGAGGACGCTGAACTCTTCATGACCAGATTCAACATGCGACTGCACAACGAGTTTTTTAACGGGCGCCAAGTTGTCTTCGAAGTTTTCAGAGATATGAAACATCCCCCGACCTTCGCGAATTGTGTCCCAGCCAAAACCGAGCCAGCGCGTGTAGTAGACGTACTCTCGTTTGCCGGTCGTGTTGATAAAGAACAGCCACGGAATTCCGTTTCCATCCAGCAGCATTTGTGGGCCAGAGAGACGGTCAACTTCCCATCGCGAATCTCGCGCTGTCAGCGGAAGGTTCTTTTCCCAACTCTGACCGGTGTAGAGCGAATACTCGATTTGTCCATGTTCTACCGGCATCGCAATCAGTAACTGATGTCGGGCACACAAGAGTGATGGACGAGCCGCCGCTACACCGATGGACTCCGGATGTCGGCTGGTCCCTCCGCTCCGCAACCAGCGTTCGCCATCAGCAGACTCCAGATGCCAGACGATCCCTTTTCTGTCGCGCCAGACGACATGCACAACTCCGAGTTCCGAAACACAAACCTGCGGATCTGTTTCACCTTGTTCGTGGCAGATTTCCTCATATGTCCAGGAGTTGTCCTTTTGGCGTGCGACCCAAATCGTTCCGCCCTGTGACTGCGAAGAGCCGACGAAGACCGGTTCGCCACCCCGTCGATTTAAAGCCGAGGCTGACGGGAACCCGGAACCCAATTCAATGGGATCCGAATAGAACTGACGCGACTCAGACCGTTTGGCGTCGCCTTCGAGCGAACATGAGCTGAGGTATGTCTTATCACCCTGCGCCCAAGTGATCATCAACACATCCTCTACCGTGATCTCCATTGTCGCGCTCGACTGCGCCTCGGCGAGTTGCAACACTCCGCTCGCACCAACAAGAGTCACTCCGTCGCTGAGTGAAACATCCAGCGAATCTGCCATTGGAATACCAGGAAACAGTCGCACCCTGCCGTCATCCGCCGTGAGATAGAAGTAGGTCCCGTCACCCGCTCGCGCAACAGCGGCTGTCGCGACATGCTCTGCGGCAGCCGACGACCGACAGAGTGAAAGCAGAGACAACAGCAACACCGCCAAAACCACGAAAGCCAATGAGCTGACTGTTCCCTTAGCTCGTAGCACGGCTGATTCGAAGGAAGATTTTATCACTCCGGTTTCCCTGTTTAGCTCGGGGTCAGGCATCATCGAATCTGCGGTTGATGAGTTGATCAAATTGAATTCGATGAGGAAATTCGTATCCAAGGCTGGTTTACGGAAGGCACAGCCTCCGTCGCATTCATGCCATTTAAGTCAGTGGTATCTCAACATCAACACGTTGTTGACGAATATCATGTAATTAAATACTATTTAATTGAATTTTAAGTGTCAACCAACCTCGTTGAGACCAACCATGCCCCCTCGCCCTGAACCATCGACAATCCCCGACCTCGCCGCATTACAACGTTTCGACACACCCACGATTTGCAACGCCATCGAGTTGTTCAAGATTCGTTCGCCAAGCGCCGGTTACATGGATCGAAGGATTGCCGCCTGCTTCGCAGACCTGTCTCCCATGGTTGGCTATGCAGCCACTGCGACTTTCCGTTCAGCCGCGCCTGCTCACGCGCTCGAAAGTAATTCCAATCTTTCATCTCAACTGCTTGAATCGTTCGCAGATTTACCTGCACCGGCTGTCGTCGTATTTCAGGATCTTGATGATCCGCCAGCAGGGGCAACGTTTGGGGACGGCATGTGCCTGACGTACAAAACATTTGGTGCCGTCGGTCTCATTACGTCGGGAGCCGCTCGTGACTTGGACAACGTCCGCGCTCTCGACTTCCCTTGCTTCAGCAACGGGACAATTTGCGGTCATGGTCATTGTCACACCGAATCCATCAACGTACCGGTTCACGTAGGTGGCATCACCATCTACCCCGGTGACCTACTGCACGGTGATTGCAACGGCGTCACAACGATTCCACTCGAAATTGCCCATCTCGTTCCATATGCCTGCTCCGAGTATCTCAAGCACGAAGCACTCGTGCTCGACCGGCTTCGCGCAGGAAGCACCGACATCTCCGGACACCAGCAAGCCATCGCTGAAATGAACAGGCGTCTCGATCAACTCAAAGGGGAACTATCGAGCCTACTGTAAAGAGGCATTCCGGGCCTCGTCTCAAAACTGATTTTTAAACGGGGATGCCCTTCTAATTTCAATTTCGTGTTGAGACAGGCCATCCTGGCTACTATGCATGTTAAAAATCATGTAAAGTGTCATTGTCGTTACCGATACTTCTCACGATCAACCAGAAGGGATGAAAGGCATTTTCAGTAATAAGAAAAGAATGTGCTGCAATGATTCTTTTTGGATTGACTGGTCTCTTGCGGGAGGTGCGTTTGCAATTGCGATGCTCGCATTCTCGACCGCTTCAATAGGGGAAGATCAAAACCATGTTACTACAACTGATGCCAAGGGGATTGAATTCTTTGAGCAGCGAATTCGACCTGTGCTCATCGAGCACTGCTACAAATGTCATTCCGAAAACAGCAAGGAAGTGCAGGGCGGTTTTCGACTGGATGACCGGCGAGCGATTCGAACAGGTGGTGATAGCGGTCCAGGCGTTGTGCCTGGGAAAGTTGATGAAGGTTACCTGCTCGAAACACTCGAATATACTGGCGAACTCTACGATATGCCTCCCGATGGAAAGCTGCCGGAGAAAGTCATCGCCGATTTCCGCCGCTGGGTGAAGATGGGCGCTCCCGATCCACGCAAGCCAAAAGCTACGAAAACGGCAAAGACCTTAGCGGCATCTCCGGATGACCTTTGGGTACTTCGACCGCTGCATCGTCCAGAGTTTCCAGTCGTTAAGAACAAGCGTTGGATTCAAGGCGGCATCGACAGGTTCGTATTAGCGAAGCTCGAAAACTTGAAGCTGACACCGGTTGCCCCTGCCAAACGTTACACACTTCTTCGTCGCGTGACGTTCGACCTCACAGGCTTACCTCCCACGGCAAATGAAATCGAATCGTTTATCAACGATCCCGACGAAGATGCCTTCGAAAAAGTGGTTGACCGACTGCTTGCTTCTCCTGGATTTGGAGACCGGTGGGCGCGGCATTGGTTAGATTTAACTTGTTTTGCCGATCTGGCTGACGACCAAGGGAATGTCCTCATTCAAGGAGCATGGCGATACCGCGATTACGTCATTGATGCCTTGAATAGTGACAAACCGTTTGACCGGTTCATTCACGAACAAATTGCTGGCGACCTGTTGCCGTACAACACGGTTCAGCAACAGCGAGAACAAATCATTGCGACAGGCTATCTCGCCATTGGCCCTTGGACATTACAAAATTATGTGAAGGAACAATTGCACGCTGATGTAATCGACCATCAAATCGACAAAATCAGCCGAACGTTTCTGGGGATGTCCGTTCGCTGTGCGCGGTGTCATGATCACAAATTCGATCCGATTCCAACGCGCGACTACTACGCAATGGCGGGCATATTTCACAGCACGCTGACGACGCGATTCGATGGGCGTGGAGTCTGGAGTCGGATTGTGACCCGAGAACTTCCAGAGATACAAGGAGATCAGGCACTTGCAGAACTGGAACAAACACTCACGAAGATCAAGCAACAAAAGAAAGCCCTGGAAACAGAATTGGAGGAATTCTTCAATCAACAGGCGGCAGAGAAATATCGCAAGAAAGTCGTCAGCAAAACTGGAAACGGACTGACTCTTGAATCTGGAATCGCGGCGAATCAAGCTGGCAAGGAGTACCGTGTCTCATTTGCAGCTGGTCCTTCTGTTTGGGCTGCCGCGTCTCAGGCAACTGACAAACAGGACGGAATACTCATCCAAATTTTACGGAAGGACGAGACCGTTCTGAATTATCACGTTCATCAACCGGGTGCCTGGTCCAGCAAGCCAGACGCTCAACAACTCAGTAAGGGTTCTTTCACGTACACCGGGGACGGATCGGGTGATGTTAGGCTGCACGTGACTGCCAGCCATCTTCATAGTGGCAGATTCGGTGGAGCAGTTGACGATTTAAAAGTGATTGAAACAGAAGCTTCGCAAGCTATTTTCACTGAAAATTTTGATGAGTATCAGATCAGTGGCACACCGGGCGTGCAAAACCAAACGCAATTGCCAGTCTATGCCGCAGGTTCGTTTTCTAAGTGGGTTGGCAGCGGAATCAATCATTCACATGCAGTCAATCTGTCTGGCAAGCAAGATCAGCCAAATATTGCACTCCAGATATTCAGTGGAAACACAGAAAAATCTGAGATTCCACGTGTTGCGGAAATCAATAAAGAAGTGGAATCGCTTGCCAGGCAAATCAAGTTATTGGAGTACGTTCGTCCAGGAGTTTCGAAAGCACTTGCAGTACAAGATATCCCGACGCCAGAAGATACTTCGATCTACATTCGCGGCAACTTTCGAACGCGTGGTGATGCTGTGCCGAGAGGTGCTCTCTCCGCCGTTGAGGACCATCCATTTCCGGAGATCCCTCAAGGAACAAGTGGGCGCAAAGAGTTAGCCGAATGGCTCGCAAGCAAGCAGAATCCGGTCACGCCGAGGGTTCTTGTCAACCGCATTTGGTCCCAATTGTTTGGGACGGGCTTGGTGCGATCCGTTGATTATGTTGGAATTCATGGTGACCAGCCGAGTCATCCGGAATTGCTCGATTATCTGGCGATCCGATTTCGAGATGACCATCATTGGTCACTCAAGTCTCAAATTCGTGAACTTGTTCTCTCAAGCACCTACCGAATGTCGAGTCAGCATCATCCTGTCGCGGCAAAAAATGATCCTGACAATCGGTGGTTGTGGCGAATGAACCGTCGACGGCTCACAGCCGAGTCAATTCGCGACGGGATGCAGGCAATCAGCGGTAAGCTCGATGACTCGCGCGGCGGACCCTCACTGGGGTTGAGGATTCCTGCAAATCTTTCGGGCATTGACGACAAAGTGAACCCGGTCGCTTATACCAGCAATAAAAGTCCTGACCACATTGTCAATCGGCGTTCCGTTTACCTGCCGTTGCTGCGAGATCGACCGACCGGAATGTTAGAAATCCTGAGCGTTTTCGATTTCCCTCACCCCAACGAAATTACCGGACGGCGAGTCGAAAAGACCGTCGCGACGCAGGCTTTATACATGATGAACGCGCCGTTCGTTAAAGAACAAGCAAAGCTCACTGCCGAACGACTGTTTGTTCGAGAAGGAGAAACTCTCGCTGCTAATTCCTCTCGGGAAGAGTTACACTTGAGGCAATTGTACTTGCTGTTACTTAACCGACCGGCTGAAGATATTGAGGTACAAGAAGCAATCCACTTCGTGAATCAATATGAGAAAAGACGTGCTGCCTCTTCAAATTCTGCCGACAACGTTCGGCTTGAAGCTTGGTCTGAATTTTGCCAAGCCTTGTTTGCTTCCAACGATTTTTTGTTTAAGGAGTAGGTGAGTGGGCATGTTCTCTCGTCGACAATTATTGCAAGCCTCAGCGTGTGGATTTGGTGCGCTGGCATTGGAGGCGATCAGCGCCGAGCAAGCGGTGGCTGCCAATGTGTTTGACAACAACAGACCGCACCACCAGCCACGGGCAAAGCGTGCCATCTTTTTATTTATGTCTGGCGGTCCATCGCAAATGGATATGTTTGATTACAAATCCCGCTTGAAGAAAGACCACGGCAAGCCTTTACCATTTTCTTTGCCGGAGACAGAAGCATCGGTCGGACTGGAAAACACGCGACTTTTAGGGCCAGTGACGTCATTCAGCCATCAGGGTGAATCGGGTTTGTACATGACCGATCTCATGCCACACACGGCTCGGGTTGCTGATGAGTTATGCGTGCTACGTGCGGTCGAGACTGACAGTCTTAACCATCCGCTGGCGACGAATTTGCTGCACCGAGGCTCTCTCAATGATCGTTTGCCGTCGATGGGCGCGTGGTTGTCCTATGGATTGGGAACCGAAAACGAGAAACTTCCTTCTTACCTCACGATTCTTCCTGCCGAAGGTCAGGCAAATTATAGCAGTGGATTTCTGCCAGCGATTCACCAGGGAACACCGATTCAAGAGGTCGGAATCAATCCGAAGAGTGCTCCAATACGCCACTTAACCGACCCGAACATCTCTCTCGAAATGCAACGGGATCGAATCGATTTGATTCAGGCAATGAACCGCCGAAAGCTTTCGCGTTTGATCGAAGATCAGCAAATGGAAGGCGTGATCGAATCGTTCGAACTTGCATTTCGGATGCAAACAGAAACACCAAAACTTGTCGATCTATCCAAAGAATCGAAAACAATCAAAGACCTCTACGGAATCGGCGAAGCCCCTACGGATCAATTCGCCCGTCAGTGCTTGCTGGCACGTCGCTTTGCGGAAGCAGGCGTCCGTTTTATTCAAGTCTCGATGAATGGTTGGGATCACCACGGTGCAATTGCGACTGGTTTACCTAAGCAATTGAAAATTTCAGACAAACCGATTGCGGGGTTACTGACGGACCTTAAACAGCGCGGATTACTTGATGACACATTGGTTGTCTGGTCTGGTGAATTCGGTCGTACACCATTCAGCCAGGGAGACTCTGCTGGCAGCGAAGTGGGGCGTGATCATAACCGGCGAGGATTTACCGCCTGGATGGCGGGCGGAGGAGTCAAAGCGGGCTATGTCCACGGCGAGACCGACGAATACGGTTTCCGCGCCGTGAATGGCAAGGTTCATGTGCATGATCTGCACGCCACGATTCTCCATCTGTTAGGTATCAATCACGAGCGACTGACCTATCAGCACATCGGTCGAAACTTCCGCCTCACCGATGTCCACGGAAGTATTGTCAACGAAATCCTCGCGTAGATATATCACATCTTGTTACCTCGGTCGGCACTTTGATCGCGAGTCGTGCTATGATCGACACGGATGTGTCGAGCCTGTTGCACAATATCGGTGAGGTGCATTCCCAAAACGCTTCCGCCTGAAACTTCAATGAAAATAGTAGTCGTGATCAGGATGATAGAAAATCCTATTCTTAACGAGTGTCGATGGATTGAATCACCACATAAGACAGTGGCTGATTCAACATTGGAGAGTTTGTCTGGAACGAGAACTTGAATGAAATTACAAAAGAGTACATCGGTGATTCTTTTTGCGATATTTATGACGTCGTCTCAGACCATCATGGCGGACGAACAGGTTGCTGGCGCAGTCGTCAAAACTCTTCTCAAACAAGTCTGCTTCGATTGCCATAGCGATGAAACGGCAGAAGGTGATTTGGATCTCGATCGCGTACCCTGGAAACTCGTCGATAATGATGTGCGGGAGCGATGGGTGCAGATTTATGATCGCATTGCCGCTGGCGAAATGCCTCCAGACAAAGTGGCGCTCCCGGATGCTGAGCGGACGAAATTACTGAACGCATTGGGAGAGTCGATTCGCCAGGTTGAACGGGAGCAAACACGAGTACTTGGTCGCGGGCCGCTTCGTCGCCTGACTCAAACCGAATTCCAGGACAACCTGCGTGATCTGTTGCAACTGCCGCATCTTGATGTTGCCGATCGTTTGCCGGAGGATCGGCACGCCCACGGTTTTACGAAAGTGGCTGAACTGCTCGACATGTCCCGGGTGCAGTTAGCTGGTTATCTCGACGCGACCGAATCAGCCCTGCACAAAGCAGTTGCAAGCGGTATGAATCCACCGAAATTCGACTCTCGACGATTCACGGGGACCGATCTGTTTCCGGCAACCAGCACCTTTGGCGGACGCGAGGCGATGTTCTTCGCCAAGGGCGGATGGATGGTGCCAATTTCAGGCGCCGACATCGGGAAGATGACTCCGGAAGAGCGGCAGGACTCGCAACTTGAACTCGCACTGTTTCGCTCAGCAACGTGGCCCTACTACGGTTACCCGAAAGGATTCAGAGCGAAACATGATGGTGAGTACCGCGTGCGTTTCTCCGGGCGAGCAGTGAGGCAATTACCTGGTTACCGACTGGTGCCAGCGTACGATCCTCAACCGATGAGTTTTCGAGCAAGAAAACCATCGGGAGCAGATGTCTCAGGCGATGTGAGAGAGACAGGAGGTTGGATTGATCTCCAGCCCGAGGAAAAAGTGTTCGAGACGACCATCTTGCTCAAAGCAGGTGAGACTTTTGAATACAGTTTGCTTGGGTTGCCAGTCCCGTTCATTCGTACTGACGGTGGCTTCTTTTACGACTATCCACCGATGCCTCCCGATGGTCATCGTGGGGCAGCGTTTCAATGGTTGGAAGTCTCTGGTCCCTTGACGCCGGAAATTTGGCCGCCAAATTCGCATCGAATCCTGTTAGGGGATCTGCCGATTCGATTATCGCAGGAAAGCAGTTCGTTGGCGGTCGATGTCGTTTCGGAGCATCCCAAGGCAGACGCCGAACGATTCTTTCGTCAGTTCGTCAAACGTGCTGCAAAACGTCCGGTTCCAGAAGAAGCTCACGCTGTTTTTTTGAATCTCATCTTTGCAAAGCTCGATGAGGGCGGCTCCTTCTCCGAGGCGATGTTAAAAGGGTATCAAGCCTTTCTCTGTTCCGGTCATTTCCTGTACCTGACTGAGCCTCAAGCAAATACTTTTTCACTGGCCTCGCGTCTTTCTCATTTCCTCTGGAATTCGCATCCCGACAAGGGACTCCGAGAGAAAGCCGCCGATGGCAGTCTCGCTCAACCTGAAGTGCTACACGCGGAAATTGATCGCCTCATCGCTAATGCTCGCTTTGACCGGTTCGTTGAGAACTTCACGAATCAATGGCTCGATCTGCGTGAGTTACGACGCGATATTCCAGATGTCCGACTCTACCCTGAATATCGAAAAGACGATTACCTCGTCGATTCCATGGAGCGTGAAACCCGCGTCTTCTTTGCCACTATGGTCCGGGACAACCTGACTGCGACCACACTGATTGATTCTGATTTCACCTATGTCAATGATCGGCTGGCTGCCCATTACGGGTTGCCTCGTCAGAGTGGCTCGACAATGCGTCGAGTCGAGTTACCTGACTGGAGTCCTTACGGCGGGTTGCTTACGCAAGCATCAGTGCTGAAACTGACGAGCAATGGAACCACGACTTCGCCGGTCAAACG